>JBDNJA010000134.1:0-65895 GCA_041688005.1 Gammaproteobacteria bacterium
AAAATGGTTTGCTGGTCGGCCTGGATATAGGTGTCGATGGCAAGCCCTATGTCCAGCATCACGACTTTGATGAGCGCCCGATAGGTGTTGATGAAGGCCTCGGGATCGCTGCCGAGCTGCTGCCAGAGTTCGGGCAGCAGCCCGCCGAGATACTTGTTATAGGCGCCGAGATACCACTTGGGTTCGAGCCCGATGCGCTGGTGCACCACGCCCACGCGTAAGCGGTGGGCGATGTACTCGGGGCCATAGTCGCCCGCGGTTAGGCTCTCGAAGTAGCTTGCCTGGGCCCGCTTCAGACGCTCGAGCGTTGCGGCGTCCGGGATCAAGCGGCGGGTTTCTTCAAAGGCGAGGAGATGGTCGTAAAAAGCGTTGGCGAAATCCGGTGCCAGAGTTTGCAGAGTCGCATGCAGCTCACGAAGCAGTGCGGCATCCTCCGTGGTAAATTCCAGAAAGGCCTTGCGTCGCGCGATCTCGGACTCGTCAAAACCCATCACTCGTACTATGGCCTCTGTGGCTTCATTGAGCGTTTTCATGCCTCCCGCCACCAACCATGAAGGAGAGATGAAGCCGTTATCAGGCTTGCTTGCTTGCTTGCGCAATGTTTCTTCTTTAATAACGAAACTCCAGCTTTTTAAAGTTCTTATTGGAGGTGGCATACCACCCCATCCATGCTATCCCTAATTCAGGGACTCATGCGGTTACACGCTGGCGGTACACCAAATGTAGTGCAGAACGCCAGATACGCCTGGCGCTCCAGTACGCGCCATTCATTGCACACAAGCCGGTAACGGAACTTGGCGCCTGCGGCGATGATTTGCATCAACGAAGGGTTGCCGCTGCTGCCGCGCAAGTGGTCGCCCAGCCGCTTGCGCAGATTGCCCGCGCTGCCGATATACACCACGCTGCACACGCTCGCCTGAATATCCTGCGTTCTTATCTCATACACCCCTGACCCCGACGGAGCGCTAGCCAGCACGCCCTGGCGCGTCAGCGGCTGCAAGGATGAAAAACCTGTCGTGGCAGTCAAATAATCTCCTTTATGGTAGCGGTCGCGATAATCTGGGATACCTAGGTCATGCCGGATGTAAGCCACAGAACGCCGCGAAAGCTTGGCCGCAAATTTTCTATCGATCTCGGCGGCTATTTCGCCATCCTTCAGCGGCGCACGTATTATTCCTTCCATCATGAGCGCGCGTTCCATTTTTATCATATGATCCACAAAATAACAATGCACCTGGCGCGATTTCGGGCACAGTGAACGCAGGTCAACTTCTTTCCCGTCAGGAAGGATGATCGACAGTTTACGGATCAGCCGGGAGATCCGGCTCCCGTCAACAATCACTTCGATCCCGGCTTCGGCGCGCAGTGCAGCAGAAACCTGGGCTTGTGAGAAGGGGCGCAGCGCGAGCGGGTTTGCGCTGCGCACGTAATCCGCCTGGGCTTCGATCAATTTTCGGACGATCGCGCCGCTTATCCGGTTGCGGGTGTTGATCAGGCGCAGGCGCCGTACCAGCCGCGCCAGTTCCATGCCGTTCACCGAATGCGACAGAATGCCCGCCAAGGCTTCATCGTCGAACAGGTATTCACGCCCATAACTTTCGCTGTGATAGAAAAATGTAACGCCGCCATCCACCAACACGGCATGTCCAAGCGCACGTCGCGCTTCCGGCAATATCTGCTGCGCCGTCTGCGCGCCCGGCAGTTGCCTGACGGTCAGGCAACTTTTCAAGGCGTCAAACTGGGGGGATTGCTCCCATTTTTTTACCCGTTGGTCGAACGTCCGCAACGGAATTTCGAGGAAACGGGCGAGCACTATCTTGCCAAGGAGGTCGGCCGCTAATCTTTTTTTATCAGACATCTGCATTTTGATTGTTAGGCGGTTTCAAGTGCCAACTTGTAACACAAGGTTAATATGTGTACGCAAAGCAGCCTTTACGAACACCTCACTCCGTGGGATATCTCTTGCAGATTGCGTACGCTCGTCCAGCTTGCCGACAAGCTGGGCCACTCGCCCGAACAGAGTTGCGTATAAGTAGCATAATAGCTATGTTGAGCCTTGTCCAAGTCTTCTCTAATATTAGAATCACGTACCCCGTTCAGGCTCATCTCATATTGGAGAAGACTGCCGGTTGCGAGCAAAGTACATTGTTGCTAGTATTCGCCTCACCTTGGGGGGCCGTATGGCTGAGAGACAATTGTCGACCCATTGAACCTGCACCGGGTAATGCTGGCGAAGGGAATGGTATTCGCTAGTCTCCGCCGGCAGCACCACATTCCTCGCCTGTTCAGTCACAGAGGGATAAACATTGGTCAGCCCACAAAACGCACTTCAACACAGCTTTCTTCATCAAAAAACAGCGATTGCGCTAACGATTGCTGGTTCTGATAGCGGTGGCGGCGCCGGTATCCAGGCCGACCTGAAAACATTTTCCGCATTGGGTGTATATGGCGCTAGTGCCATCACAGCCATCACCGCACAAAATACCCAGGCGGTCACCGCTGTTCATGATATTCCTGTCGATATTATTACTAAACAAATCCAAGCCGTTCTAGATGATATTAATGTCGCTGCCATTAAAGTTGGTATGTTGTCATCCTCTGAAATCATCCTTGCTGTCAGCAAACAATTAAGCCAATCAACTATTCCTGTCGTGCTAGATCCAGTCATGGTGGCTAAGTCAGGCGATGCGCTTTTACAACAAAGCGCCATCGAGTCACTCAAAATAAAACTCCTCCCAATCGCCTTCTTATTGACTCCAAACCTACCTGAGGCGGCAACCTTGCTTCAGTGTGATGTGGCTGACAATGAAGCCGCCATGCAAGCGCAAGGAGAAGCATTAATTAAACTGGGTGCAAAAGCAGTGTTGATGAAGGGCGGTCATGCCAAAGGCGATGAATGTGTCGACCTGCTGATTGTTCGAAATGGTCCTATTACGCGTTTCCGGTCAGCTCGAGTCAACACTAAGAACACACATGGTACTGGTTGCACGCTGTCATCAGCCATTGCCGCACACCTTGCGAAAGGCATTCCTCTCGTGGAGTCGGTTCACTTGTCCCATAATTACCTTAATCAGGCCATTGTTAGTGCCGATCAATTGCACATTGGAAAAGGTCATGGTCCAGTCCATCATTTTCATAGCCTTTGGCAATAAAATGACAACAACCTTTTTAATTAAATTATGAATGTTTCAATAATAGGGGCTGGAGTAGCTGGTTTAACCTGTGCTTGCGTGCTGGTTGATCAGGGTGTTTCAGTCACGCTATACGAACAGTCAGATGCGATCGGCAGCAATGCTTGCTCATGGTATGCCGGTGGAATGCTAGCGCCCTGGTGTGAATCCGAAAGCGCCGAACAATGGGTGCTCGACCATGGTATCGAATCAATTGAATGGTGGGATCAACACACCAGCAACCTTAAAAGAAACGGTAGCTTAGTTTTATCGATGCAACGGGATAAACGAGATATTCAGCGCTATGCAAGTCTGACTGAAAACCATCGATGGTTAAATGGCCCTGAGATTAATGAAATGGAACCCGACTTAAGTGGCCGATTCGAACGAGGGTTGTTTTACGCTGACGAAGCACATTTAGATTCACGACTGGCACTACAACAGTTAGTTGATTATTTATCTACAAAAGATGTCGATATACAGTTTGAGCAATCTATTACTGCAGCTGACTGTAATAGTGATTATGTCATCGATTGCCGTGGTTATGGCGCGCGTCACGATCTACCTGAACTACGCGGTGTGAAGGGTGAAATGTTGTTGCTTAAAAGCAATGACATCAGCCTGTCGAGAGCAGTGCGGCTCGTTCACCCAAGGAATCCACTTTATATCGTGCCACGAGCAGAGGGCCTATTCATGCTGGGCGCCACCATGATAGAAAATGATGAACGTCACCGCATTAGTGCCCGCTCTATGCTCGAATTACTGAGTGCTGCTTATGCATTGCATCCTGCTTTTGGTGAAGCTGAAATTGTAGAAATTGGGGTCGATGTCAGACCTGCCTTCTCTAATAACCTGCCCCAGTTGCGCCGTGATAAAAATACGCTCTATGTGAATGGTCTTTATAGGCACGGTTTTTTACTTGGGCCTGCCATTGCCAAACTTGCTTCTCAGGCTATTTTAGATGAGTCAAAATTTTTAGAGGTCAAACTATGCGCATTGTCTTAAACGGCCAATATTGCGAAGTTAAAAGCACAACGCTCGATCAAATTTTAATTGAGTGTGACTACATCAATTCAGCCATTGCGACTGCACTCAATGACACTATCGTGCATAAGCAAGCTCGTGTTGGAACCGTATTAAATGAAGGCGATCGACTTGAAGTAGTTGCACCCATCGGAGGCGGTTAAACAATGCCAAATTTTTACAACGTAGAAATTGATAACGCTTTGTTGCTAGGCACCGCGCAGTACCCATCACCTGCCATTCTAACAGACGCTATTCGGCATTCTCAGGTTCAAATAGTTACGGCTTCCCTAAGGCGTGAAGCCGGGGGATCTGGTGCGGGTCAAAATTTTTGGGATATGATTAAAGGCCTTGGAATTCGAGTATTACCCAACACTGCGTCCTGCTATTCCGTCAAAGAGGCGGTAACTACGGCTCATATGGCCCGTGAAGTTTTTGATACTCGATGGATCAAGCTGGAAGTGATTGGTAATTCTGACACCTTACAACCCGATATTTTTGGGCTTGTTGAAGCCGCTAGAATTCTCTGTGAAGACGGTTTTGAAGTCTTTCCCTATACCACCGAAGATTTAGTTTTGGCTGACAAACTGCTGCAGGTTGGTTGCGAAGTATTAATGCCTTGGGGTTCACCCATTGGATCAGGGCGTGGGCTTAACAACCCTTATGGAATCCGCACACTGCGAGCCCACTTTCCCGATGTGCCTCTTATCATCGATGCAGGTATTGGCCTGCCTTCACAGGCAGCACAAGCCATGGAATTAGGTTGTGATGCAGTGTTGCTCAATACTGCTGTCGCCAAATCTGGTGATCCAGTCACCATGGCTAAAGCTTTTTCAGATGCAGTTAGCGCTGGACGAGCAGCCTTTTTATCAACGCCCATTGAAATGAGTGACATGGCCCAACCTTCTACACCCGTGATTGGTAAGGCGTTCTTATTATGAAATCTGTCATGAAACCTAACATGACAACTGTGATAAAAAATAAGCAGTTAGACCCTTTTTATCCAGTTTTTGACAGCGTTGAATGGCTTCGCCGTTTATTACCTCTTGGTATTAAGTTAGTTCAGTTACGAATTAAATCAATGCCTGAGGCCGAGCTACGACAGCAGATTGTATTGGCCAAAGAATTAACAGAAAAGGCTAACTGTCAATTGATATTAAACGATCATTGGCAATTGGCGATTGAACTTGGCTGTGATTTTATTCACCTCGGTCAGGAGGATTTAGATATTGCAGATATTGATTCGATTCGACAAGCCAAGATTAAAATTGGCATTAGCACACATAGTAAACTCGAGTTAGAAAGAGCATTAAAGCTCGACCCAGAATATATCGCTCTAGGGCCTGTATATCCCACTATCCTTAAAAAAATGACTTGGGCACCTCAGGGTTTAGATCGAGTTACACATTGGAAAAGCTGTGTAGGCGATACGCCCCTCGTTGGTATTGGAGGACTCAGTTTGCAACGAGCCCAAGGCGTGTTCGATGCGGGAGCTGATGTCGTTGCACTAGTCACCGATATCACTCTCAACGCTAACCCTAAACAACAAGTTAGGGAGTGGATCAAACTCACTCAACCATATCGTTAAATTAAGAACCAAATTAACCTTCACCACTTAATCAAAGAGACCATTATGAAAAAAATCTTACTGACGCTAGTCCTTACCTTTACATCGCAGTCATTTGCGGCTGACAAAATGACTATTATTCTTGACTGGTTTATCAATCCTGATCATGGCCCTATTATTATTGCTCAAGAAAAAGGTTACTTTTCAGAACAGGGTTTGGAGATGGAAATAATTCCACCAGCCGATCCTTCAGATCCACCAAAACTAGTGGCTGCTGGGAAAGCAGACCTAGCTGTTTCCTATCAACCTCAATTGCACATGCAAGTTCATCAAGGACTGCCACTAATCCGTGTAGGCACATTAATTGCCACACCATTAAATTGTTTACTGGTATTGAAAGATGGGCCAATTAAAAAAATTGCTGATTTAAAAGGTAAAAAAGTTGGGTTTTCTGTTGCTGGTGTTGAAGAAGCGGTTTTAACATCCCTACTGAAAAAAAATGGCCTAAGTATCGATGACATAGAACTGGTCAATGTGAACTGGTCACTATCACCCTCACTGATGTCAAAACAGGTTGATGCCGTAATCGGTGCCTTCCGAAATTTTGAGTTGAATCAAATGGCAATCGAAGGCGTGCCCGGTCGCTGTTTTTACGTCGAGGAAGAAGGTTTGCCTGCTTACGATGAACTCATTTACGTCGCCCATAAAGACAACATGGATAAAGATAAAATTGCGCGTTTTCTGGCTGCAACAGAAAAAGCCACACAATATATTGTCAACCACCCAAAACAAAGCTGGGAGATCTTTTCCAGCACGGCGATAGAACTTCAGGACGAATTAAATAAACGCGCCTGGGCTGATACTCTGCCACGATTTGCACTTCGTCCTGCTGCTTTTGATGCGGGTCGATATCGTAAGATGGAAAACTTCTTTTCAGAAGCGGGGTTATTAGAGGGCGAGGCATTGCCTGTTAGTCGTCTCGCGATTGATGTTACCCAATGACTGTAATCAACAAAAGCACTGAAAATTTCGGATCTAAAATATTTTCTGGTTGGCGTCATGCCGCCGGCGAATCATGGTCAGATTATGTTGACCACGAATTCGTCCGAGGCCTCGGTGATGGCAGCCTTCCTCGGTCTGCTTTCATTGCTTACCTGATTCAGGATTATATTTTTCTGATTCATTTTTCTCGCGCCTGGGCGCTTGCCATTGTTAAGTCGGAGACACCCGAACAAATGCGGGGTGCGGCAGTGACGGTCAATGCGTTAATCAACGAAGAAGTTCAACTTCATGTTGGAATTTGTGCGCGTGAAGGGATCACTGAAGCGCAATTATTACAGGCTACAGAAGAACCTGAAAACCTCGCCTACACTCGATATGTTATGGATGCGGGCTTGTCTGGAGACCTCCTCGACCTGCTTGCAACACTCGCACCCTGTGTTTTTGGTTATGCGGATATTGGCTATCGATTGTCGCAATGTCACGACACTAAACCGCTTTATCGCGAATGGATCGATAGCTATCACTCTGACAGCTATAAGCCTGTTTGTATTTCAGTAGCATTGCTTATCGAGCAGGTCGGCTATGCAAAGCTTGGCCCCCAGCCGGAGCAAAATCCACGTTGGCCCGTACTGTGCGAGCGCTTTAAAACAGCGACTCAACTGGAAGCCAATTTTTGGTCCATGGGCCTTCGGCTTGGCAACTCTGGGTGATTCAGTATGTTGGTCAATAATAGGCAGTCAACGTTAGTCGGATTAAGCATAACCGGCAGCTTTCAGCGTGACACAAGCCTATTATTTTCTGATATATCCTTCGAACTAAAGCAAGGTTGCTGGACTTGCCTTCTAGGTCCTTCCGGTGTTGGCAAATCGACCCTGCTAAGGTTGTTAGCAGGATTATCAACTGGCGGTCAATTTAACGGCCAAATTCGTGCTAATCCAGAATTTATAGCAGCCGATCATGATAATAATCAAGGGACTAATGATGTTGCTAATGTGATTTCCTACATGGCACAAACTGACCTACTTTTTCCCTGGTTAGATGTTCGTCAAAATATCATGCTGGGTCAGCGCCTTCGGCATGAAAAAAATTCAACCCTTTACTACAAGCAGGCCGTTGATCGTCTTATTGATCAAGTCGGCCTTGGTGCTCATGAATATAAAAGACCTCACCAACTATCAGGCGGCATGCGCCAACGGGTTGCACTGGCACGCACTCTTATGGAGGATCAACCGATCGTTTTGTTAGATGAACCTTTTTCAGCTTTAGATGCACGCACCCGTGACGACATGCAGTCTCTGGCTTTTGATGTGCTAAAAGACAAAACCGTACTGCTGGTGACCCACGATCCAGCTGAAGCGATCCGCCTCGCGCATCACCTTTTTGTGATGACCCATAACGGTATTCATAACCATCAAACACCCGAAAACTTACCACCCCGCCAGGTAGAACATCCCATAACATTGACCGCTCAGGCAGAGTTGTTGAGGGTATTGAAATCGTAATTATATTCGTATTATTTTCTCAGGCAATACAGTGAAGTCAGACACGCCGATCAGCATGCAAAAAATCAACGCTAGAGACCTCGCTGTCTCGGTTTTGATCATTTTGATTGGCTGGCAGCTAGTGGTTTGGGTTACAGAGATACCACGTTACATACTACCTGGCCCATTAGCGGTGGCCGAAGCGTTAGTGAAGTATTCCGACTTGCTTGCTATGCATGCTTGGGTGACTGCGATTGAGGTTGTTGGCGGCTTAATACTGGGCACTTTATTGGGCATTGCTACCGCTATGTACCTCACCATGTCTGCCACAGCAACACGCTATATGATGCCGATACTTGTGATCAGTCAAACTGTCCCTGTGTTTGCTCTTGCCCCAATATTAACGCTCTGGTTTGGTTATGGGCTAGGCTCTAAAATTGCGATGACTATTCTGATTATTTATTTTCCCGTTGCCTCCAGCTTTCTGGATGGTTTGCGCGCTACACCAAAAGGATTTCTGGACCTGGCCCAGAGTATGCGGGCGACTAAATTTAACACCCTAATTCAAGTTAGGTTACCCGCTGCTCTACCATCACTCTCGTCAGGTATCCGTCTTGCGACTGTCTATGCGCCCATCGGCGCAATTATTGGAGAGTGGGTGGGTGCGTCACAAGGGCTGGGTTACTTAATGCTACTGGCTAATGGTCGGGTCAAAATTGATTTAATGTTCGCAGCGCTCGTGACCTTGTGTATTTTTACACTGCTATTAAGAACCGTTACCAATGCGCTGTGTCATAAGCTTGATCATTGGGCCGGACAATCACACTAGATCAATCACTTCAACATGCCAGTATCAACCAGCAGTGATGACATTCTATTCTATTTTATTGATAGGTAACTACCAAAAAACACACCAGCTCGTCTTTGCCGGTATTTTCGATGCAGTGTTCCAGATCAGCTCGATAGTGGGCCGAGTCGCCAACGCCAAGAACACAATGCGTAGTACCCGATTCGATACTGGCACTGCCCTGGGTTACAGTGAGTAATTCTCGGGCACCCTCAATATGCGCGGCACTTTTCAGGTTTGATTTAGCTGCAATTTTCAATTCATAGAATTCGACGCTTTTTCCCGTGTGAAGCGGCGACAGCGTCCGAATCTTACATTCCTTATCGCCACGAAATAGATTGTTTGGATCGTCTGCGTGAACAATATCGATATTGGCGCTGCTGTCTGCCTGTTCGACTAGTTCACCGATACTAATGCCAAATGCCTGAGCAATTCGGAAAGTAACCCCCAGCGTTGGATTTGCCTGTCCACGCTCTATTTGACTCAGCATCGATCGACTCACACCAGATAACGCAGCCAGCTGATTCAGAGTTAATTTGTTTTTCTTACGTAATGCGGTAACTCTGTCCTGCAATACCTGGCTGGTAAGATCAGTTGTTTCGTCTGTATTTAGTGTTGTTGTTGCCATTTTATTCTCTTATAAAAGAATTAGTTCTTGTATATTGCTAATTAGTTTTCTAATATACCGGAATTGTTCCAGGATACTATCCGAACAGGTCAGACATTTCACCAGGAAATATTATGAAAGCACTTGTCAAAAGACATGCCGAAACCGGTTTATGGCTAGAAGACGTCTCGATGCCGGAATTTGGTATAAACGATGTACTGATTCGGGTATTACGTACCGCAATCTGTGGTACCGACTTGCATATTTACAACTGGGATGCCTGGGCACAGAAAACCATTCCAGTCCCCATGGTTGTCGGTCATGAATTTGTCGGTGAAATTGTTGAAGTCGGTTCTAACGTACTTGATTTTCATCCAGGCCAAATTGTCTCTGGTGAGGGACATGTGGTTTGTGGCCGTTGTCGAAATTGCCACGCCGGCCGGCGCCATCTGTGCGCGCATACCAGCGGCATAGGCGTCAATCGACCAGGCGCTTTTGCCGAGTATCTGGCATTGCCTATGTCAAACGTATGGGAACATCGTTCGGGCATCGACCTGGATATCGCCACCCTTTTTGATCCTTTTGGCAACGCAATGCATACCGCGCTGCAATTTGATTTGCTGGGCGAAGACGTACTGATCACCGGCGCCGGGCCCATCGGCGCTATGGCCGCTGCAATATGTCGTCACGCAGGCGCCAGACATATTGTCATCACCGATGTCAACCCAACTCGTTTGGCGCTGGCATCGACATTAGGTGCGACTCGAATAGTCGATGTACGCACCGAAAATCTGGCGACCGTTCAGCAAGAACTAGGGATGTCAGAAGGCTTCGATGTTGGTCTCGAAATGTCCGGCAATGCACAGGCATTTCGTGATTTACTCCGCAATATGTGCCATGGCGGCAAGGTGGCCATTCTAGGTATCCCTGGCGGAGACGTCGCTATCGACTGGAATACCGTAATATTCAATATGCTGACCTTGAAAGGCATTTACGGCCGCGAAATGTTTGAAACCTGGTACAAGATGTCGGTACTGATCGAATCGGGTCTGGATATTTCACCGGTGATCACTCACCGCCTTAACTACACCGATTTTCAGCAAGGGTTTGATGCCATGAATTCAGGCGAAGGCAGCAAAGTTATTCTTACCTGGGCAACTTAACGCCGTTGAGTAATTTAAAAAATGGGGTAGGTTGGGTTAGCAGCCTTATCGCCTATCACTTATCAATTAATCCGACGCACATGCCGTGAAGTGATCTCGAAATGGTGGATTACGCTATCGCTAATCCACCCTACCCTTTAACCCAACGACATTAGCGGGCAATCTAACAAAGGAACAATCATGTACGGCAAACTACAACAACATCTCAAACAGGAATTAGACAGCATCGAGTCAGTCGGTTTGTTGAAACAGGAGCGTCAAATTACCACGGCCCAGGGTTCTAACATTGGCGTAGTCGATGGCCGGGAAGTATTAAACCTGTGCGCGAATAACTACCTTGGGCTGGCCCAGCACCCTGACGTCAATGCAGCAGCCAAAGCTGGCCTCGATCGCTGGGGTTATGGTATGGCATCGGTACGCTTTATATGTGGTACGCAAGTCATCCATAAGCAACTGGAAGATAAACTCAGCCATTTCCTGGGTATGGAAGACACTATTTTGTACCCTTCCTGTTTCGATGCCAATGGCGGCTTGTTCGAAACACTACTCGACGAGCAGGACGCGGTAATATCCGACGAGCTCAACCATGCCAGTATTATCGACGGTGTGCGTTTGTGCAAAGCCAGCCGTTATCGCTACAAAAATTCGGACATGGCTGATCTCGAAACACAGTTGCAACTCGCCGATAAAAATGGGGCCCGATTCAAACTAATCACAACCGATGGTGTATTCTCGATGGATGGATTCATCGCAAAGCTCGACGAAATCTGCGATCTGGCAGACCAGTATCAAGCCATTGTTCATTTCGACGATTGCCATGCTACCGGCTTTATTGGTGACAATGGGCGAGGTACACATGAATATCGTAATTGCATGGATCGTGTCGATATAACAACCGGCACCTTAGGCAAGGCACTCGGTGGTGCTAGCGGAGGTTACACCAGTGCCAGAAAAGAAATCGTCGCTTTATTACGCCAACGTTCACGCCCTTATCTGTTTTCCAACACCGTCGCACCACCAGTCGTTGCGGGAGCTTTGAAAGCATTAGATTTAGTTGCTGAGACGGATGAGCTTCGAGATAAACTGAGAGAAAATACCGCTCAATTTCGCGCAGGTCTGGAACAACTTGGGTTCGAGTTACAACCCGGCGAACACCCCATTGTCCCAGTCATGCTTTACGACGCTAAACTCGCCAGTCAGTTTGCCGATGCCATGCTAGAACAAGGCATCTATGTCGTGGCTTTTTCGTTTCCTGTTGTACCCAAGGGCAAGGCAAGGATCCGAACCCAAATATCTGCCGCGCTGTCACAGCAGCAAATCGAATTTGCATTACAGGCCTTCGCTAATGTTAAGAAGCAGCTAGGAATTTAATGATGATGCAATTATGGGGTAGACCTAACGCTTATAATGTTCAGAAAGTTATGTGGGCATTAGACGAGCTGGGCATCGAATATTATCAGTATGATGTTGGCAGTAACCCAGGTGATTTAGAGACTGTTGATTTCAAATCACTTAACCCTTTTTCGCGAATCCCTGTTCTAGTCGATCGCGATGCGATCCTCTGTGAGTCAAATAGCATCATTCGCTACCTTTATGCACAGCATGGGACTGAAGAATCTCTTCCTGCGAATCACTTTCAACAAGCTAGGATTGAGCGCTGGATGGATTGGGAACTTGCTTCGCTTCAACCAGCCTTCGTTGATTTATTCTGGCGCTTCTACCGAACCCCTGAAGAAAATAGGGACCGCCATAAAATTGAAGCAAGTAAAGCCGCTTGTGAAAATCACTTTAAGCAATTAGACCAGCATTTATCCAATCAAAATTATTTAGCCGGTAATCAATTCTCAATGGCTGATATCTGCTGCGCTACCTGCCTGTATCGATATTTTGAAATGGGAGCTACAGTAGAAAAACCACCAAATGTAATAATCTGGTATGGCCGAATAACACAGAGGTCCGCATATCAAAAAAATATTTTGGTTCCATTTATTGATCTAAAAAGTCGTCAGCAATTTTGATGCAATATATCCTCTACCCCTGCGCGGTATGTTCTGTAACGAACCATGCGTAAACTGGATGCTTAGCATGAAGAACTTGAATAGTCATATTATTGTGTTGTGCTTATATTAGAATAAGTTTGTATCAATTGAGATACGTTTATCAGTTTACCTAAGCTATGGATATAGATCCTTTCCTTCTATCGCGAATTCAGTTTGCGGCCAATATTAGTTTCCATATTTTGTTTCCTTCAATAACGATAGGCCTTGCCTGGATATTGTTATTTTTCCGTTTACGATTTACCTATTCTCAGGATAAGACATGGGAATACGCCTATCTATTCTGGGTTAAAATTTTTGCCCTTACCTTTGCGCTTGGCGTCGTGACCGGTATTACTATGAGCTTCCAGTTTGGCACTAACTGGCCTGGATACATGGAGCGTGTTGGAAATATCGCAGGGCCTTTACTCGGTTATGAAGTGCTGACAGCTTTTTTCCTCGAGGCGTCGTTTCTTGGCATCATGTTATTCGGTAGAAACCGAGTCTCAAATCGAGTCCATTTATTTGCAACTTGTATGGTGGCGATCGGCACCACGATATCGGCGTTTTGGATTTTAAGCCTCAACTCCTGGATGCAAACACCGACAGGCTTTCGTATGGAAGAGGGTGTTGTTTTCGTCGATAGTTGGGTCGAGGTCATTTTCAATCCGTCATTCCCCTATCGACTCGCACATATGGTGACTGCTTGTCTCCTGACAGCAACATTTTTTGTCGCCGGTGTCAGTGCCTGGCGCATGCTTAAATCTGTTGACGGACCCGCAACATTTAAGGTTTTGAAAGTGTGTGTTATAGCGGCGGCGATTCTTACCCCGGTGCAGATATTTATTGGTGATCTGCATGGCTTGAATACGCTCGAACATCAGCCTGCGAAGGTGGCTGCTATGGAGGCTGTTTGGGAGACTCAAAAAAGAGTGCCTTTTACATTATTTGGACTTCCAGATGAAGAGGCCCGCACTACACATGCCGCTATCGAAATACCTGCACTTGCCAGTCTGATATTAACGCACAAAGTAGATGGTGAGGTTCGTGGTTTGAATGAATTTGAAGGCAACCATCCCCCGGTGGCTGTAGTGTTCTGGTCTTTTAGAATCATGGTTGGGGTCGGTGTCTTGATGCTTATCGTATCCTGGTGGATGTTGTTTCGTATTTTGCGAACTGGCAGCCTCGAGAAAATTCACCATCAGGTACTGTCATTGATGACTTTTTCGGGTTGGATCGCGGTATTAGCTGGCTGGTATGTAACGGAAATAGGTCGTCAACCGTGGATTGTGTACGGTTTGATACGAACCGACGAAGTGGTAGCCGAGCACCCGGAAGGTATGGTGTTGGGCACGCTGATTCTCTATCTAGCAGTCTACCTTTTTCTTCTAGTGTCTTATATTGGTGCGCTGCGTTACCTATCGGCCAAACCAGCTCAGTCACTTTCTTTGTTACCTGGCTATGGCAATAATGCCGATAAACAGGAGGTTGTGTGATGGAATCCAATCTGCCAATTATATTTGTTTTTATAATGGGTTTTTCCTTATTACTGTACGTAATACTGGACGGTTATGATCTGGGCATTGGCATGTTATTACCATTTGCCGAGGATAATCATAAAGACATCATGATCGCTAGTATTGGCCCTTTCTGGGATGCCAATGAAACCTGGATAGTGCTTGGTATCGGCGTATTGTTGATCGCGTTTCCTCAAGCCTATGGTGAAATTTTAACCACGTTATATCTGCCTGTAACATTCATGTTGATAGGACTGGTTTTACGCGGGGTTGCTTTTGATTTTCGGGTAAAGGCGGGTGATAAGAAAAAACCGATGTGGAACAAGGCTTTTTTCCTTGGTTCAATCATAGCATCCTGTTCGCAAGGTTGGATGCTAGGTCACTATATAACTGGTTTAAGGGCGGATGGTACCAGTATGTTATTTGCCGTGTTGATTGCGATTGCTTTGCCAGCTTTGTATGTGTTGCTAGGTGCTGGCTGGTTGCTGATTAAGACCGAAGATGAATTATTCGAAAAAGCATTATGTTGGGCCAGAGCAGCGCTTTTTCCAATGGCACTTGGATTACTCCTCATCTCTATAGCGACACCCATTGTCAGTGACGTAATCGCCGCGCGATGGTTTGTCATGCCTAACCTGATTGGACTGATTCCTATACCTGTTTTTAGTCTAATCATATTGGTGGTGGTTTACTGGCTATTGAAAGCATCCAACCCGTTGATCAGAACGATTCCATGGTCTGTATTTGTGAGCATCACACTGATTTGTATTCTTGCCGCGATTGGCCTAGCTTACAGTATTTATCCCGATATTATTATTGGCAGAATGACTATATGGGAAGCCGCATCGGATGAAAAGTCATTGGAGTTCGTTTTGGTTGGCATCGTAATAACATTGCCCATGATCTTATGTTACACCGTGTTTGTTTATCGCGTATTCAGCGGTAAAGCAACCGATCTGCGATATGACTAGGGGTTGAAATGTTCTATCGACCAGTCTTGCGCGAACTCGATACTGGCTAGCCGCAAAACAATATCACGATTAAACTTTTGGTAGGCTGCAACCAGTAGCGTATCTTTAGATTCAAAATAGTGCCGAACCAACCCAGGTGTTACGCCAGCAACCCACACTATTTTGCGTAACCTAGTGCTCCGACTACCCTGATCTGCCAGACAGATAAGGGTTGCTTCGATTAATCGTTCTCTACCACTCAAAGTTTTTCTCGAGCCAGCATTGGACATTATTGATTCCGGCCAAATGTAAGCTAGCTATACCATTGTATAGTTCTGAGGGTCTGATTAAACTAAACTTGTGTATAGCCATGCAGATAAACTTGTAGATAATAGATAATGATTACAAAATTTGGAAACGATAGCTGCCTGCTGTTCATCGATGTTCAGGTAGGGGTCAATGTTCTTCAGCACTGGGGCGGGGAAAATGGTCGCCGTAATAACCCTGATGCTGAAGATAAAATGCGAAGCCTGTTAAAGAGCTTTCGCGATTCTGGCAATCAGGTCGCCTTTACTCGCCATGACTCTCGTGAGGCCGCATCACCATTGAAGTTATCACTCGAAACAGGCCGACAAATCGATGGGGTTGAAATTGAAGGTAATGACATCGTAGTCACCAAGGACGTCAATAGCGGGTTTATTGGAACCTCCCTCGAAGTGCAATTACGCCGTGCAGGCATCAAACGATTAGTAGTGGCCGGTTTTTTCACCAATTTTTGCGTCGAAACTACCGTTCGTATGGCGGGCAACATGGGCTTCGATACCTATTTGGTTGAAGATGCCTGTGCCACCACCAACCGCGTTGGGCTGGATGGCGTCGATCATGAACCAGAAGTGGTTCATCAAATGGCGGTCGCTTCCATGCATGGTGAATTTTGTACCTCCATTTCCACTGAAGATGCACTGTCGCTATGCGCTGCCGACATGCCCAACTTGATTCGCAAGCAGGGCAACGAATAATGTACGGTGTATCATCGATGACAAGCGCATTACGTCGTGTTGCACTAAGCAGACCCGGAGTGGCATTACTGGAAGCGGACGCGGCTGTCTGGAACTATGGGCCGACGTTTGATCGCCACAAAGTCCTTGCTCAACACAAAGTTTTTTCCGATTTGTTAGCGGGTTATGGTGTTGATATTATATGGATGGACAAAGACAACCCAAATATTGCAGATGCAGTATTTACCTACGATGCGTCATTAATGACACCCGCCGGTGCGATCCTAATGAACCCGGGCAAGCGACTTAGACAGGGTGAGCAGGCATTGCATCAAGCGTTTTATCAAAGCCAGAACATTCCTGTAATAGGTGAAATTATCGGCGATGCTACGGCAGAAGCGGGCGATACGCTTTGGCTCGATAACCATACACTCGCCATTGGTCGCGGCTTTCGTACTAACCAGTCGGGCATCGACCAAATGACACAAATCCTGGCTGATCAGGGCATTACCGTTCACGCTTTTGATGTGCCTTACTATCACGGTGCCGCAACCTGCTTGCATTTGATGTCACTGGTAAGCCTGGTCGACACAAAAACAGCCGCTATTTGCGAAACACTTTTTCCCGTAGGTCTTTATCAGTTAATGCAAGCGATGGGGTATAACTTCATCACCCTGCCTTATGCGGAATATCAAGCAAGCGGGACATTGAGCGGTAATATCCTGACAATGGCACCTAGTGAATGCATCATGATCGGGGGGGTTCCTGAAACTCGAAAAGCACTTGAAGCAGCGGGCATTAATCTCAAAATTTTTGATGGTGATGCGCTGTGCATTGGCTGCGAAGGTGGCCCCACCCGCTTAACTCGGCCTATTCTGCGGAGCTAGCCGCGACCTTACTTTTGAGTGGTCTCTGAATTCCGGGGTCAGCAAAGTAGGGCGTAATAACCAGCGAGTATTGTGATACATTAATTTGGAATGGAAGTCTTTGTTGACCGTACGGATATTTTCTTTGGTAATCTAAAAACTGAAGCGAATAGACTTTATATTTGCGATGCTTCCGTTATTCCAGAGCCCTGGGAGATTGCACAGAGCTTTAGTTTAATATGTCGGGGGCACAGGCTTGGCAGGCGTTTTCTGAGCTGATGGATTCGAACAGTCGATGGTGTCTCTAAGCCTTTTTACTGACTAACTTTGCGGCAAACTGCATCCAATCCTCTCGTTGACAATCAAATGTCAACGCCAGAGGTTTCGCATTCGGCTATTCACTTGCACCTCGTGCAAATCGAATCGATATCGCCAAACCACCTAACTCAGAATGCGATAATTCCATGGTGGCAGAATGAACTTCGGCAATCGATCGTACAATTGATAACCCCAGCCCGGCACCCGCGACCTTGTGATTACCGAGCCTAACGAACCGATTCACGATTTGAGCCTGGAGTTCAGGGCTGAGACCTTTACCCGAGTCTTCAACCCGAATCACAATATCATTACCTTCATAAAGGCAGGATACCTCGATCGTGCTTTTCTCTGGCGAGTATTTCACCGCATTGTCCAGCAGGTTGGAGACCAGGCTGGCCAATAAGCTTTCGGCGCCATCGACCTGAAAGCTGTTTTCCGTGGTATTAAAATTAATGACCTGGCCTCGAGCCAACGCACTTACCCGATGATGCTCAACCATAGATCCACATAAATGAGACAAGTCGATCGGGTCAAAATCTTTACTGACTAACGGATTTTCAGAGTAGCTCAAAAACAATAATTGTGACACCAGATGAGACAATCGAGTAATACTGAGCTTCATACTTTCGAGCGACTCTGCGGCTTCGGAATCCGAGTTTTCTTCTAGTGCGTTATCCACATTAATCAAAAGGGCAGCGAGTGGGTTTCGCAGCTCGTGTGACGTATCACTGACAAAACGCTTTTCCCGTTGGTAGGCGCTATCCAATTTCCCTACCATTTGATTGATCGCTATCAGTAAGGGATCAATTTCTGTGGGCATACGATCAACAGATACTGGTTTCAAGTGATTCAAATCCTGGCGACGAACAGCCTCTACCACGTTTTGCAACGGTTGCAATGCCAGGCTAATTGTCCGCCAAAGGAAGAATAAAATTATCGGAAAAATTAATAGTAGTGGTGTTAATAAAGAAATTCCAATAGATTTAGTGACCTCTTCACGGATATCGTTGCGTTCACCAACGATTATCCACAAGTCTTCATCGCTGCCTTTGAGGGTTAAACCAATCCAGGTTTGATTGTCATGCTCAAATCGACTAAAACCAGCTGTCAGTGTGTTCAATGTTAAATCTGGTGCCGAAGGTGATTTTAGAAGGGTTGCACCATTATTATCCAAAATAATAAAAAACAGTTTTTTCTCATAGGCTTGCCTTTCTTTACCTTCGTCATCTTGCGTTTCGATATCGATGGTACGTTCGAGTGCTCGTTCTAAGTGATGCCGATTCGCTTCGATGGCCTGACGCGTCATAATGCCATCAAGAATGCGGCCAGCTTGAACCAATGCCGCATCAAATATTTCATCTGCTTCATGTGATATCCCCTGGTAGACAGCGAGACCGGTGACCAGTGACATCACCAGGGTGGTAATCAGCACGTACCAGATTAATCTCCTTTTAATTGAAACTGATTTAGCCATTATTAATTACCAGTCACTAATTTATAACCGACGCCTCGCACTGTTTTTATGAGATTCTTATCCAACTTTTTTCGAAGATGGTGGATGTGTACCTCAAGTGCATTGCTTTCTACACCTTCATCCCATCCATAAAGAATGTTGTCGAGATACTCTCGAGTTAAAACCTGGTCAGGTCGATTGGCGAATTCGAGCAAGAGGGTATATTCCCTACGATGCAATTCAATTGGTTGACCAGCAAACCAGACCGCCTGTTTTTTGCGGTCAAGGGTGAGTTGTCCCAAAATTAATTCCGACGAAGCCAAACCATGACTACGTCGACTGAGCGCTTGAATCCTGGCCCGAAGTTCCTTCAAATCGACAGGCTTGACGACGTAATCATCAGCGCCGCTATTCAAACCCAGAACTCGTTCATCGATGGTATCCCTGGCCGTCATGATGAGTACTGGCGTATCGATAGCCTCTGATCGCATCTTAGTAAGCACACTAATGCCATCTTCACCGGGCAACTGTAAATCGAGAATAACCAATTCAAAATTCTCACTCCGAATGGCATTCAATGCCTGAGTTCCGTCAAGCAACCAGTCGACCTGATTTCCATCGCGCTTCAACGCGCGTTGTATGCCACTGCCAAGTTGCTCGTCATCTTCGACCAATAGTAATCGCATGATAAAATTTTCCGCCAGGTACCCAGAGAACCCCTATTCAAGCCATGATTGCTTAACCAGAGGTCCCCAAGATGAAATTAAAACAGTCATCCCTGACCTTGATTGATCGAGTTATCTGTTGCTTACTTTAGCGCTATCTATATCCAGTGTCAGTAAATAGTCACGCAATTTAATCGCTTGTGCTCTTCGACCCTGATCGGCTATTGGACGACCAACCAGCCTGGGTGCGTGAATGGCTTTTTCCAAATGTAGAAGCGCTAACGCCGTTTCATTATTGTTCGCTAAATAATCTGCATAAAAGTAGTTTAAATCGAGTTGATTCGGATTGAGTTTTAATGCTTTACCAAAATACTGCTCTGCTTTCGTGTCGCTACCGAAACCAAGTGGCCATCCTGGTACCTTCCAGTATAAGGTCGCTAAGCTACCATAGACGGAACCATCCAAAACAGTGGGGTCAATACTTTCCGCAGCTTCGAGTTTCTTCTTCGCGTCCTTGACCAAACTGAGGGCGCCGAGGCCTCCCTTCTTTTCAGCGAGCGTACTCAACACAATCGCGTCCCAAGTGAGTGCTTCAGCACTGTCTGGGCTTGCCTGAGATAAGAGATTCGCCTTACGCGCAAGTGCCTGTAACTCTGTGTAATTTTTATTCTTGAAATCATCCATAAAGTATAACCTACTCCATTCTTGCTGTATTTCCTGAACTTCTGGCATCGCCGTCTGTGACGCATGAACTGAAATGGATAGGACCAACATGGCAAGGACCGCAGGTACTACAACTAATTTTACTATTTGCTTATACATAAGAACTACCTCTTTAAATAATCAATAAAATGGCACTGTTAAACAGTGTATTGCTTAAGGAGCCTCTGTTTAAGTCGGGTTGAATTTAGGCTGAGCAGAAATCGTTCCAGATTTCTTCGAAGTGAGTCGTAATAGAAGTTCTATTACTGCGATCTTCGGAGGAGGTTGGGGCGGTTTATGCCAGCATAAAACAATCATGACTTAATCAAACTCTCCTTAATGATGGGCAACTTTTTTTTAATGGCATTGCTCACTAGTGTGGGAAAAATAGAATTGAGCCGAACAAAAAATTTCTCGGGCCAGCCAATCGTTTGGGTTTTCCGACGGCTACTCAAAAATTGAGCCAGCGCCTTAGCGACCACCTCTGGTTTATCCATCACTACTTTGAGTTTTTCGTTTAAGGCAACCACTTGCGAAGAGTTAATATTGGTTTGCGTCGCACGAGGCATAAAACAACCGACGCTAACATGGCTATCCGCTAGCTCTCGAGACAACGCTTCTGAAAAACCACGTACTGCAAATTTGCTGGCGGAATAAATGCTGTAACCAGGAAACCCAATGGCACCAAAGGTCGATGCGACATTGACAATCCGAGCCTCGGGCAAGGTTTTGAACGATGGCAATAAACGATGCGTTAACTTCATCGTGACAATACTGTTCAAATAAATGACCTGTTCGATTTTTTCAGCCGGTACGTTTTCAAACAAACCAAAGCTAGTTATACCCGCATTGTTGATCAGCGTATTAATCGGGTTCGGCAGTTGTTCGAGGCGAGCAACCATTTGATCCAGCTCGGTATCGACAGTTAGGTCTACTACATCGATTCGTATCTTTTGATCGGGTGACGCACTGGTTAATAACTCCCCACGTAAATCTTTTAAAGCACTTTCATCCCGACCGATGAGATACAAATTAGCGCCGTTCTTTGTCAGTTCAGTCGATATTGCCTTCCCAATACCGCCACAAGCTCCGGTGAGGAGAACGTTCATTTGATTTATTTTCATGAAGCAATCTCCGAGCCATTCTGAACACCAAAAGGCAAGCTACGGAATATCTGAGTGTATAGGTGATAAAAAACTGGCAGGGAATCCAGCACCGCTTGCCTATCCTCTTGATCGTCAAAGCGATTCATTAGTTGCTCGAATGTTTCCAAATGCTCAACGTCCAGACTGCCGTGTGAAATCATGTAACTCATGGCTGTTCGGGGTAACGATAAGGACGTCGCAATTTGGTCCGCAGCGAATGTAGCGATAGTCGAACTCGTCTTTTCGAGCGTGTACACCATCGCAAAAAAACCGACTGGATTTTTTCGCGCCACCAAGTCGTAGGCATAACTAACCATGAGTTCAGTCGGTATCGAAGGCTTGCCATAACGGACCAGTTCTTTATCGACGCCTAACACCTCTAGATCATTTAGGATCCATTCCTGATGTCCTAATTCTTCTGCAATGTATTCAGCAACCGCCTCGCGTAACCATTCAAGCCTTTCCGGCAAACGGCTACCACAGGCCATCAACAACGGTACCGTATGCTTAACATGATGATAGGCTTCGGTGAGAAACGCTATATAGGTTTGCTTCTCGACATCACCGCGCAGACAGCGCTCGATAACGGGTGTTGATTCTAATTCAAGACGATTTTTAGCAGTAAGAGATTCAATTTCTGAGAAAAAAGTTTTTTCTAGCATGAGAGTTGCTCCTGTAAAGTTTGAGGTATAAGTGATTGATCGAAATCAGGTACACACAATGTCTGTGATTGCTTCGTTAGTTCAGATAATTGTTCGAGGATAGCTTGGCGTTTTGGCTTATCCGTTTCGGTCATCAGTCCATTTGCGACCGAAAAAGGTTGGGCTAGTCGAGCTATATTTTGGATCTGAGCATAGGGAGGTAAATTTTGGTTCATATCATAAATTGCCTGCGTTAGTGTTTCGTTGTCCACATCTGGCGGGCAAAAAATCAAGGCAGATAAAATTGGGTCACCATCGCCATACACCAGCCCCTGTGAAATACAGTTGAGGCTTTGTAGCTCACCTTCGACCCATTCTGGCGACACATTTCTTCCGGTTGAAAGCACTAAGATATTTTTCTTTCGTCCGTTGATGAAAAGATACCCATCGTTGTCGAGGTAGCCCAGGTCACCCGTGAAAACAGGCGCAGAGGAAGCCCCCTGATGACTAAGTGAAATTTCACCATCGCGAGTAATATCAATCGCGACATGAGGCAGAGGTTTGCCGACGCTACCACTACGGTAATTATCTGGTGTATTGAGCGTTGCAACTGATGAAAATTCGGTCAGTCCATAACCCTCAAATATGGGTATGCCACATTTCCTAGCTCTATCAATTAACTCTGTTCCTACATGTCCGCCACCCACAGCAACAAATTCCAAGCTCGCAGGGCAATACAATTGTTGATCTACTAACTGACAGAGTAATTTCAACAATTGTGGTGTTAAAATTAGGCTCTGCGGACAAATGTCATTCAAGCAGGTGGCCAGTGCCTTTGGCTCGATCATTAAGTTCGCCGTCAAACCCAGGTTTTTTGCCGATTCAGCAAACACAGTTTTGCCGGAAGAGAGGGGCGCATAGACGCCACAAATATTTTCCAGCAAAGTCGCGTATGGCAACAGGCTCAAATGTCGTTGGATCGGGAGATGGCCGATTAATCTATTAATAGAATGACTGACATCGGTGATTAAATCTGATGACAACTCAATACTCTTTGGTGCACCTGTGGTACCTGAAGTCGCGCTGACTTTAGGGCAGTCAACCACCGGATGATTATGAGATAAATGGTTGACTTCACAACGGAATAACACCGAGTGGTTAAACAAAACCACCTGGTTCTCCGGTATCGCTATTCCACCTGGGTTTCGCTCACAACTGACTATCGCATCGATATTCGCACTATCAATAACGTGACTCAATTGTTTAGTACTAAAAAACCAGGGCAATGGCACTACGGTGATACCAATTTGAGCGCATGCGAGATCGATTACGATCCAATCAATACCATTGTCAAGATACAGCCCCAGCCGCTTAATGGAGAGACAGTTCAATCTTACAGCGACCTTTGCAACATCGGCAATCAGTTCGATGTAACTAACAGCCGTTCCGTTAGTTGAAATGGCGATTTTATGGGGACAAAGTCCTGCTTGATGCTGGATACGTTTGAGTATTCTATTCATCTTAACTACGCACCATCGGTATCAAATAAGCCGCCTGTTTGGCCAACCTAACACCATCGGATAGATGGCCTAGCATGACCTTGGGACTATCCTTATAATACTGCCCCCAACTATCAGGGCCTTCGGGGAGACTGGACTCTTTCGCCTCACCCAACTCGACTAGTTCCAGCTGCATGCGTTTAAACAAACGTCGCAACGAGCTGCAACCCGTAAAAACAATCCACTGGAATCGATTATTGACGAGAAACGATGCCAGTGATTCGAATAAACGACGGCTAGCAAATCGATCTACCGACGCCAGATTTCCAACCTCAATGACACCTTTTCTGGTAATTTGGATCGGATCTTCATGGCATTGATCAGTGATAATCGTTTCGATCGGTTGATCAAAATAATATTCAAGGAATAGCAGACTGTCGTTCGCATCCCGCACGCCGATGGCCGCTCGAATAGAATCGTCAGCCGCAAACATAACAAGAAAAACAGGCATGAAACTAGTCACATGAGCGTTATGCACCGACAGAAATTGAGCGGCAATAAAGCACTCCACCTCGCTACGTCGGGCATGTGATTCTGCGACCAAGCGTATTTGGTATGCGCCTGAGTGAGACAGCTGAGCCATTACTGTCGAAGTTTGACTCTGGCTGATTCGATGTTTGTCTTTCAAAGGTCTTGTCTCGAATGGAATATGGAGGCAAGTATTCGCTCAGGACTTTAAGGGATTCTTAAATCTTGAATGGTTGAGAAAAAAAGTAAATAGCTTGGAAAAAGGAATGGAATAAAAGGTCTTCGAGAGAGCGAAGAATAAGATAGCCACGACTCTGTAACTGCCAGACGGCCATACTTCGCTCATAGAGACCAAAACTGCTTAAACCGGTACTGGAAGCAGCAGAGTCTATGATCAAGTGCTGTGCTTTGACGTTGTATTTAGGCTTTAAACCTTGGTGTCTTCTGGAATGGTTACCGATTTAATTCACGACAAGTGGCCTCCAATCCTCGCAACGTATCTTCCAAATCTTGATCCGTATGTTCGGTAGAGACAAATCAACGCACACTTGGCAAACCATATTGCCCCTGCTTCATTAGCAAGGTAAAGCAAACACTAAAGTCAGGAGTCACGGAATTGCAACGCTGGGCATATGCATCCTTCACGGTGTCGGTATGTGTGACGAATACCCACTCACATCCATCCATCTAGTTTATTGAGGGCCGTTGCCTTATGAAGAGATATTACAGACGGAATGGTGGTTTGTATAGAAAGTTACATGGCAGCAGAGGGTGAAAAATATGGGGTCAAACTGGAACAGCAGCCTAGCGCACCGAGTGAGGGATTTTATATTCGTCAATGACCGATCGAGTCCGTGTTCACCAAACGTAGGCGCCTTTAAGCGACGCCGACAGAAGGCAATCCTGTAAAGGTCTCAGTAGGCGCTGTCATTTTCAGCACGGACTAATACCACTGGATCTTCTTCGGCTTCAGATGAAACTGAAAAATTAATAGGCCGACAACAGACCTGACAATCCTCGATATACTCCTGACCGGTGTCTTCGGGATCAATCAGAATGGTGATTGATTCGCCGCAATACGGACAGCTAATTAATTCCTCATGCAAGAAACCCATTGAATTTTCTCTATCTAGTTGATGGGCGATAAGCATACATCAGATCAATGGTTAGAAACGATACCTGTACCAATAGAAGAAGAGACGGTGCTCTCTATTAGAGATAGCATCAAAAATAATTTTGGTCGGCTCTAAAAATACCCAACTAACTTGCCATTTTAAACTGCCCATAGCCATAGAAAAGCACAGCCAATACTGCCATTCCAATTGAGGCAGCGTGGTAAGCATTAAACGATTCTCGGAAAATGACCATGCCAACAAAAACCGATGTCGTTAGTATCGATAGCACTGCATAGACTGTGTAAGCGTGGGCGCCTACTCGGCTGTACATTAGATAGAAGCCTATAAAAGTGATGAAAAATCCGACCGCTGATATTACAATTGGCCAGACATTTTGCTTCAAGTAGGCAGTTGATCCGCTATTATCTGATAGTAAGGCAGCGACAATAAACAGTGTCGCGCACAAAGTCACTGCAGCGGTCATAAACAAAAAAGGATTCGACGAGGCAGTCGATGAGCGCTGCCCAAATACAAAAATGGCATTGCCGATGGCTGCCAGCCCGGCAAAAATAATGACCTTGTAGATCGCGGATTCCATTACGGCTCCTATGATTGGGTAAAGACTGATTTAACTAACGCAATTCTCTGCGTGAATGTGGAAATTGCACTGACTACTTAAATCCACGTAACTCTACTATTTGTTTATTATCGATTCAATCATATAGGGGGATATTGTGGTAGCCTTCGCGCAAACACAAATCCTGCGATCATCCCTATGAAAAAAGAGCCCGAAATCAACGAATCATCGTCAAAGCCGTTAACTGAGCTTTCTGTTTCGCAAGGTGAATTTCAGCTCAATCGAAGGCCGGTAGATAAAAAGTTGCAGGCTTGGGAGGCGGCAGATGAGTATCTACTAAAGCATATCGATGAGCAAGAATTATTAAATGAGCCACTAAGTCTGCTCATCATCAATGATGCTTTCGGTGCGTTAAGCGTAGCCTTAGCGGCGCATCAGCCGACTACGATGTCGGATTCATATTTGGCTCAACAGGCGATGATGGCGAACCTATCGGCCAATGAAATAGACCACTCAGCCATTAACTTCAACAATGGTTTAAGCCTACCGAAGAAAGCATTCGATCTGGTGTTAATCAAAACACCCAAGTCGCATGCTTTATTGGAGTTTCAATTACGCTTATTGAAGCCCTCTATTGATGCCAATACGCAGATCATTGCAGCCGGTATGTCACGTTCGATTCATAATAAAACATTGCAGTTGTTTGAGAATATAATCGGCCCAACCACGACATCACTTGCGTGGAAAAAGTCGCGGCTTATATTTTCAACGCCAGATTTATCTCTAGAGGTTCCGCTCGCCAATTCTACCGATCGTTTTGTACTCGAGACCAACCGGACATTTAACATTAGTAGTCATGCCAATGTATTCAGTCGCGGCAGACTCGACGAAGGCAGCCAGTTACTGATCGAACACATGCCTGTTGATGAGCAATATCGAGATATTGCCGACCTGGGCTGTGGTAACGGTGTATTGGGTATTATTGCTGCCTCACTAAATAAACCTTCGAGTATTGTATTTTCCGATGAGTCTTACATGGCAATTAGTTCGGCCAAACAAAATTTTGGTGAGGCGTTTGGCAAAACTATCAAGGCGCATTTCAAAGTCACCGATTGTTTGCAAGGCGTTGAGGATGAAACCATCGACCTGGTAGTCAACAACCCTCCATTTCATCAGGCAAATGTCATCGGTGACGCCATTGCCTGGCAAATGTTTATTGATGCGCGCCGAGTATTAAGAAGGGATGCAGCGCTCTACGTTGTGGGTAACCGTCATCTGGGCTATCACACCAAAGTGAAAAAAGTATTTGGCAATTGCGAGATGATAACCAGTAGCCGAAAATTTGTAGTATTAAAGGCTGTAAAACAGTAACGCTTTTTCGGACTACCAACCATATACGGTCGTTGGTATGAGTATGCTTGATAAGCGGCACTGCCCTTAGTCGACATTAAGCGTTAAGCATTAAAAAATGACAGGCTCCTCACAACCCAACCGAGTCACTCATGCCCTCACGCAACCTCTCCGTAGTGCGCACTTTCTCCGAGATAAGTGCAGCGAGCCAGCTAAGGTTCGTCTTATCGTTTAAATACCAGCAGCAGAACGCCGCTTGCTACCAATCCAATGCCTGTCCAATCTCGAATAGATGGACGCTCACCGAGAAATATAACCGCAAACACGGCAACTAAGACCAGACTAAACTTGTCAATTGGCGCAACCTTCGATGCATCGCCGAGCTGGAGAGCACGAAAATAGCAGACCCATGAGGCACCGGTAGCCAACCCAGAGAGGGTAAGGAAGGTCCAGGTTTTTGGCGAGAGCTTGAATGGATTACTCCACTTGCCCGCAAACCATACGAAAGCAAATAGGGTGACGATAACGATTACAGTTCGAACAAGGGTCGCGAGATCCGAATCGACGTCGCGAACGCCTATTTTGGCAAAGATTGCCGTAAGCGCCGCGAATACTGCAGAAAGTACTGCCCAGAAAACCCAGCTGTGTGCAGTGGCCATGGTTTTTCTCCCATTAAGAAAATCTAAAAACTCATATTTCCTACCGTATTGTACTACGTCACCATTCGATGGGCGCTGTTAGGCGTTTTCCACAATTTAGGGTAATTTCCGCGACGACAGCAATGTTGACAGGCTGTGTGAAAACTATTTGCGTTAATATTTTGTGGTAAATAGGGCCTAGAATCAAGGTATTTTGACTAAAAAGTGGGTAATACAGATAGATTTCGGTTCGGTTTTCAATGGCCAGTGGTAAATATTTTTATGCTCACTCTTACTTTTGGCGTTTTCACACAGACTGTTGATATTGCGGACATTCGCAATTTTCCACTTAAATAGGTTTAACCAAAAAACCCAACGAATTTCTGATAAGACATTTGCTATCTATTTTCTCCAGAGAATTTTAGCGATACAATTAAGAGATTATTGACCAAACCTAATTTCAACCCCCTGTATTTGTTCGCGTCATATTCTCAAGAATTAAACGATCTGGTAATGTCCGCAGTGGGCTGTCTGCTGATGTTAATGATAACGTTATGAACGACCTTATTTGACCATACCGGACTTGCGAAATAGATTCGTTGAATGCTTCTTTGATGATCGATTGTGATAATGCACAACCCTTTCCTGAATGACTGCTACCACTACGATGTAGGCCAATCTAATATTAACTTGTCCGAAAGTTCATGCCCTTCAGGGCAATCCTAAAAATAAACAGCAGATTGCCTGCTAAATCTAGAAATAGAGATTTTCAATCTAGTTTTAACACAAAAATCTATTTTAGATTGTGTCCCTACGTTTTGGTCTAATCGTAGGCTTGATTCGGGTCTTCGAAGAATATTACAGGGAGCAGATAGTAACTCTTGGAGAAGGGCTTTTCTTTTTTGTAGTCAGTGAAGGGTGTTTAATCGTCGCTGCCGAAAATGCCGGCTTAAAACACAGGCAGCACAAGAGTAAAGCACATAAGTCGATGCATATTTTTAAATCAATTTAGAAGGCAATTTAGAAGGCAATTTTTAATTGCCGCGAAGTATAACAAATATTCTGAAAAAGGCGTCTCAATGCATGCCTGTATTGGCAGTCAAGTGTAGACTATAGCGTTGTTTTTAGCATTAGGAGACTCTTATTAAGGTATGATTGTTTTACGGTGGCTGAAATCACCCAAAATACCTGCGAAGATCGTTGCAATAGAAGAACTATTACGACTCACTTTGCCGACATGTCGGTAAGGGGTGGGAGCAGGATGGGGCTAGCTTCGCAGGTATTTAAATCGATTTCCTCTCGGCAATTGCTCCTGCATTGCCCTAATAGCCTACATCCTTGTAGGGATCAGCCTAAATTCAACCAGGCTTAATCAGAGACTCCCTAAACGTCCCATTTACGGAATGAATTCATGCGATTGTTTCTAGTCGACTCCAATATCTATATTTATAAGGCCTGGTTTGGCGCAAAACACGAGCTGCTAAATACCGATCAACAGCCGAATCAAGCTTTTATTGGGTTCACCGATTTTGTCTATCGCCTATTAACCGAATCAGCCCCACAAAAGCTCGTATTTGCCTTTGATCATGGTGGAAAACAATCTAAACGCAAAACACTTTATAGTGAATACAAGGCCAATCGGAACCCAACACCGGTTAATTTGAGACGACAGTTTGAGTGGTGCCAACAATGGGTCGAGCAACTGGGAATATCCAAAGTCAGCGATCCTGAATGGGAAGCCGACGACTTAATTGGCACACTCACTCAGCTGCACCGTTCGCCAGAGCTACCAATAGTCATCCTCAGTGCCGATAAAGATTTAACCCAGCTGGTACGCGAGGGTGATATCTGTTGGACATTTCTCGATGACAAAAAACTTGATTACAACGCCATCAAGAAAAAGTTCAAGGTAAAGCCAGAACAAATCGCGGATCAATTGGCGCTCACCGGTGACAAGGTTGATAACATTCCTGGCATTCCTCTCGTCGGGCTAAAGACAGCCGCCAACCTGTTAAGAAAATATGGCGATTTGAAGACACTAAGGGCCAACCTGCATGAAGTCGGCAAAATGAAATTTCGATATGCAGCCCAGGTTCAGCGCTCGCTCATCGACAATGAATCAATACTCGACATCTCCAGTGTGTTAACACAGATCAACTGTCACATTGAGTCGATGCGAGAGATATCAATATCACGCCGCCCCGCCAATACTGAACAGTTACAAAAAATGATGGATTTTCATCAAATGGATTCTGCCCGTTCCGACAAGTGGCAAACTTACCTACAAACCAACTGAGCAGCCTACCGACTAAGCCATGGCCACTGTTATATTATTCAACAAACCTTTCCTGGTGCTGAGTCAGTTTTCTGAATCGGGCGACAAAAAGACACTTGCCGATTACATCGACATCCCAAAAGTCTATCCCGCTGGCAGGCTCGACTACGATAGCGAAGGATTGATGATATTGACCGACGATGGACAGCTACAAGCGCGCATTGCCAATCCCGATCACAAGCAATCCAAGTGCTATCTCGCTCAAGTTGAGAATATTCCCGAGCGAAAGGCACTGCTCAGCCTAAGCCGAGGTTTAAAACTAAAAGACGGCATGACCCGCCCAGCAAGCGCAAAATTAATCGAACAACCTGACTGGCTGTGGCCACGTGACCCCGCCATTCGACAGCGAAAGGAGATTCCGACACAATGGCTGCAGCTTGAAATTAGAGAGGGCAAAAAACGACAGGTGCGCAGAATGACCGCCGCCGTCGGCCATCCAACTTTACGTTTAATTCGCACTCAGGTAGCCGATTGGTCGTTAGACGGTCTTCTTCCAGGAGAATATCGACAGTTTTCAATATAGAGGAGATCAATACCATGACCAAAAAATTCAATCAACCGTTAGGTGGCAACGATATGCCACGTTTTGGCGGTATCGCCACCATGATGCGATTACCCCACGTACCCGATGCACAGGGTCTTGATGTTGCTTTTGTTGGCGTACCTTTTGACATCGGCACATCAAACCGCTCAGGCGCCAGGTTTGGCCCTCGCCAAATTCGCAGCGAATCCTGTTTAATCCGCCCCTACAACATGGCAACCCGGGCCGCGCCGTTTGATTCACTGCAGGTGGCCGATATCGGTGACGTTGCCATTAATACTTTCAATATAGAAAAGTCGATGGGAATTATCGAAACAGCCTACGACAACATCTTGGCCCAGAATTGCAAATCCCTCACTATGGGCGGTGATCATACAATTGCATTACCCATTCTGCGCTCAATCGCCAAAAAGTATGGCCCAGTCGGAATCGTCCACGTCGATGCCCACGCCGACATTAACGACACCATGTTCGGCGAGCGAATCGCACACGGCACACCATTTAGACGGGCCATCGAAGAAAACCTGGTGGACCCTAAACGTATGGTACAAATTGGCTTACGCGCTACTGGCTACGAAGCCGACGATTTTGACTGGCCACGCAAGCAGGGCGTGCGAGTCGTCCCAGCTGAAGACTGCTGGTATCAATCGCTCAAACCACTAATGGTCGAAGTACGCGAGCAACTCGGTAAAGGTCCCGTCTACATCACCTTTGATATTGATGGGCTTGATCCAGCTTACGCCGCTGGCACAGGCACGCCCGAAATTGGTGGTCTATCGATTCACCAGGGTTTGGAAATTATTCGTGGTTGTCGTGGACTTGACGTCGTGGGTGGCGATTTAGTTGAAGTCGCACCAGCGTATGATACGACGGGAAATACAGCACTGACAGCGGCTAATTTGTTATTTGAGATGCTTTGTGTGTTTCCAGGTGTGGATTATCGGGCTTAAAGCTATGCCGTTATTCCAACTGTTAGGAGCCTGATTTGAGCCGCTCCAATAATCACTATTTTTAGAGTGACCCTGGTGCGTGAAATGACTTAACCTTTGACATCTTCGATCGCATGACAATACAGCTATCAATAACCCACCAATCTTCATTACGGTTAGGCTTTAAAAGCACTAATTTGCCTGCGTAAGGCGTCTGCCTTCTGGTCCAGCTGTGTCGCGGCATCAAAAGCCTGATTACATCGGCCAACCGCCTGATAAGTGCCCTGCTTCATTTGCGCACCGTTGGCGACCATGCTGCTTGTCGCCTGTGATTGCTGGTTTGTGCTGTCTGAAATTGAGCGAATAATCGCGATCACTTCCTCTGATCTAGCAATGATGTTTTTCAGCATTTCTCCGGACAAACAATATATCTGGATAACCAAAGTGCCAACGCAGAAACCAGAATAGAACCGATAAACAGGTCGAATGCTAACCAGCCAAGTATGGCCAACATGGCGCAATCGATATTTTCACTGCCACTTAGGCTAGACAGGTAAAGAGATTCGTCGACCACTTCTTTAGTGACGAATACATCAAGTACGAGACGTATATCAACGTAGGCGATATAAGCAACCGAAAAAAGCAGCAGCATTGTTAGGCCAACAAATGAAACAAACAGGGTCGTTGAAAGTGAAGATGTATTTATAAAACCTATAACTCAACTAATTCTAGTAACTCGATTGCCATCGAGTATAGACGATGGGGACAGAAATGCTTTTGAGAGCAGGGCAGCCATTAAACTACTATTGGTGGTTATGTCGGGCAGAGAGCCATTTTGTTAAGGGTTACGGGACAAAATTGAAAATTAGGCGTATCGCTTATGGTCAATTTGAGTGAACAACCTATTGATCACGGCGAAGACCTGGCATTTCTCTGGCTGATCTCAGCGAACGAAACGCCAGGCGAATAAATTTCCCATCAGTGCCAAGGGTACAAATCCTGCAAACAGCCAGAAAGCGACGTGACGTATTCCGTCGTTATGCATGGTGTCACTCAAGCCAAGACTATTCGCAATAACGCCCGCTATTGCAGCACCAAACGCAAAGCCTGATTGTAGTGTCATTGGTAACAGTGACGATGTTCGCGTCTTTTCGTCGGCTGAAACATTGGCGATGATTCGTTTGATGATAAACCCCCACATCATGCCAAAACCAGAACTGCCAATCATGGATGCAATGAAAATCATCCACAATGGCTGCCCTGGAAGCGTTAACGCTATCGCAATCAAGCCGCTGACCACCAGTGCACTACCGATGCGAATGAGCATGGGTTCCCTGTGTTCTGCTGTACTCGAGAAAATGATGGCTGAGCAACTCCAGGCCAGGGTTTCCTCCATGATGATTAATCCGGCGATAAAAGGGGTAACGCCATGTAATTTGATGAGTATGGTCGGCCCGTAAATCACGAAAGACATAATGCAAAGACACAGCAGAAATATCGTCAATACACCGTTACCGATCGGGTGATTTAAGTTAGTCACATCCTTCGGTAGAATTCGACTGGATAATGCGGCGCGATCTCGGAAAACAAACATAACCATTGCGATGCCTCCCAATAGAACCAGTAAAGGTGAGACGACTGGATCATATTCGGCGCCTGCCAGTGACACTAAAACAATGGCCGACGCCAGAATAGCCAGGCGAACGATGGGAATGCGCCCTGATTTCGGCGCTAGCATCTTGGCTTCTTTCGGTAGCAGTAAACTAATCGCGACGATTAACAATAAAGCCTGCGCACCAAATGCCCAATAAGCCATTCGCCAGACGCCCCAGGTGGCGAAGGCACCACCTATCATCGGCCCACAAAATGCCGCCATCATCCAGGTGACCGATAGGCAGGCTATTATCTTCGGTACAAACCGATGCGGAAAAAACCGGTCCTGGGCAATATAAACAAGCCCCATTAATCCACCGCCACCCAGACCCTGTAAAATACGCCCGACTAATACCACGGGCATGTTAGGGGCTAACGCTACGACGACGCAACCAAAGGCATAAATTAGCGCCGAGCGAATCATCGTAGTGCGAATGTCTGATTTAACCACCAATAGGCCGACACTCGCGCCAGCAACAATCGAACCGACCAGGTAAAGTGAGAAGGTCCAGTGCAGCAGGTTTAGACCACCGATTTCAACGACGGCGCTTGGCATCGTTGTCGCTGTCAACATCGAGTTGGATGCATGCAACCAAACAGCCAGAACCAGGGTGGCAATTTTTGCAGCATATTCTCGGGTTAGTACATCACCCCAACCGGTCATTGCTTGTGTGGGCTGGCTCATCGAATGATTCAAACAGTTCAAAGACTGAATGCTACCAGTGTAAGCATTGTTATGACTATTTTTAACTCAGTATCTGACGCTGAAAAATTCAGAAAAATAATTCTCTTGCCTGAGTAGCCACAGATCGATAGAATCGCCATCCGCTCGTAGCGATGGCGTCGCTACACTTAGCGTTATCGATGACTGCATTTGCAGTTTTTTGATCCTGCACGCCCGGACCAGCTACCGGGTAAAACACAATTAGGTTACCCGGATATTGTCGGAGTGAACCTATGTCTCAATCTCAAACACAAAAAGAACGACCCGAGTTTTTTCAACTACACAACGGGTCAAAAGCCAAACTACCTTTCTCTACTACAGAATACGAAAATCGTCTGCGAAATTTAAGAACGCTGATGAGTCACTCAGGTGTTGAAGCCACTGTACTCACCTCTATGCATAACATTGCCTATTACTCAGGCTTTTTGTATTGCGCATTTGGACGTCCTTATGCCTGTGTTGTTACGGCTGATCGCTGCGTCACCATATCGGCTAACATCGATGGTGGACAACCATGGCGTCGTAGCTTTGGCGAAAACATTATTTACACCGACTGGAAACGCAATAACTACTGGCGTGCAGTTCAATCCGTTATTCCAAATGCTAAAAGCGTTGGTATCGAAGCCGATCACATGACGCTCGTCTCACGTGATGTGATGACAAGCATGTTAAGCAATATCCAGTTAAAAGATTTAAATGCTGACATCATGACTTTGCGCATGATCAAGTCTGCCGAAGAAATCGAACTAATTAAAGGGGGTGCTCGCACTGCTGATATCGGTGGTGAAGCCGTCAAAGCAGCAATAAAGCTGGGCTCACGAGAAATCGACGTTGCCATGGCCGGTCGTGACGCGATGGAACTTGAAATTTCCAAGAGCTACCCCGACAGCGAAATACGTGATAGCTGGGTTTGGTTCCAGGCGGGTTTAAATACGGATGGTGCGCACAACCCTGTTACAACTGCAAAGTTAGAAATGGGCGATATCTTAAGCCTGAATACCTTCCCAATGATTTCTGGTTATTACACCGCTTTGGAACGTACTTTATTCCTCGGCGAGCCTGATGCCGATTCACTACGAGTTTGGCAGGCCAATGTTGATGCACATGAGCTAGGCATTTCATTGATTAAGCCGGGCGTAACCTGTTCAGGTATTTGTGCAGAGATTAACCGCTTCTTCGAAGATCAGAACCTATTGCAATATCGTTCATTTGGTTATGGTCATTCGTTCGGCGTATTGTCGCATTACTACGGCCGTGAAGCGGGACTCGAGCTGCGTGAAGATATTGACACAGTACTAGAGCCAGGCATGGTTATTTCAATGGAACCGATGCTGACATTGCCATTGGGCACGCCAGGTGCGGGTGGTTATCGTGAGCACGATATTCTGGTTATTGGCGACGATAATAGCGTCGAAAACATCACTCATTTTCCTTATGGGCCTGAGCATAATATCGTTGCTGCCTAGTAAGCGATTAAGCGGGCAAGCGAGTAAAAAACCTAATCTGATACCTGCCGGGTAAAGCCAGGTATCAGATCAGTCTTCCCTCAAAAATCTCCCTTCAATAACCTTTATCTAAAAAACTAATCTGCAGCAAAACAATAAAACTTTCCGGCACCACCTGTTTTGGTTAATGCAGTTTGACCACATCCTCTAGAAGGATGAGCAGAATTCCACGAAGTATTACCACCACAGTGACGATCATGGTGACCGACCTGTGCACTGCCTTCATCATTACTAGTCCAGTTGCAGTTGCTACAGGTATGATCTTTCCCATCCGTAAAATAAGGTGTTCCATCCTCTTGAGTGCCAGTCAGTATGTCGTGTTCGTTGGGTTTATCACCACGGCCTTTAATACGATTACCTGATTCATCCAGCGCTGTTTCCAGCGTAATGGTTTTGTTATACAGGTGTAAGTCAGTCAGATTAGCCGCAATAAGAATTCCGTGCGCGTTATACCAGGGCCTTTCGCCGATACGAGACCGGCGAACACACCTCGATTTCCTTCCGTAGCAGTACTCAGGTAAGCCTTCCAGTCACGCTCCCCCGCACCGACAGCTGACGCCAGTTTCTCACAGTGGGCATGCCCCTTTAAGGCCACCCAAATTGGCACCGTCTCCCATGCCGTTACTGGTCACAAAAAAACCCATAGATCGGTCTTCCGCGTGTAACGACAAAGAGCCAAATAATGCGCTGATGCCAAGTAATATGACTAGTAGTCTTGTTTTCATAGGTATACTTCCATGCATTTATGATTTAAAAAACGCTTTAGTTATTGCCCTTCGAAATAGCGGTCGGCAGCTAACTAATGCCCGCCCCGATAGATATCCCTCAACGATTGAAAAAAGAAAGCATCAAAATTACGTTTTATCCGGATACTTTTAGGTGATTAACAAGATGACTCAACATCTGTTTGGCATCCAGCTTCGCACTATCACCTACTTTTATATTGAAACTATTTTTTGGCCTGTCATCGACTTATCCAAACTCAGTGATCGAAAACTTTCGTCTTATCAGCCAAAAAAAACGGGTATAACGATTCCTATATTCGCTGCTAACTGAAACGGAGTTTTCACCATGTTCCGCAACCGTCATCCAGACCTCGTTCGTTACGACCCCGCGCCGGGTGTTAAATCGTTTGCGATGCTTGCGGCACTAGAGAGTGCGGCAAGAGGGATGTTGGTCTCGGTGTTGCCGATAGCGATGTATCGCGTTTATGCCGATGCAAAGCAGGTATCGGAAGTTTATTTTCTGATTGGTTTACTGTCGTTTATTACCGCTCTGATTGTGCCCTGGCTTAGTCGGTACATACCTCGGCGATGGCTCTACACTGGCGCAGTACTGGTTTTCATTATTGGCGCGACCATTGGTGCCCTCGCAGACACATGGGTACTGGCAATCGGCATGGCCTTTATGACCCTGGCAGTGGTCGTAATAACGATTTGCATCAACGCCTACTTCATGGATTATGTGAACCGCTCTAAATTGAGCGAAGGCGAAACACTGCGTCTATTTTACAGTGGCGCAGCCTGGTCAATGGGACCTTTTTTAGGTGTCTGGCTAATGGGCATCTGGAAACCAGCACCCTTCATATTGTCGGCACTGGCTGCCTGTTGCCTGCTGTTTGTATTTTGGAAGTTGAGACTGGGCAACGGTAAAGCCATTCATAAGGCGAAAACAAAACCACCGAATCCTTTCGCTTTTTTAAATAAATTTCGCAACCAACCCAGGCTGGTTGCAGGTTGGTCCTTTGCGGTGATGCGCTCTAGTGCCTGGTGGGTGTATGTGGTTTACCTGCCAATCTACGCAATAGAAAATGGTTACAGCGAACAATTAGGCGGCATCTTGTTATCGGCATCAAATGCGTTTCTATTCTTAACCCCATTGATGCTAAAGGCTATGAAAGGTTATGTGCGTAAGGCGGTCATGTTGGGTTTTAGTGGTAGCGGTGTCTTCTTTTTGTTGTCGTCACTCGAAATAGCAGACTCGCCATTTGCCATTGGCTCGCTAGTATTTGCCTCACTGTTTTTGATATTACTCGACATGTGTGGAGGTCTACCCTTCCTGATGGCAGTACGACCTTCCGAACGAACCGAAATGTCGGCGGTGTATTCTACCTATCGTGATGTATCTGGCGTCATTACACCCGGTACTGCGAGCCTGCTTTTAATCTTCGCGCCCTTGCATGCGATGTTCAGTTTAACCGCAGTTGGCTTATTCGGCTGTGCGTATCTGGCGACAAAACTACATCCTCGTTTGGGGAATAAACGCGAGGCACCGGTTTATACTGGGTTAGAGCTTGAGCCAGAAGAATAGTGCCCGATAGAAGGGCTTTGACTTCACCGCAACATGACATCCAGCTGATTGACTATCTCAACCCAATCCGCATCTTCGTCTAGCGCCTGTTTTAAAAAAGATGCTTGTGAAGTATTCCAGAAACCTGCCTTGTGCAACTCTTTAGTATCCAGCAGCGGGCCATTTTTCTCTATGAAGTTATCGATGCCTTGTTCCGAGCTATCTAGCCCTAATTGATCAAATAATGTCACTATAGAATGGATAGGTGTTTCCATGATTTTCTCCTTAATATCATCGAGTGCTTGATTGAAAGCTTCGGTTTAGGTATTTAAAGTATAACAGGCTCACATATAACAGAAGCTACCACTACCACTTGTAACTATTTCCAGCCATGAACCCAACAGGTATCATCTTTTAAATCATGCCAATCGATTGGAGTGGCGCGTTTTGACATAAGCGCCTCAATGCAGCATGAAACGACCTGTCCATCGTCATCAAATTTAATTTCAGATACTACGAAGTGTTTTTCTCTAGGGCCTACGATTCAAACGCGCAGAGTGGTAATAGCTTCACAGACTTTCGCATAGGTTACTGACCTTGAAACCGAATAATTCGCAATGCACAATGAACGATGAAAGATTTAAACGTTGGAACATAGACTCATGACTGACAAACCAAAATTGTTTGTAACGCGCCCGCTGCCATCTAGCATTACGGACAAACTTGCCACTGATTTTCAGATGGCACTTCGCCAGGAAGTAACGGGCCTAAAGCCAGATGAAAAATCGGCAATATTCGACGAATTCGACTGTGTCTTGACGACCTTTGGAGATGTCTTCGATGCCGCCGATTTCAGATCGGATCAACGCTGCAAATTGCTGGCTAATTACGGCGTTGGATACAGCCATATCGACATTCAGGCTGCGAAGGCGGCTGGTGTCACTGTCACCAATACACCGGGCGCTGTCACCGACGCGACAGCCGACATTGCGATGATGTTGATGCTGATGGCGGGACGGCGCGCCAGCGAGGGTGAGGCCTGTGTCCGGGCGGGTGAGTGGACGGGTTGGCATCCAAACCAATATCTGGGCCAGCATATTACCGAGAAAACGCTGGGCGTCATTGGTATGGGCCGGATAGGGCAAGCAATTGCGGCCCGAGCACATTTTGGGTTTCGTATGAACCTGGTGTTTTTCAATCGATCGCAGGTCACCCATTTAGCCATTCCAAATGCGCAACAATTGAACACGATATCAGAGGTGATGGCACAATCAGACTTTGTTCAAATCTGTGTTCCAGGGGGCGCTGACACACGGCATTTGATTGGAGCACAAGCACTGGCCGCGATGCAGCCACATGGCGTAATCATCAACACTTCTCGGGGCGAGGTCATCGATGAACAGGCCCTGATTGATGCCCTGTTAAACAAACGCATTTTCGCCGCTGGCTTAGATGTATACGAGAACGAACCGATCATACCGAAAGCGCTATGCGCCCTGCCCAATGTCACCTTGTTGCCGCACATGGGAACCTCCGTATTGGAAGTGAGAGAACTCATGGGGGCGGTGGTTATCGATAGCTTGCAGACTTTCGCCGCAGGAAAGCCTATCCCTCATGTGGTGTCAAATTAATCCATTATTGAATCATAACCAAAGAATGGAAATAACTTAAGGCCCCTCTAAAAAAGCACTTTTCCTGCGACTGCGGCCTCGTGGTCCTTACTGTTGGTGCAGGATCAAAAACAGATCACAGGTAAATTACTGTTTTTTAAAAAGGGCTAGAGTAAGTTAAGATAAAGCATTGGAGCTGACCACCAGAAAAAAGCCAGATCAGTCCCTTTTTCCCTTGTCGGGAGCCCCCGATCTCCCGTTAAAAAGTGAGTAGCGCAGGGAGCCCGAAGGTCTACGATTACGAATTAGTTCCATAAGGTGCATATAATAGCCATCTTTAGGTATACTTGGTGGCCAATAGTTAAGTAGGCCAGACTAATGCGATTAACAACCTTCACAGATTATTCTCTACGAATACTGATTTACCTGGCAGTCCGTGATGGCGAGCCTGCGACTATTCGTGAAATCGCCCACGACTATGGCATATCAAAAAATCATCTGATGAAAGTTGTGCCGGAGCTTAGCCAGAAAGGTTATGTGGCTGCCCTGCGAGGCAAGAACGGTGGCTTGCACCTGAACAGGCCACCTGCAGATATAAGCATCGGTAAACTAGTACGCGAAATGGAAAATGACTTCGCCTTGGCCGAATGCCTGGGGGAAAATAATCGGTGTATTCTCACGCCAGCCTGTGGGCTTAAGCCTATTCTCTCCAAAGCTTTGCAGAGCTTTTTTAATACGTTAGACGCCTACACGCTAGAAGATTTGTTGCCGGAGCAGACGCAAACAAAGCTGGTAAAAATTATCAATTCTCAACACCCAATAACTGAGAGATTTTAAACAATGCCTTTACATGCGTCTTCACCCCCTACGCCCTCAACAACGTTACCAAAGCCTGCTACCTCGGCCCACCCACAAGTTTATGACAAGAGCACACCGGGGCGTGGCTATGTGGTGGTTATTTATGGGCTCTATATGGGCAGCATTATGGCGCTGGTGACCGCTCCGCTGGGTGTGCTAATCGCTCACTTGCGGCGGGGCCGCGGGGCCGCATGGCTGGATACCCATCTGCTTTTTCAGATTCGCACCTTCTGGCTGGGCATACTGGCGGCTGCGCTGGCATTAATGCTGTGGCATGTGCTGGGACTGGCGCAGCTGGCACCAGTGTACGCCTGGTCCTTTGGTTATCTCTTTTTTACCCTGGGCATTATCTGGATGATAGCGCGTTGCGCTGTTGGTATTCATAGGCTGACGTCTAACCGGGCTATCGATGTACCAAAAAGCTGGCTGTTTGGTGTAAGACTTAGAAAGGAAAAAGGTGACAAATGAGCCTGTGGAAGCACTAGAGCAAGACCCTTCGGAGGCAATAGAGGAAGATAATTGGGGGCCGCTCTCGGCGCTACCAGGTAACCCCTTAATGTGGGTGCTGATATTAAGCGAGATGCTGGTTTTTTCCGCTTTCTTCATACTTTTCGCCTGGCAACGAGCGGCCGAAGTTGCGCTGTTTGACGCCTCCCAGCAACTGCTGGACCCTGTGATCGGCGGCTTCAATACGATGATATTGCTCACCAGTGGCCTGTTTGCCGCGCTGGCGATACAGGCTATCGCCCAAGACCGGTTGTGTCGCTGCCGGCAGTTGCTGGGCATCACTATGCTGCTGGGCGTAGCCTTCTGCGTGATCAAAGTGTTGGAATACGCCAGTAAACTGAGCGCGGGGCTAACCCCCGAAACCAATACCTTCTTCACGTTTTATTATTTGCTAACTGCTTTTCATCTCGCCCATGTCGTTTTTGGGCTGGGCTTGCTGGCGCTAGTTTGCTGGAAAACATCACGGGTGAATGTTGTAACAGTCACCGCTTTTTGGCACCTGGTCGACCTGATCTGGGTGCTGCTTTATCCATTACTTTATCTGCTGAGGTAGGCATGAACGATACACTTCCTGGCAACAGACGCCTGTTAGTCACCTGGCTGCTATTGATGGCCTTAACCTTACTGTCGATGTGGTCAGCACAATTGAGTAGTCATTCAGGGTGGTTGCCGCTGCCGATTTGGAGCGTCGCTCTGGTGCTTATTAGTGCCGGCTTCAAAGTACAGCAGATATTGATGGTATATCTTAATTTACGGGCTTCCAGCACCGGCTGGAAAAGTGGCTTTATTTGTTTACTGGTGGCGACGGTGCTGCTGGTGTTTCTCGCTTACCTTGCCGTCGATCTGAGATCGTAGCTAAAAGTAGCCGCAGGCAAACTAGGGGTCGCCCGGCAGGTCGTCGGGGAAATCAAGATCAACCGGCGGCGTATCGGGTTCATTGCGGGCCCAACGCTCTAAAACCTGACCCATCCACAGTAACAACCAAACCACAAAAGGTGCAACTAGTAACAGACCTACGCCCCAGTCAAAACTATTGATGGCCAGCGCGAAGGGGGTAACTACTAGTGTACATAGGCCGATACCCGCGATCAGGGCAATGGCTTTGCGCAAGGTATTCGGCGGTGATTGTTGAGGGGCTGGGGCTGGCGCTTGCGTCATATCAGTTAGCTATTATCTGCTGGTAGATACTGGGTAAGGCCTGCGCCAAATGTTCCGGTTTATGCACCATGGCATAGCCACCGCGCCCAAACAGATGGCCAATATATTGCTGTGCTTCTCGGTCAATCGTGATGCCAAAAACTTTCAGCTCCTGCCGCCTGGCCTCCATAATGGCGCGGCGGGTATCCTCAATCGCGTAACGCCCCTCATAATAATCACTGTCGTTAGGCTTACCGTCACTGATCACCAGTAATAAACGATGGCGGTTAGGGCGCTGGCTTAACTCGGCAGCAACGTGACGAATAGCGGCACCCATGCGGGTGTAGTGGCCGGGTTTGAGCGCGGCAATACGCCGTTCGGTAACCGCACTCATGCTTTCGTCAAAGGTTTTTATGGTGTTAACCCATACTCGGTGACGCCGGTGGGAGGTAAAGCTATGAATGCTGTAATCGTCACCGCAGCTGGCTAACCCGTGTGCCAGCACCAGTAAAGCCTCTTTCTCGATATCGATCACTCGGCGGTCTTCCACCCAGGCATCGGTTGACAGCGACACGTCAATTAAAATGGAGATGGCCAGGTCCCTGGCCTGAGGCCGTGTCGACATATATAGCCCAGCGCTGTTTTGCCCTGCGGCAATAAAATCACAGTGGGCTCTAACCACAGCATCCATATCCAGCTCATTGCCGTCGACCTGGCCGCGCAACCATTCTCTACGGGGTCGTAGGGCCTCAAACTGACGCCGTACCCGACGGATGCGGCGACGGGTCTGCGGGTCGATGGTCTCGCTGTCGGCTTCTTCCTCGTGTAAGGCTGTTAGCACCCGGCAGTGTTGTTGCTGGTAGCTTTGTTTGCGGTAGTGCCATTCGGGGTAGGTGTGCTCGCCCTGTAGTTGATCGCCACCCGCCGCCATTGGCGACAGGTCCAAATCCATTTTTAGTTGTGAGGCCACTCGTTGCTGATTGGGGCTAAGCGTAATTTCATCCATTTGCTCGGCATTACTCTTGGCGTTTTTGTCCTCCTCATCGTCGATCATGCGGTTGACGTTGACCATTTCAGCAAAGGACAGAATTTTCTCGAAGCGGTTGAATACCAGTGGGTCATCGCGCTCGGATTGGTCCTGACGGCGGCGCTCAGCTTTGCGCTTGTCTTTGGATTGCTCAGTGGCAGCGGGCGGCGGCGCCTGCTCGTCGTCACTATCCTTTGCGCTGGCTGTGCCCAAGTGGCTGAGATTGGCCCATAGTGGCACGGGTAGCGGCTGCTGGTAATTTTGTGGCGCCCGATACTCGCGCAAGCTGATATCTAGGTCCATAACCGCATGGTAATAACGGCTTGCCTCTTCCGATAGAGGTTGTTCGATGGCACCTAACAGATAACAGATCACCGCTTCTATGGCTTCTTCCGCAGGCGGTAATGAGCGGGCGGGACGCATCGCCAGCATTTGGCTTTGCAACCGCTGGTAGCGGCCTCGCAGTCCGGGGAAGTCGTTGAGTGTGGCATCACTGGCGGCAACAATCTGGCGTAATGCGCTGATGTTTTGGCGCAGCGGATCTTTGAATGCAGTTGCGGGTGTCATGGCTGCCAACATGGCAGCTAACCAGAAATAACAATCTCGATTGAGGGCCGGATCATTGAATAGTGCAATACGCGGCGGTAGCAGCAGGTTTTCTTCGTCAAGGCGGGCCAGATCGATAATTTCCTGGTCGAAGCCCAGCCGCTGGCGTAAATTGATGCGGTGTGTCGAAACGCGTGCCGCAATGGACGTTAGGGCGACCCCCGGCGAGCCACCGCCGGCTCGAAAAAACACCGCCAAGGGACTAGCAATGCTATCCAGGGTGACAGCCGCATCGGGATAATCAGGGTAACTGCGGCTATGCGAGGATGCCCAACGGTGCCACAGTCGGCCAACGTTTTCCTCAAATTCCAGCCATTCCAACATATGCCGGGTAACCCCTAATCTTCGCCAAAGGTAGCACGCACGGCTTCCATAAGACCTTCTTGCACATCCGCATCGTCAGTGAGTGGTTCGACCAAAGCAGCCTGTGCCGCCTGGAGTACGGGCATACCATTAGCAATTAGGGTGGCGCAGTAAATTAGCAAGCGTGTTGATACGCCTTCTTCAAGGTCCTGCCCTTTCATAGCTCGTAGCCGTGCAGCGAGGTTTATCAACGCTGCGCATTGCGGAGCGGGCAAGCCACTCTCTTTGGCGACAATATCGCATTCCAGCTGGGGCGGGGGAAAATCAAAACTCTTGGCGAGGAAACGTTGCCTGGTACTGGGTTTAAGTGATTTGAGTATGTGCTGGTAACCAGGGTTGTAGGACACCACCAGCATAAAATCATCGGGTGCCTGGAGTAGTTCGCCGGTGCGTTCCAGTGGCAGTAAGCGCCTATCATCTGTTAGCGGATGCAGCACCACGGTAACATCCTTGCGAGCCTCGACCACTTCGTCGAGGTAGCAGATGCCGCCCTCACGTACCGCTTGCGTGAGGGGGCCATCAACCCAGCGGGTTTCACCTCCTTGCAACAGGTAACGTCCGGTTAGATCCGCTGCGGTTAGATCATCGTGGCATGACACCGTAAACAGCGGCCTTCCCAATTTGGCTGCCATATGGCTAACGAAGCGGGTCTTGCCACAGCCTGTGGGGCCTTTAAGCAGTAGTGGTAACCGCTGCTGGTAGGCCTGCTCAAACAGCTCACATTCGTTGCCGACCGCCTCATAATAAGGGATGCCGGGCGCTGTTTCCGCCTTGTTGATAGTCGCGGTGCTCATGTCATGTTCTCCTTCTTCGCCATGCCGGTGAGCGGGCCGTTTTAGATTAGCTCTCAGCGGTAGCTGAGGCTTGATTTTTCACTGGCCCATAGATGGAAATGAAGAATACTACAGCCGCGACAGCAACCACAACGCCAGCACCTAAGCGCATAATGTAGAACAGCGTCAGCTGGCTCTGTACTTCCATGAAGTTCATACCCAAAACGCGCTGTAAGTGAGTTTGTACCACACCGGCAAAGGTCAGTGTAAAGGTCATAAAACACATCCCCGAAGTCATCAACCAAAAGCTCCACATATTGAGAATCTGGCCGTAGGGCTGTACCCGTCGCAATTGCGGCATGGCGTAGGTTATGAAAGCTAACACCGTCATGACATAGGCACCAAAGAAGGCCAAGTGGCCATGAGCTGCGGTAATCTGAGTGCCGTGGCTGTAGTAATTGACGAACGACAGGGTGTGCATAAAGCCCCACACGCCGGCACCGAAAAAGGCCAGGGTTGCGCTACCTAAAGTCCATAGCATGGCGCATTTATTGGGGTGATTACGCCGCCCTTTCCAGAACATGAAAAAGGCAAACATAACCATGGCAAAAAACGGTAGCACTTCCAGGGTCGAAAAAATACTCGACAGTGGCTGCCAGTAGGCCGGTGCGCCTATCCAATAGTAGTGGTGCCCGGTTCCCAGTAACCCCGAAAATAGTGCCAGACCAATAATGACATACAACCACTTCTCGATGACTTCACGGTCTATGCCGGTCATCTTAATCAAAAGGTACGCCATTAGTGACGCCATGATGAGCTCCCATACACCTTCTACCCACAGGTGTACTACCCACCACCAGTACAGTTTGTCGATCGCGAGATTGCTGGGGTTAACAAAGGCGAACAACCAAAATACCGCCGCCAGCCAGAGGCCGAGCATCAACACCATATTGATAGCGGTTTTGCGTCCTTTCATTAGGGTCATGCTGGTGTTGTAGAGAAACATCAGGAACGACACGGTAATTAGGATTTTGGACCACAGCGGTTGTTCGAGAAACTCCCTACCTTCGTGAATACCCAGTTGGTAACTGACCAGTGCGCCAGCGCCAGCGATGGCAAAAATGGCCAGCTGTATGTAGGCGATCATGGGGCTGTGGATTTCTACCTCGGCTTCTTCAGGCATCAGGTAATAGGTACAACCCATAAACCCTAAGAGCAGCCAGACTATAAGCAGGTTGGTATGACTCATCCGGATGATATGGAAAGGCATCGCCTCTGACAAAAACTCGGGCATGACATAGACAGTCGCTGCCATAATCCCAAATACGACCTGCAAGGCGAACAGCGCCATTGCAACCGCAAAGAACGGATAAGCTACCCGTTGTGTTTCATATTTCATTAAAACGATCCTCTTACAATAAACTTGGTGCGTGCATAGTGGCTAAGTCGTTAACCTGCTGGGGTTGGAGGCCAGCCCTGAGTGTCAATAGAATCAGTCCATTCAAAAAAGTGCACAAGAGCGTCCAGCTCCTCTTCGCTGAGATCGAACTTGGGCATGACACGACGGCCGGGAATATTCAGTGGTTGTGCGCGAATCCAGCCTTTGAGTCCGGCACGTGCGCCTTCAGCATTTTCGCGACCGCCGTAACGCGTCCACACATTGCCCAGTTCTGGCGCAAAATAAGCACCTTCTCCCAATATGGTGTGACAGTTAATACAGCTGTTTTCTTCCCACACCTGCTTGCCTAGCTTAACCTGCTCGGTAAGGCCCTCACTATCCGTGGAGACATTCGCCATATACCAGTGTGTATGCGCAGTTAGCCCTGCAAATAAGAGAAAGAAGAACAGCGACCCGCCGTAAAATATATTACGTGCGGCCGATCTCGTGAGCACTTCGGCCATCAGATTTCCCCTGATTTTTAATGAGTGTTGACATACTAGCCCTAATTTAGCCGGATAGTAAATACCTTAAGATGCATATGATATGCATTTATAAGAAGAGCCGCAAGTTTTTTCTGGAATAGACATCAAACCCTAAATCAACAACCCCATAGCAAGCTTTCTCGTAACCTCGAATTCGCTTCGCGAAAAGGGATATGCAAAAGCTTAAGGTCAAAATCAAAAGACTTTTCGCAGCAAGCTGCGGGGAATTAAACCCTCAGAGATTAAAGTTGTAAGTGCACCTCTTAGGAATGAACCCTCCACTTCGGTTGGTGTTTGGTAATTTAGAGGGCCTCTAATCCGATTACTAAAATACACTGGGTCATAAAATACATGTATATCAACGATTTCATGTTTTTTATATTTTCACTTTTATTATGGGCAACACTTTTTGCCGGCTTAGTTATACCAATAGTTTGCACGAAATTAGCGCCCCGATTTATTTTTCCAGCTCGCCCAAGGATCGGCGTCGGGGCGATCAGAAGTGCTTGCTGATTCCGACACCTCAGAATCATCTTTCCTCCTGTGATTACTGTCTCTCTCACTGGAACGCTTGTTTCTTTGAGCGCTAAAGCTCTGGTCCGATCGATGTGCTGCATTCAGATCCCATGCAGCTGATTTTACTGCACGTTTTTCACGCAATTGCTCAGCATCCTCAAGGCTTAGTTCGGCAGGTGTACCTGGCGTTTGATCATCTGGAATAATTCGGTTCCTGGGAGGTAATAAAAACTGTGCTGACGATGCTTTGGGTAAGTTTTTAAATTCGTACAAATAGAAAGCTTCGACCTTTTCACGCGCCCAATCTGTTTTCTTAAGAAACTTCACACTAGATTCAATGCTCGGATTAGTCTTAAAACAGTTGATGTTTAAATAGGCAAAGAGAATCTGAAAATCATAGTGATCCACTATTTCGATCAACAAGCTTTTTAAACCAACGCCATTCAACGGGTTATTCTTGTGATTGATCTCAATGTTCATACTAATGTCCAGTTGGCAGTGTAGATTGCACCATTATCCCGTCTCGACACAGACAAAGTACAGCGCTGCATTAGCCATAAAAATAGCCAATTAAGTTTTCGATATGAAGCTAGTCAACTCGAGTCTCATTTTATCAACTTCAATCATCAGCTTTTCTCCCCCCACAAAAAAAGCGCCTACTCTTACGAGTGACGCTTTTTAATAACGGATTGCCGCTAGAGATACCCGATAATGACTAAACCAGCTTATCCCTCGGTGTATCGCCAGCAAAAAATGCTTCCAGATTTTCTACCACACGCATGCCCATCGCATATCGGGTTTCCTGCGTGGCACTACCTAAATGCGGTAGCAATACTACATTTTCCATAGCCATCAATTCGGTTGAAATTGCTGGCTCCTTCTCGTATACATCTAAGCCAGCGCCTGCAATTTGGCCACTGCGTAATGCTTCTGCCAGGGCGACTTCTTCGACAACATCGCCACGGGCGGTGTTGATCAAAAATGCACCTGGCTTCATCGCTGCGAATGCCTCTGCGCCGATTAAATGGTAAGTCGCTTTTCCGCCTGGGCAGTGCAGTGAAACGAAGTCGGCCTGTGCGTAAACTTCTTCAGGAGAATTACATTGCGTGGCATTCAGACCTTTGATGTCTTCAGCACTGGGTGGGAAAGGGTCGTGGAAAACGATCTTCATACCAAAACCATGCGCCGCTCTTGCTGCGACTGCTCTAGCAATACGGCCCATGCCGATCATGCCCAGGGTTTTGCCAGTCACGCTGGTGCCCATCATGTGAGTTGGGCGCCAACCAGTCCAGCGATTGCTACGTACATGCCTTTCGCCTTCGCCAGCGCGTCGGGCTACCATCACGATTAGGGTCATCGCCAGGTCGGCGGTGCAATCGGTTAATACTTCGGGTGTATTGGTGACGATGAGGCCAGCGGCCTTCGCTGCATCAAGATCGATATGGTTAAAACCAACGCCATTGCTAGCTAGCATTTTGGCGCGGATATTGTCGATACCCAGGGCCTGTGCATCCACCTTGTCACAAACTGTTGGTAATACGGCATCCGCATTGCGCAGTGCGTCCTGCATTTCTGCCACCGAAAAAGGATGATCGTCTTCACTTAGCTGCGTATCGTATCGTTCGGCCAGTATTTTTTCGACCGCCTCATGCCAGCGACGCGTGACGATAATTTTAGGTTTTGCCATTGCTCCATTCCTCTTTGTCTATTGTTATCAAATTCCAAATTTTTCGTATGCTAGCCCAGAATAGTAGCACTTCTTCAGAACAGGTTTGTTTTGAAATCGCCATAATTGCAACTATCAAAGTTATGCCATTACCTCGTCCCAGCACAGATGTAGCGCATCGAGACAACTCGACGATAATTTAATACAACGTTCTGGACTCCAGCCTTGCATATCATCTGGCGTATCAGCCGGATCTTTAAAGGGCATTTCGAGCGTCATTGCCGGACTATTAAAGCGCTCAGCAAGTGAGTTGGAGCAATAACTCATATTGGCATTGCCTGCCGAATTAGCCGGGTAACCATGCTCGGTTTGAAAATCGGGGTTTATATTCGCCAGCGTATTCTTGTATAGCTCGAGTCTTTGCTGACGATTTTGATTCCAACTTGGAATGCCTTCGGTACCCGCCAAAAAGTTATAAGGCAGTGTTTCGTCGCCATGAACATCTAACGCAAAGTCGAGGCCTATCGCCTTCATTTTCTCTAACACTAAAAATACCTCGGGGCTATTTTTCATGCTGGGTTCATGCCATTCTCGATTCAAATTGACGCCAGCCGCATTCGTACGCAGATGCCCTCGCCGGCTGCCATCGGGGTTCATGTTCGGTACCAGATAAATAACGGCTTTTTGCAAAACTGCCCGAACGACAGGATCAGTATCGTCAACTAATCGATTGATCAGTCCCTCCATCCACCATTCAGCCATAGTTTCGCCGGGGTGTTGGCGTGCAATCATCCAGATCGTTTTTTTGTGATCGCCAGGCTCGCTAGGTTCGCCAAACCGTAAGCAGTCGATTGCCTGACCATCTAACGAGGAGCCTAGCGTCTCGACCTCACATAACTCGCTAGATTGAGCAAACGCTATCAGATCGGCATGGCGCTCCATGGAATAAGGCGCAAAGTAAGCGAAATAGATTTGGTCGCAGATGCTGTTGTGCTCGATGACCAATTCGTCATTCTCAAAACTTGTCTCTACCCGAAACCAGTATTCCCGGTCATAGGATGCGACAGCCTGATAGTTGCGCCAACCGCCAGTGTAGGCCGCGCCACCGGCATTATTGATCACATATCGGCAATCGGTATCTTTCACATTCGAAGCCTTAAAATGAAACCACTGATAGAATTCGGACTGATTATCAGCCTTGATACGAAGCTGAATATTGCTTGCATCACTTTGTTCTGTACACTCAATGTTGCCGCCATCAAACTGGCTGGAAATAATCATATTTTCACCTAAATTAGAATCTGGAGCCTAGAGTCTGAAATCTAGAACCGGGAATCTCGAATCTGAAATGTCGAAACTCTGTCGAACACGCGAGAATACTGCTTGTCATCAAAAATTGAAACTCAAAATTGGGTCATGTCGAAATGGCTAATGGTGATCGCTGTCATTTTACTTTCTGGCTGTTCCGATATTGGTTACTACTGGCACAGCACGAAAGGCCATCTATCGATCATGGATAAACGGGTCGATATCTCGACCTTACTCGAAGACCCTGATCTCGATATCAAGTTACGATCGCGTCTAGTATTAATCCAGAAAATTAGGGCCTTTTCTATCGAGACATTAGCCTTGTCGGATAATGGTAGCTATACCAGTTATGCCCAGCTAAATCGGTCCTATGTTTTGAAGAACTTATTCGCCGCGCCAGAATTTTCGACCCGCTTACTGAGCTGGTGTTACCCGATTGCCGGTTGCGCCAGTTATCGTGGTTATTATGATGAGGACTTGCTCGCGGAGTTTGTAGCGAAGCTTAAAAAAGACAACTCGGATATTCATATTGGAGAAGTGCCCGCCTACTCTACCCTCGGCTGGTTTGATGATCCGGTATTGAGCAGTTTCATCCACTGGCCTGAAACTCGCCTGGCTGGATTGATATTTCACGAACTCACCCATCAACAACTCTATGTCGACAATGACACGCTGTTTAACGAATCGCTGGCCTCTGCGGTTCAACGAACAGGGACTGAACTGTGGTTAAAGTCGAGACAAAAATCTGACGAGATTACACAGTTTCGAGACTATAATTTGTATAATCAGGCTGTTGTTCAGCTAATCGAGCAAACTCGGGCCGAACTCGATACGCTTTACGAAACCGAGATATCACCCGAAACCAAACGAAAGCAAAAAAAAACAATTTTGGACACAGCCATTGAACGTCATGCCACACTCGCCCAATCCTTCAATAATAAAGGCGGTTATACGCACTGGTTTTCATCGGGTTTAAACAATGCCAAATTGGCATCTGTATCTGCTTACAATGTCCATTTGCCCGCATTTATCAACATGATGGATGCCCAGCAAGGCAATTTTAAAAGATTCTTTGAATATGTTGAAACCATCGCTCAGCTGCCAAAACCGAAGCGTGATCTTTGCCTTGATGCCTGGCAAAAAAACAATAATCTAATTGGAAGCAGCTGTACTTCATAACCCATCTCGGCTGGGCAAACCATATATCCGAAGGCAGTCGCCACTGACATGAAAACCAATCCACATCAAAAACCAACGCTATGCCTGCTAGCAGCCATTACACTGACGACGGTGTTGGGCTCCATCCATGCATTTTTTGTATTTTTAATTCCATTCGAAACATTGTTACAAACTGGACGGGCGCACTCATTTGCCTGACTATTAGCGTCCTGTTTGGGCATCGAATATATCCCAAATTGGCACCATCTACACTGGGATTGCTTGCCTGTCTGGCGGCGGCGGGCATTGTACAATCAGCTGGCGGTAGCAGCGCGATGGGTAGTAGCCTACTCTCCATATTGGTGGCTTATATACTAGCCAAACAAATACCACACTCGAATCATAATCTCGGAATTCCAAGTGCATAGAAATCAACTGTTAAATTTACTCGCGACCTACGCAGAAAAATATCCATCCGAAAAAGCCTGCGCGAACCAGGTCATGGCGTTTATCGGTCAATATGACACATGCTTCAACCGTGAACTGTCGGTTGGGCACGTGACTGGATCGGCATGGATTGTGAATCAGTTGGGAACACACACGCTATTGACCCACCACAAAAAGTTGAACAAGTGGTTACAACCGGGCGGTCATGCTGATGGCGACAGCGATATCTTGCAAGTGGCCAAGCGAGAAGCCGATGAAGAGTCAGGGCTCACTGGATTAGAGATTGAAAATGGAGAAATATTTGATATCGATGTTCATCAAATCCCTGCCAGAGCCAATGAGATACAACACTTACACTACGACATTCGCTTTGTATTTCGAGCTCACGGTTCTGAAGTGTTCGTCGTCAGTGAAGAATCCCACGACCTTGCCTGGGTCGGGGTAGCGCAGCTGAAGGACTATAACGTCGACGAGTCTGTCATGCGGATGGCGCAAAAGTGGTTACGTAGAAAAGATTAAAAGCGCTCTAAGGTAAATTCACGATCATTTTTTAGTGCCGGAATCTTACTGTGCGCCAAATCGACTTCGGCCAAATCAATATCGGCATAAATAATGCCAGGTTCGGCGCCACCGTCTGCCAGTATCTCGCCCCAGGGATTGACTATTAGCGAATGCCCCCAGGAATAGCGTTTGTCGGCGTGATGTCCGCATTGGTTTGGGGCAATGATATAACAGCCGGTTTCAATCGCTCTGGCTTGTACCAGGGTATGCCAATGCGCCTTGCCTGTAGTCTGGGTAAAGGCGGCTGGGATAGTAATAAACTGCGCGCCATTTTGCGCCAGTGTCCGGTACAGTGCTGCGAAACGTAAGTCGTAACAGATAGACATGCCAAGTTCGCCCCAGGGAGTCGTGGCCAACACAGCCTTGTCACCGGCGCTAATCACGCCCGATTCAAGATAAGACTCGCCATTGGCCAGCTCGATATCAAACATATGCAACTTGTCATAACGCGCCTTAATTTCACCCCGATCACTCACCAAAACGCTTCGATTAACAATTCGCTCATCCTCCAGTTTGATCAGTTGCGAGCCAACCAGAATCGTTACTTCTAGTTGTTTTGCTTTTTGTTGAAAAGCAATCAAGCCGACATCCTGCTGTTCAGTAAAACATTGCGCTGGAATTCTCTTATTAACCGGCTCGATTAAACCCACAGTTTCGGGCATTGTGATGAATTCGGCGCCCGCGTCGTGCGCTTCGTCGATTCGCTGACAAACCCAGTTGATATTTGCATTAATGTCTCGTGTTGCAGTATTCTGGATGCAGGCTGTGCGGAAGGTTTTAGACATCGGTTTAATCTGAAATTTCAAGTAGTGTGACGATAACATATTCTTTCTTGCACCTAAATAAATATGGCCTGTGTGGAAATAACCAACGGGCTATACTGTATAATTAGAAAACCTTGTATTTACTCGGCCTAAATTGATAAGATTACTCAATTATGACGACACAAATTACATCATCTAGCCCGCGCGAAAACCAGTTGATCGATCGATTTGGACGAGAGATAAACTATATCCGTCTATCGGTCACCGATCGCTGTGATTTACGCTGTGTTTACTGCATGCCCGAGAAAATGAAATTTGTGCCTCGCGCGCAGTTATTAACGCTGGAAGAAATGGAAGCTATCGCCCGATCGTTTATCGATTTGGGCGTCAACAAAATTCGCATCACTGGTGGCGAGCCATTAGTTCGCAACAACGTCATACAGCTATTTAATAACCTTGGCTCAATTGAAGACCTCACCGACCTCACACTGACCACCAATGGCACCCAACTTAAAAAATACGCCCGTCAGCTAAAATCAGCAGGCGTCACTCGTATCAATATTAGCCTCGACACATTAAAAACTGACCGCTTTCACGATATGACTCGTATTGGCGAATTGCACAAAACCCTGGAAGGGATTGAAGCCGCTATTGCCTGCAACTTTGATCAAATCAAATTAAATGCCGTTGTACTCAAAAACCATAACTATGACGAAGTGCTCGATCTAGTTAATTTTTGTATCGAACGTGGCATCGACATCAGCTTTATAGAAGAAATGCCGCTAGGCGAAAACGCCCATCATGATCGCGCTTCAACCTATTGTTCTAGCGATGAATTACTGTCCGATTTAGAGCAACATTTTGAACTAATGCCGACAACCATGAAAACCGCCGGCCCGACTCGCTACTATCGAATGACAGAATATGAGAATACGCGTATTGGCTTTATTTCCCCACATAGTCATAATTTTTGTGACAGCTGCAATCGCGTTCGCCTCACCGCAGAAGGACGTTTGTTACTGTGCCTGGGACAAGAGCATTCGGTTGATCTTCGTCATCTTGTCCGTGCCAACCCTGGCGACAAAGCGGTGCTAGATCAGGCGATTATTGACTCGATGCAAATCAAACCCAAAGGACATGACTTCAACCTGAATTCACAAACTGTTTTATTGCGCCATATGAATTTGACGGGCGGTTAAGATGACCGGCTCTGTCCAGAGTTCAAACCAAAGCACAGCTAAGTCCGCTGACCAGCGCCGCTTACCAACGCTCACCGATGCAGGGTTAAAAGCCACCGCCAGCGTTGTCTCTTATAACGAATACAACAAAGCCATCGAAGGCTTTGCGGCCGTCGAACGCGCTTTAACCATCTTTTTGGACAAACGCGAAATCGTTACCTTAATGACGATCGGCAATCACCCCGAGTTGCTCATCCTCGGTTGGCTCCGCAACCAACGGCTAGTCCACAACATCGAGGATATTCACTCTATTCAAGTGGACTGGGAGACAGAGGCTGTTGCTATTACCACCCGTCAGGGAGTCGAAGACATTGACAATAAGCTCAGTCACAAAACGGTGACTACTGGCTGTGGTCAGGGCACTGTCTTTGGTAACTTGATGGATGACATCGACAACATGACAATGCAACAACCCGTTGTACGACAATCGGCTATCTACCATTTGTTGCAATCCCTCAATGACTACAACGAAGTCTACAAAAATGCAGGCGCAGTGCATGGTTGCGCACTGTGCAGTATCGACCCCCATATGGGCGAGATAGGTGGGGGTATTGAGCAATTTATCGAAGATGTCGGCCGACACAATGCAGTCGATGCGATTGCGGGCTATATGTGGCTCAATGACCTCAGCGGTGAAGACAAGATTTTTTACACCACGGGCAGGCTCACATCAGAAATGGTAATCAAAGTTGCTTTAATGCGCATTCCGGTTTTGCTATCGCGCTCAGGCATTACCCGAATGGGGCTGGATATCGCAGAGAAAGTCGGCGTCACCTTAATCGCACGCGCCAAAGGTCGACATTTTCAGGTCTATCATGGGCGTGAAAAAATAGAGTTCGACGCAATCCCCGCTCCCAGGCCAGCTAAAACCAACAAAAACTCACAACATACTTCCAAGTAAGCAGACACTGGAATGTTTCCAGGTATGATAAAACACCTCGATGGATAGCTACCCAGTACCCGCCAGCACACAGGCATTTGAGTTAACCATTAAAAGGAGCCTGTTTATCACATCGCTAGGTCGCATTAATGGCCGAGCCGAAGCAAAGCAATTCGTCAAACAAATCAGAGCAAACCACCCCACTGCATCGCACCATTGCTGGGCTTATATAGCCGGTAAACCCGATGATGCACATCAATACGATCAAAGCGATGACGGAGAGCCAAGGGGCACAGCAGGCAAACCAATGCTGAATGTTTTAACCCATTCGGGACTAGGCAACACGATCGCCGTCGTCACTCGCTACTTTGGTGGCATTAAATTGGGTGCAGGCGGACTGGTTCGTGCTTATAGCCAATCGGTTAGTGAGGCATTGAAGCAACTTCAGACAACCGAACAACTGATTACCTCGCCACTCTCTATCCAATTTCCTTATACCTATCAGGGCAAGCTCGATCATTATTTGACTAGCCAGGGCATTTCTATTACGAGTCAATCCTTCGAAGCAGACGTAAGCTATACTCTGGCCGTCCCCATCAGTAAGCTTGAATGCACAAGAACTGACATTGCCAACCAGACTCAGGGACTGGTGAAAATTGCGAGTTAATAATAAAGAACCAAATACTCAAGGGTGTCTCTAAAAAAGTGCATTTTTAGATGCCCTCAATTAGGCGGCTGTAAGCGGCTAGTTCGTCAAAAAGGCCAACCAAAGCTCTGTATAAATATTTCTCATTTCGACTTACCCTGATTGAATGGTGTAAACTCGAAAAATAAACCGTTATTTCTTGACTATACTTTCTTGGCTATACTCGGTTATAAGTAGTGCTAGGCCCCCATCAAAAAGGCGTTTTCCACTCCCGAGTTAAACTCTGACACAGGGGCAGACATCATGAATCAATTAGACGAATGGACACAATTAATTTCGAAACGGCTTAAATCCGAAGCCGAACTGGTTGGCGTGCAAGCCAAACATGAGCTTTATCAGGATTCGGCAAAAGAAACTTTCACTCGAGTCGTGCTCGAACAATTCCTACCCAATAATTTTGCTGTTGGTACTGGACGAGTGATCGATTCCGAAGGCAATAAATCAAGTGAACAGGACATTGTTATTTATCGGTGCGACTACCCGCAATTGAATTTACCAGGTGGCACCGATATATTCCTGTTAGAAAGCGTTCTGGCCACCATTCAAGTTAAAACTAAGCTGATACGGAAAACATTTTTCGAAGCCCTCGACCAGTGCGCGTCAATGGCTGATTTGCAGCCAGTGATGGACGGCCCCGTGTTAGCCCGTATTGCCGAAAAGAACAAGCTTACGCTCAACCAGCACAACGAATACCAGCACACCGACCCGTTAACAGCGGCCCGCTTTAACCTGATTGGCCGCCCATTAACCTTTGTTTATGCCTTCAACGGCTATCAAACCAGCTTCAAACAATTGGCTGAAAATATTAATATGTGGATTGATTATCGACGTGACAGTGAATTACCCGTCGACATGAAATCCTGCGCTGCCATTATTGCAACTCAGGGCTGCTTTGCAGCGCGCAACGCCTCGCCTTTTTCAGCGAGAAAAAACTTTCTGTTTGGAATTGGCAACGATGATGCTCCGGTTCGACTCATCATCATGCAGCTCATGCATGCATTAAACCGTCGCCTACGCAAAGGCAGTGATAGCTTAGGCGTAAAACAGGGGCTAGATGCTTATTTGAATAAAATGCCATTGCCGAAAATCACGGGCAGTGTTGGGAAAACCGGTAATGCCGAGCAAACAGCACCCACAAAAGCGACCGAAAGTACGAATGACCCCACTAAATCAACTGAGTCAATTACCCCGTCAACGCCCAAGCCAGATCAAGCCACTAGAACTAAAACACCGACCGGCCTGGGATCAGGCATTCAATCGACTTCTTCATCTTCCCATGCACCACAATCAAAAGAATCAGCGACTGGAAAAGAATCGTTTGTAGAAACCGTTCACGTGCCTCCTATTAAGCAGGAAATAGGCGATTTAACGCAAACTCAAACCATGCAGACGCCAAATCAGGAAGCCGATGATGAATCCAATTCTTTTTTACAAACAATGTAAATTTCACAATCAAAACCTGACTCCGATCCTTTTTCGCAAACCATCCCTCGGCTAAAGTACTAGCGACTTTAGAAAAGTGACAGGCATCGGGTAGCTTTCTGTATGAGTGCCGCCCTGTAGGTTATTTCCTACGCATCTTACCGCCAGGTTCGATATCCGGTTTTTATCGGATCTGGCATAGTTCCGTTTTAACTCATCATGGACGGAGCTATGAATTAGATGAGCTGATTAATCGAACCAATCACAACTAACCGGTTATTAGCGAATGCAAGCATTGCGATTGAAGAAGCAAAGATTGTCCGTTCGATTGTCGAATATTCCGACCATTTACTAAGAATAGAAACTATCCCCGAGGCGTCCAAATGCGCTCAGTTTATTCGGGAAGAGATAGTCAGGCTAGAAGCCAAGCTATCTCAAACTAGAGACCAGATAGCCACGCTATAACCTAATACCTTTGTATCGAGTCCTCTTCGATGCAGCGACATCTTTCACATTTGCCTTACAAATCTACCTGTACCGACACTGGATAATGATCAGATGCATTCTTCAGCACTTTCTTCATTCCTTTGACCAAAGCGTTTTATTCTTCAGGTTTATGATACATGTAAGGATTCCAGATGGTCCACTGTTCTATTCCGACTGACTCACCAAAATATGATCGATTAAAACGTTTAGGGTATCGTTCGTCACGGTATCGGTAAATCGACTGGTGGCAGGTGTTAACAGCAGCACCACTCGGCAATATGGGAGCACTGGACTGGGGTTGGCAATCACCAGGAAATTGGTTAGGGATAACAATCATGCTAAGGCACCCTTCCAAATCGCTATGCTGGATCACAATATGCTGGGGATAAATGGGGACGCGTTAGGTATAAAAATTCGAACGGATACACAATTCGATGACTTGAAATTACTTATATTTTCATCCACAGGCCAAAAATATGATGCCACATATTTATCAGATATTGGATTCAATGCGTATTTAAATAAGCTCAGTCTCTACGAAACTCTGCGAGCAATATTATCTGACACGCTCGATCACAGCACCGGCAACCCCATCATTACGCAACACAGAATTAAAGACGCGATTCTGTTTAACGATGCATCACAGCAAGCTTTCAATGCCTCTGTGCTATTGGTCGAAGATGTATTGCCAAACCAGATAAGTGCAAATAAGGTTATGACAAAGATGGGTGTTGGTGCCGATGTTGCCTGCAATGGTATCGAAGCGGTAGAGTCGTTTAAGGCCAATGGGTATGACTTGATATTTATAGATTGCCATATGCCGTAAATGAATCATTACGAGGCAACCAAAGCCATTCGTGAGATAGAGATAGAAAAATCAGAGGATAGTTTTCACCCACCCTGGGTACTCACCCGGAAATAAACAAATTCTGTATTGGTGTTGTTCATGCCATGATTGGGACGACTAATACTTAGTTTTAAAATTGATAATTCTGGACGAAAATAAATACGTCGACAGCAAAGGACATGAAACGACTGTTCTCATATTGAGATTGATGCCTGTGGAAGACACCGCCAAAAATATCCGATCAAATATCCTTCACTAACCTCAGGGCGTCATAAATAGCAGCATGGGTATTTCTGGCAGACACTGCATCGCCAATTCGAAATAACTGAAATTTACCTGCTGCATTGCTGCATACCGATTGTATTTTGCCGGCGATTAAATTAGCCTGGTCGACGGTGCCTAAATTGGAAGATAAAGGTTTTAGATCGAAGTAAATATCATCCATTGGAATGGTGCCGTGATTGACGATGATCTGATCGAAACTACGTTGCTTTGTGAGGTCACTATAATCACTGCCTATTGTTGCCATTAAACGATCACCCTCTTTTGCCACACTTTTTAGTCGGTAAGTAACCGTAAAGGTGGTATTTTTATCCTGCATGCTACGCATATAAGGAACTAAATTCATCGCCATCACGTCAGGTGCAAAGCTTCGGTCCGGCGTCATTATTTCAACCTTGGCCCCAGTTGCTGCGATGATTTCAGCCGCCTGTAATCCGGCGTGATCACCTGCATCATCATACACTAGTACATCCTGACCAGGCTTGATGCCACGCGAGATAATATCCCAGCTTGATTCGACTAGGTCGTTCCCTGCTTCGAGCACTTCGGTATGCGGTAATCCGCCAGTGGCGACGATTACAACTTCGGGATTTTGTGCCAGTACGTCGTCAATTTCAGCCAGCGTATTGAAGTGGAATTCAACATCACCCTTTTTACATTGCCCAACACGCCAATCGATAATAGAGATCATTTCTCGTCGCCTTTGGCTTTGCGCCGCGAGTCTTACTTGTCCACCTGGTTTTGCTGTGGCTTCGAATATAACGACACTATGACCCCTTTCTGCTGCGACTCGAGCGGCCTCAAGTCCGGCTGGACCAGCGCCGACGATGACGATTTTCTTTTTGATTTTGGCTTTCGGGATATCGTGTGGCATGGTGAGTTCTCGGCCTGATGCTGCGTTGTGCATACACAGTGCTTCGCCACCCTGATAAATACGGTCGAGACAGTAGGTGGCACCGACGCATGGTCGTATATTATCTTCTTCACCTGCGATGATCTTTCGTACGATATGTGGGTCTGCCAAATGTGCTCGTGTCATACCGACCATATCAATCAGGCCAGCTCGAACTGCATGTCGGGCGGTCGCAACATCAGGAATCCGGGCCGCATAAAATGTTGGCATTCCAGTCGCCTTTCGCACTTCGCCTGCAAAATCGAGCCAGGGTGCTGATTTTGAGCCTTGTCCAGGAATAACATCAGATAATGCGGGGTCGGTGTCGATATGGCCGCGGATAACATTGAGGAAATCGACTAAGCCATCTGCTTTTAACCGCTTCGATATCTCGATACCATCTTCTGCTGTCAGCCCACCTTTGGCAACTTCGTCGGCGGTATAACGAATGCCAACGATAAATTCATTACCGACGCGTTTACGAATGGCGCGTAATACATCATTAGAAAAACGTAACCGATTCTCCATTGACCCGCCATAAGGCGCGTCAAGCGTGTTCGTTAGAGGTGACCAGAATTGATCCATTAAATGGCCATAAGCCTGTAATTCGATACCATCGAGCCCAGCTGCCTGCATACGCTCGGCGGCGTCGGCGTAGTCGGTAATGATTCGATCGATATCCCAATCTTCCATTTTTTTCGGAAACGAACGATGAGAAGTTTCTCGATTATGCGAAGGGGATACAGCCGGTAGCCAGTCGCCCTTACTCCAACTGGTACGCCGGCCAAGGTGAGTGAGCTGAATCATCACTGCACAACCGTGTTCGTGACAACTATCGGTTAGCTGTCGCATCCATGGCACCACTTCATCTTTATACGCGAGAATATTATTAAAAACCGGTGGGCTGTCTTTTGAGATAGCCGCTGATCCGGCAGTCATGGTCATACCAATGCCCGCTTTTGCGCGCGTCTCATGATAAGCCCGATAACGTTCCTTTGGCATGCCACCTTCAGCATAAGCGGGTTCATGACTGGTGATCATGATGCGATTTTTGATCGTCAAATGCTTGAGCTGGTAGGGCTGCAGTAGTGGGTCTTGCGACATTTTAATTCCCTTAAGCTGATGTGGAGATGGTTGGCACAGTATCAAACTTGACACCAATGTCAATATAAGGGACATTGGTGTACATTCTTTAATTTTATATATTAAATTAATATGCCTAACTTTAACTCGCTAAATTTGACTAGGGACTATGACAATAGGACAGGCAACCAAAAGGAATAACGCTCGTGGCTCCGAGGAGGTATGGCTGGATGCAGCGCATCATTTATTGATTGAGTCCGGTGTCGAGTCGGTTAAAATCATGTCATTAGCCAATCAATTGCAGCTATCGCGCACCAGCTTTTACTGGCATTTTAGTGATCGCGAAGCCTTACTCGACGCGCTGATCAGGCGCTGGGAAAAGCAAAACACCGGTAATCTGGTCGCTCGCACACAACTCTATGCAGAGTCGATTACCGAGGCCGTACTCAATCTGTTCGACTGCTGGGTTGACCCGCAGCTTTTTGATGCTCGGATGGATTTTGCGATACGCAACTGGGCGCATCAATCAGGCAGATTAAAAGCCATACTCGAAAAAGATGATCTGCAGAGAATCCACGCCATTCACGCCATGTTCCTGCATTTTGGATTTAGTCAAAGACAGGCCGATGTGCGGGCTCACACCGTGTACTACACACAAATCGGCTATATTTCGATGATGGTAGAAGAGAGTTTGGCGCAACGTTTGAAAAGAATTCCAGCCTATATCGAGAGTTTTACCGGGCAATTACCAACCGAGGGCGAGCTCGCTCGATTCATGTCACGTCATGCCGTATGAGCCACCCCCGTTAAATTTAAACGGAACATTCTTTTATGTCTAATCAAAAAATGAAAATATTCAGAATTTCTGTCTATCAAGGTGACCTGCCGATGAAAGAAGGCTCATACAGCTGATCGAACCAGTCATTCTCGGCCTTAGATAGCACGGTAGTCATTATTGAAACTGATAATGGTCTCACCGGTGTTGGCGAAAGCTGTCCGCTAGGTCCGGCTTATTTGTCAGCCTACGCCGAAGGACTGCGTAAAGGCGTTGCACAAATTGCGGCAGGGCTACTCGGTGAAAACCCGATAGAAATCAACAAAATCAATCGCCGTATGGATGGGCTGTTGATGGGACACCCCTATGTAAAGTCAGCTATCGATATGGTTTGTTGGGATTTGTTTGGTAAAGCCGTCGGCGAACCGGTTTATAATTTGCTGGGTGGTTTGCAGCAAGAAAAAGTCAAGTTGTTCAAAGTGGTCTCGCGTCAGGATGCCGATGCCATGGCAGAAAAAATTCGTGACTACCAGGCACAGGGATTTAACCGGTTTCAAATGAAGGTCGGTGCAGGTACCGACGCTGATATCGAAAGAATCATGCAAGTCTCCGCTGAATTAAAACCTGGCAATGTACTCGCCGCCGATGCCAATACCGGCTGGCGTCAACACGAAGCGATACGTGTCGTAAAGGCGGTTCGCGATGTTGATATTTGTATCGAGTTAGGAGCTAATCATGGCGAATATCCAACCTTTTCATTTCGAAGTACCTGACGAAAAACTGAAGCAAATTCATCAACGAGTTGCCGACTATCCCTGGCACGAAATGCCCGACGATGGTGGTTGGGACTACGGTACTAATCTTGATTATATGAAGGTGTTTTGTGCTTATTGGATTAATGATTATGACTTTCGCAAACACGAAGCAAAGATCAATAGTTTTTCGCACTTCAAGGTAAAGGTAGGCGGTATTGACCTGCATTATATCCACGAAAAAGGCAGCGGGTCTTCACCGCAACCGCTGATTATTTCGCACGGCTGGCCAGGATCGATAGTTGAGTTTCTTGATATCATCGAACCGCTGGCACACCCCGAGTGATTTGGTGACAATGCAGACGATGGTTTCGATGTGATTGCACCATCGCTGCCCGGGTTTGGTTTCTCGGGTCGACCCGCTCGACCGATGGGCCCCAGAAAAATGGCCAGTGTGTTTAATAGCTTAATGATCGATGTATTAGGGTACGATCGCTACATCGCTCAGGGCGGTGATTGGGGCGGCGCAATTTCAAGTTGGCTTGGGTTTGAACATGCCGCTTGCTACGGAATACATATCAATATTTTAACCATGCGTCATCCACACGGCCCGCAGAGTGAAGAAGAACAGGCCTGGGCCGACAAGTTCGATCAGGACCAAATCATGGAAGATGGTTATAGAACGCAACAGGCCACTCGACCACAAACTCTGAGCTATGCGATGATGGATAGCCCGGTTGGTGTTGCCGCCTGGCTCATCGAAAAATTCAATTCGTGGTCAGATACAGTCGACTTTGACATCGATAGCGCCCACAGCAAAGATTCGATGCTGACTAATATTATGGTTTATCTTACAACGGGCACCTTCAACACTGCCTCGTGGATTTACTACGGTCGGCGCGAGGAAGGTGGTCGTTATATGTCACTCGAAGACCGGCGAGTCGAAGTACCAACCGCACTCGCACTGTTTCCGGCCGAAATGCTAGCCTGGCCGCCTCGGTCTTATGTTGAACGGTTATATAATGTAAAGCAGTGGACAGCGATGGCGCACGGTGGACATTTTGCTGCACTGGAACAACCAACATTATTGATAGACGATATTCGAAGCTTCGCTAGAAAATTGCGCTGATTCACAATGTTGATAGCACAAGCCCATGCGTAATTAAGGATAATTACTCAATGGGCATGCAATATCCTGAACTAACCGATCAACATATTGAGTTCATCGGCCAACAGGCAGTAATTTTTTTAGCACTGCAGCCGACACGGGTACGGTTAATGTTGCCCTAATATGTCGAGGATCGAGATGCTCTGAATAAGTTGCCTGAAAAGCAACAAACTCCTCAGTGTGATTTACTGACCACACATCACTTCGATTTCAGCACATTGAATATCATCTGGACGGCCCTCAACCACGAGTATGTCGCCCGACTTTAATAGCGTATCCAGCAAAGGGCCTTCACTTCGAATGCCGTTACGACGCAGTGCAACAATGTTGATTTTCGGTAAGCACTTAAACGATTCAATTGGCTTGCCATTGGCATAGGAGTCTTGCAGTACCTCAATACTACGCAGGTGATGACGATCGGGGTTATCGACATTAACTTCATCCTTAGTACTGTGGAAAAACGCGCGTACTCGTGCATATTGACCCTCACGCGCATCTACTAGCATTTCGTCAATGGCAGTTTGTGTCAGGCCAAGTTTGCTTAGCGTATGTTGGGCCAGCATCATGCTCGATTCCAGTGTATCGGGTATCACTTCATCGGCGCCGCTTTCGAGTAATTGCTCTAAATGCCGATCATCTCGGGTACGCACGATCAAGGGTAGGTCGGGACGCAGGCGTTTAACTTCGCGAATAATATGCTCGCTAGTCTTGACTTCCGGGAAGGATATCACCAATGCTTTTGCGTTATGAATACCTGCATGGGCCAGGGTTTCTGATCGACTACTATCACCGTAGTAAACTGGATCCCCGGCCTCCCAGGCCTCGGTAATCAATTTAGTATTCAATTCCAGTGCGATAAACGGAATGTTTAGTCGTTTTAAAAATAGCGCCAAGTTTTGCCCTGTACGACCAAATCCACATAAAATTACGTGATCTTTAGTACTCTCGCAAGCCTGAACTATATCCTGTTCGGCCCATCGGTGATTTGAAACATAGCCGGGTGCGAATCGATTGGCAATGGCTTCATTTTGGCGGATCAGCATTGGGGATAAGGCCATGCTGATAATAATCGCGGCAATAATGGGCTGGCTCAACCCTATCTCCAACAGGCCCGTCGAAAGCGCTAACGCCAATAACGCAAAACCAAACTCGCTACCCTGTCCCAATACTAGCCCTGCCCGAATCGCGACACCTTTTTCAAAACCTGCCCAGCAGGTAAGGATCATAATCGCAATGCCTTTACCTAGAACAAGCCCCATCGTCAGGATCATCACCGCCAGTGGTTCGCTAATGATAATAGCCCAGTCGAACTGTGACCCAACTGAAATAAAAAACAGGCCCATCAATACGTCTCGAAATGGCCGTATCTCGGTTTCGACATGGTGTTGATATTCAGTCTCGGCCAGCATGATACCCGCCAAAAAGGCACCCATCGCCAGTGAAAGCCCCAACTCCCAGGTCAACCAGGCGGCGAGCAAGGCAACCAGCAGAATAAACAGGGTAAACAACTCGCTCGAATGCATCGATGCCACCGCGCGAATGGCTGGGCGCAATAGATACTGCCCGGTAAAATAGATCACCATAAACGCGAATGCGCCTTTGGCCAGTGCATAAAGAATGGGTAACAGTGTCGAGCCAGCTTCAGGTGCCGCAAAGATAGGAATCAAAACCAGAAAAGGCACAACAGCCAGGTCCTGGAATAACAAAACGCCAAGCGCGATATTGCCATGACGTGAATGCAGCTCACGCTGCTCAGTAAGCTGCTTTACTGCGATTGCGGTAGATGACATTGTCAACGCGCCGCCTACAGCAAAGGCTGCTTGCCAGGACAGGCCTAACCACATACCAATCGCAATTGTGCTCAGGGTCGACACCACTACCTGCACACTACCAATGCCAAACACAATCTTTCGCATCGCTATCAGCCGAGGTATGGAAACCTCAAGCCCTATCGTGAACAGCAAAAACACGACACCTATTTCGGCAATTTGCTCTATTGCATGCGAATCATGAATTAATCCAAGTGCATGTTGGCCTGCCAGCATACCAACGACCAGGTAACCTAATACCGATGGAAAGTTAAGGCGTCGGAAAACCGCAACACCAATAACCGAAAAAAATAATAATATCAGGACTTCGTTTAGCATTGTGCTCCTATTGAAAAGTGGCTTTTATATATCCTGCGGAAAATCAACACTGCCTGTCACCGGCATTTCAAGGTCGTTCCCATTAATGGGGGCGGATCTATTGTTTTAACGCCTGGTATGCAGATTTCGCCTATTATTAATATTGGCTGCCAGATCCAG
>JBDNJA010000135.1:0-2521 GCA_041688005.1 Gammaproteobacteria bacterium
ATAGAGTGAAACGAACTGAAGTAGAATCGAATTTACAGAACAAATGTTGCTTTATCGAGGGATAGTTGCTTTTAAATGCTCATGACTGGGGTGTACTAATACAAAATCATCCACGTAACGACCGTAATAGCGTATGCCTAAATCGTGTTTGATAAAATGGTCCAATGCGTTGAGATACACATTGGCAAATATTTGGCTGGTCAGGTTGCCAATAGGTAAACCGCATGATGGCGCTGAGTGAAACAGGCTTTTATCCGGCGGTAAACCATGCCATTTATGACGGCCTCCTTTGATAAAACAATGTTTCGTTGGGCTGTTGCTCAAGATTTTATGGCACAGGGCAAGCACGGTGGTTTTATCACATTGATGATACTGGTGCATAACAAGGTCGCGTAGTTTTGCCCATAAAATACGTTTGTCAATCGCCATGAAAAACCCCTGGATGTCCAGCTTCAATACAGTGCAGTCTTTGGTGTAATTGTGTGAACATTGCCGGATAAAGCTGTTAATCCGCTGGATGCCAAAGTGGGTTCCGCGTCCCTTGCGGCAGGCGTAACTGTCGTAGATAAAAATCTTCTCAAACAACGGATTAAGCTTATTGATAATCAGATGGTGCACTACTCGATCTCTAAAATCCGCGGCAAATATTTCGCGCTTAACGGGCTTGTCTACAATAAAAGCAATGGAGCGCCCCGGGGCATAGGTGCCCGCATTGATTTCCTGCCATAAGGTGACCAGTTCCTGTTCGTAATCCAGCTCAAAGGCCAGCGCATTCATGGTGTTGCGTTTGTTAGTGCGGCAATCGGCATAGGCTGCAAATAAATCAGCTAATTCTATTGGTGCATTACATCTGGATGTCTCTGGTAAATCCTCTTCAATCATCTGACTACTCAAAAAATATGGGTCATCGCCTGATGACCCATAGGATTAACTTGTTTTATTTAAAACCCCGAGAACAACGAACCCCAAGCTGATTGTTCTTATTGTTGTTGTTCTGATTGCTGCCACCAGAGGCGAAGTACTCGTTCCACGCGTTGTTCTGTGGATTGTTCGAGTTCTCGGTAGAACTCCAGTAGTTGCCTGCGATTCAGAGGCGTTTTGGTCGTAAGCAAGGCATCTTGCTCAGACGCGACTATACTCCCCAGTCCTATACAATACAGCCCAAGCAGTCCCTCTGCGCTTTTAAATAAAACCTGCTCGCTCATAACCGCCGTGACGACTATGATTCTGGCTTTATCGGTTTGCATTCCGCCAACCAATAACTTGTTTGCTGATGCTCTCTAAAAGTTCGCTTAGTACCGCTTGCTTTCTCATCGGCAGTAACTTCATGTCTACACACAGACGGATTTTTAATTTTAACAATTCAAACTCATCTAAAAATCCATCCAAATGCTCTGATTTACTGGTGGATTTATTGGCGCGATAAATACACCCAGTTAATGTTAAGACGTCTCGGCGCATGTCTTCTCCTAAAGTAAATTTGTAATCTCGCGCAAACTCACGGGTGAATTCGAACACTTTAAGGGTTAGCTGGTAAGTGTCTCGGTATACCGGTAACTCGGTGTATAGCGCCATCTCGTTATCCTGAAAAAAAATGACCCCGCTGCGCGGGCAGCAACAAGGTCAAGGCCAAAAGAAAATAGGTCAATAGTTAAATAGTTAAAGCCCGAGAACAACGAACCCCAAGCTGACCGTACTTATAGCCGCCGGCCTGAAGGCTGCCACCAGAGGCGAAGTACTCGTACCACGCGCCGTACTGAGGAAGGCCCGAGACCTCGGTAGAACTCCAGTAGTAGCCTGCAAGACAATTTGCACCATAAGTACACGAAGTGTCGGGGTTAGTATTAGGGTCACCAAGCAGTAGGCCTAAATTGTCCACAATATTCGGCGTCCCTGCAAGACAACCAGAACCATTGGAGTTAGGCCCCATCTCGCAAAGTGCTGGCAAATACCAGTCAGCATAAACGCCAGCAGTATATGTGGTGCATACCGCTGCCGCATAATTCGCTGGATTATTTGTGTTCCCATTTTGGCCATTCAATATAGAAACTATCTGATAGGTATCCCCTGGGCCATTAGTTCCAGTGTTATTAGGATTAGCGCTTCCAATAACAGACGCTAAATTCTCCCCATAATAAAAATCCCAGGCATTGGTTTGCTGGGTGCATTGATAAGGATTGCTGGCACAAGCAGGGTCAGCATCCCACACGATACCGCTAGGATATCTCGGTTTTTGGTCTGTTAAAGCCAGTACCTTACCGCCGATACTGCCTGTGCTAGTTGTCGTATCATCTACAGAATAAAGAAAGCCACCTTGATACTGGCAACCATAAGTCAATACCACAAAATTGCTCATTGCTGGCGTGCCAACATTGGTGGCAGGAAGCATCTCTAGCTATGACGTTCTGTCTTGATGGTTGACATTTATGACGCTTCTTTATAAAGTTTATGCTCTATTTTTCCCCAGTCGCTACTCCATGTCTTGCTTGATATTGAAGACCTTATTTGCAAAATATTATGA
>JBDNJA010000136.1:0-4175 GCA_041688005.1 Gammaproteobacteria bacterium
ATCAAAAAGATACTGGTCAGGTCTTGAATCATGAATTGAGCGCATAATTATGTTAAAGTCGAAAAATGTCCAGACCACTACGAATTGAGTTCCCTGGCGCGTTGTATCATTTGACTTCACGAGGTGATGGCCGTGATGATATATATTTGCAGGATGAAGATAGGGCGCTGTTCTTGTCAGTGTTGGGGCAAGTTTGTGAACGTTTCAATTGGGAGTGCCACAGCTATTGTTTGATGACTAACCATTATCACTTAATGATCGAAACGCCAGACGGCAATTTGTCTCAGGGTATGCGTCAACTAAACGGTGTCTACACGCAGCGGTTTAATCGGCAACATCAACGAGTGGGGCATGTTTTTCAAGGCCGTTATAAATCAATACTGGTTCAAAAAGAAAGTTATCTTCTAGAGTTATCGAGATATATCGTACTCAATCCAGTTCGAGCAGGCATGGTTGTTAAAGCGGAAAACTGGCAGTGGAGTAGCTATCGGAACATGGTTGGACTCGACGAGTCTCCAAGTTGGTTGCAGGTCGATTGGTTATTATCCTGTTTCGGAAAGAGCCGTTCATCTGCGATAGAAAAATATAAGGTGTTTGTCGCTGAAGGAAAAGGCCAGTTATCACCCTGGTTGCTATTAAAAAAGCAGATTTTTTTAGGTGATGACAATTTTGTTGAAGAAATGGAAGCTAAGGTAGATAAAGATCGAGATTTATCAGAAATTCCATCAAGTCAAAGAAGAGCAAAAGCAAAAACTTTAAAGGAATACGAAACAATGTATGAGGATCGTAACAAAACTATTTTAGCGGCCTTTAACAGCGGTGGATACACGATGAAAGCAATAGCGGATCACTTCAGTTTGCACTACTCGAGTGTGAGTAAAATTATCAAACTTTCATTGAATTCATGATTCTAGACTTGACCCTATCGCATGACCATGATTCTAGACTTGACCCTATCGCATGTGACCCTATCGCATGCACTATCGCACTATCGCACGTGACCCTATCGCACGTAAAAAGTATATCAGCGAGAGAGTTTTTCCGGATTTATCCGGAGATTAAAAGGCGTTATTTTTGGGGAGGTAAATTGTGGACTCAAAGTTACTTTGTGGAAACAATAGGGAATGCAAATGAAGAGGTGATTAGACAATATGTTCAAAATCAACTGACAGAGTACGAAAAAAAAGAAAGTAAATCGAAGCAGATTGATCAGTTCTAAAGTGCGTAAGCGCTCCAAAAACTCGGTCGCTTGCGGCCGAGTTTTTTATTTATATTTTTGCTCGTCAACCTACAGAAAGTTTTCAGGCGGTACCATTAGTGACAGGATGTTACTTTGCTGTAACCAATAGTGAGACATAAAGGCTGAATCTGCCAGCTAATAACGGATTGTGTTTTGTAGAATAGTTTATCGAGGGGTGAATTTTATTTGGCTAACAGTATTCTGGTAAAAGTCTCCCATGCGAGGGCATGGGAGACTCAAGCTAACAGTTGGTACTATTTGCTTTCTGACGACATATTCCAAAGAATACTCTGTCCTTCACCCATCATGGTTTGTGGCATTTGGCCATTCCACTGTTGGGCACGAACGTATTCAACGAGGACACGAGACTGACTCAAGGCATCCGCTTTTTTCTTGATTGATTCAGCTTCAGCTACGCCTTTCACTCTGATTGCCTGCGCTTCTGCGATTGCTTCGATTTCTATCGAATAGGCTTTACCGTCTGCAGTCGCTTTTGCCGCATCTCGTTTTGCGTTCGCAGTGTTTACTTCGCGTTGTGCTTCGAGCTCTTGACGATCGAGACGATGTTTTTCGGCGGCAGCCAGGTTTTTCTCAGTTTGCTTGGTTTCGATTGACTGAATGTATTTGGCCGGTAATCCAAGATTTTCCAATTGTGCCGAATCGAGCTTTACAGGATAGGCACTCATTTCTTTTTGTAGAAGTTCTTCTATTTGGGTAATAACTCGACTTCTATTCTGGATGATTTCTTCGGCCTTGTATCTCGCTAATGCATCCTTTGCCGCGGAGCGTAATTTGGGATCGAGTATTCGAGACTCAAACTGGTCCAGCCCACCGTAACTCTTAAACAGTTCGAAAGCCTGGTCGCGTCTGACTGTCCAGTTAATCGAAACTTCGGCTGTGACTGGCATTTGTTCATGAGTTGACGCATTCAGTTTTTCAACATTCTTACGAGTGCGAATTTCTAAAACCTCTATTCGATCAACAAATGGAATCTTGACGTGTAAACCTGGGCTGACCTGTTCGGTTGCTTCGCCAAATCGTTTGATGATGCCAACATGGCCCTCATCAACGGTGTACATGGCCTGCGAAAAAACGATAAGTAGCAAAAACAGCGCGATAACTAAGATCACGGCACCTTTGCTTTTGCCCATAATTTGGGTTAAATCTGGCAAGTTATTTGAATTGCTGATAATAATGGCCTCTTATAATTTGACTGTGATTATATATGAAACGAATCTGCTTTGATTAGCGCTACATATATTTTGGATGATGTTGCAGGAAGTTGAGTTTAATAAGACTAACTGGTGTCAGATAAAAAATATTCAATACCTAGACGCTATGATTTATTCAATTGCCTCTAATGAGTTGTCAATCGCCAGAATGGTATCAATCAATTGCTGTTGATAGTCGCCCGGATCTTGCCACAAGCCTCGTTGTTGGGCTTCGAGTAATCGTTGGCCATTTCTTTCAGGGCATTGGGGTTTGATTGCTCTAAAAACTGCCGGTTATCGTCATCCAGCACTAAAGCATCGGTAACCGACTCGTATTGATAATCGTCGATGGTTGGTGGTCGCATCATAGGCAAATAGATAGTCAACCGATGCTGCCATTTCGAAGGCGCCTTTATAGCCATGCTCTCGCATGGCGTTAATCCACTTTGGATTGTTCTAGTGCACCTGCTGCCCTGGTTCAGTGAGCCTGAATCCACCGCGCCCTCGTTCGCATAGGCGCACACCAATACGGGTTTCCAGCCGATTCATGTGTTCGCTGATTGTGGGCTGACCGATATTGAGTATGGGTTGAGCGGCTGCAAAGCCACCACAGCGCACCACGGTCAGGAATACTTGCAGCAATCTTAAGTCAATGTCGCTTACTTGTTGCATCATTCTTGTTTCATTGATACTTCGGTTATGCTCGATGTCTAGTTATAAAATTCGTTATTGTAACGATATTAAAGTGCTCGTAAAGTAAAACTCTGAACAATCCGAAGGAATACTCTTATGTCGAATGATTACGAAACTGGCCGGTTAAATTTACCGTTTGTGGGACATTGCACCTTTGCTAAATCTCCAGTATGCACTGACTGGGACAATATCGATGCCGATGTGGCAATCCTCGGGGTGCCAAACGACATGGGTACCCAGTGGCGCCCTGGTGCTCGATTTGGGCCGCGTGGGGTGCGAGAGGCATCAACTCTATTCTCGTTCGGTCATGGCGGCGCTTATGACTTTGAAGACGATAAGCTGTACCTGTCGCAAGATCAGTGTCGAATGGTTGATGTCGGTGATGTTGATATCGTTCATACCAATATGGAAAAAAGTCATCGAAATACCTATGCCGCAGTCAGCAAGATTCTCGAAAGTGGTGCGATGCCGATTTCTATCGGTGGTGATCACTCGGTGCATGCGCCAATAATTGAAGCCTTCGCCGATAAAGGGCCTATCCATATTTTACATTTTGACGCGCATCTCGATTTTGTCGATGAGCGCCATGGCGTGCGTTATGGCCATGGCAACCCACTGCGACGTGCGTCGGAAATGAATCATATTACCGGTATGACACAGATGGGTATCCGTAATGTTTCGTCGTCAAATAGATCTGACTATGATGCTGCGCGTGCTGCAGGTTCTAATATTCTGTCTGTGCGTGATGTGCGTCGACTGGGCACGCAAGGTGTGGTTGATCAAATTCCAGATGCAGAATCTTATTACATTACGATTGATATCGATGGTTTCGATCCTTCGATCGCACCGGGTACTGGTACACCTAGTCATGGTGGATTTCAATATTACGAAGTGTTAGAAATTATTCAGGCAATTGCTGTTCGTAACGGTGGCAATATTGTGGGTATGGATTTGGTCGAAATTGCACCGCCCTACGATCCAATGGGCATCACTTCGATATTGGGCGCACAATTGTTGATGAATTCGATTGG
>JBDNJA010000137.1:0-19079 GCA_041688005.1 Gammaproteobacteria bacterium
CTCAGATAAAATGGTTACATCTCCTCATAGGTTTAGTTTTACTGTGGATTTGTGCGACGGGCCTTTTGTTCCTACACCGTCACTTTGATGCTGGCGGATGGATATTACTCTACACACTGACACTCATATGGATTGCAGATATTGGCGCTTATTTTACTGGGAAGCGCTTAGGCCGAAACAAACTCGCACCCGGTATTAGCCCAGGTAAAACGCGCGAAGGCGTCATTGGTGGTATTGTTTGTAACCTGGTTTGGATGTCCGTTGTATTCTGGCTAAGTGATGGTTGGGGCATGGTTTTCTGGCAGTTTATCTGTATAGGGCTATTTGCTTCGGTCATTTCCGTTGTTGGTGACTTGTATGAAAGTATTCTAAAACGTCAAGCTGGTGTGAAAGATAGCGGTACATTATTACCGGGACATGGCGGCGTTTTAGATCGAGTCGACGGCGTGATTGCAGCGACACCAGTTTTTATTTTCGGCCTATACCTTGTAGGCGCAATTTAAATGCAGCAGATTACTATTCTCGGAGCGACAGGGTCGATAGGGACAAGTAGCCTCGATGTGATTTCGCAGCACCCGACGCAATATTCGGTTTATGCTGTAACGGCGAATACCAACGTCGAGAAGATGCTATCGATTTGCCAGCAGTATCAACCTCGCTATGCGGTTATGAGTGACAAAGATAGCGCGCAACAGCTCAAATTGTTGCTGAATGGTTCGCCTAGCTCGCCTACCCGGGTCATTGGCGGGCAACAAGGTCTGCTCGAAGTGGCCAGTCATGATGAAGTCGATACTGTCATAGCGGCAATTGTCGGTTCGGTCGGATTGATGCCAACCCTGGCCGCTGTTCGTAGCGCCAAGCGGGTATTGTTAGCGAACAAGGAATCGCTAGTGATGATGGGTGATTTATTCATGAAAGAAGTGGCCCAACACAAAGCGTTGTTGATTCCAGTGGATAGTGAACACAACGCCATATTTCAATGCTTGTCTGCGGATTATGTCGCGAACCCATATGCCGCGAACCCAGGCGAAAAAGGAATTACCAAGATACTACTCACAGGTTCAGGTGGGCCGTTTCGTGAATTACCACTGAACGAATTTGATGCAGTGACACCAAAGCGTGCCATTACTCACCCTAACTGGAGCATGGGGCCTAAAATTTCAGTCGATTCAGCCACTATGATGAATAAGGGGCTGGAATTAATTGAGGCTTGTTGGTTATTCGATATCGACGAGAAAAATGTGGATATTGTATTGCATAAACAGAGTATTATTCATTCAATGGTGGCTTATAATGACGGCTCAGTGTTGGCTCAAATGGGTAATCCCGACATGCGTACGCCGATTGCGAATGCGTTAGCGTGGCCCAATAGAATAAGCTCTGGTGTTGAACCATTAGACCTGATTCAGGTCAGCCAATTAGATTTTGAAACTGCCGATGAAAAACGTTTCCCCTGCCTTAAATTGGCACGTGACGCGTTTAAACAAGGTGGTACTAGTATGGCTATTTTGAACGCTGCTAATGAAGTGGCTGTCGACAGTTTTCTGAACAAACAAATAAAATTTACCGATATCCCAAAATTGATCGACAATACATTACAAAAAATTCCTTCGAATGCCGCACATCATCTGGACATTATCCTAGATGATGATCGCCGTGCTCGCGAATTTTCCAGTCGACAGTCTGATTTTCATAGCCAGCGGATGAGTCGCTAATGGAAGGCTTCGTCTCGATTCTTTACAGTATCGCCGCATTTGTCGCCGCCATTGGCATTCTAGTGACGATTCATGAATTTGGGCATTTCTGGGTGGCTCGCAAAATGGGCGTCAAGGTGCTCAGGTTTTCAATCGGTTTCGGTAAACCGCTCTGGACAAAAACAGCCGGTCCAGATCAAACCGAATATGTTCTAGCTTGTATTCCGTTGGGCGGTTACGTGAAAATGCTTGATGAGCGTGAAGGCGACGTAGCTGAAAACGAGCTAAATAGAACATTTAATCGAAAGAGTGTTTGGCGACGTTTTGCCATTGTTGCTGCTGGACCGATGTTTAACTTTCTCTTCGCCATTGCCGCTTATTCTCTTATTTATATGATGGGAATAGTCGGTGTGAAGCCTGTTATCGGCGATGTCAGTAGCCCCAGTCCTGCTTATAGTGCCGGTATCAGGGCACAGGACACGATTTTATCTGTGAATAGCATTAAGACACCAAGTTGGCAAAAAGCTCGTTTTACATTGCTTGAAGAATCGGTTGGTGCCGAGACAATTGTGATTGAAGTTGAACGTGCTGACTTTCAAATCGAGAAAACGATAGTCGATATTAGCCAACTACAACTGTTGCAGAAAGAGCAAATAGATCTAATAGGTGAATTGGGTTTATCGACCTGGCGTCCCAATATTCCTCCTGTTATTGATGAAGTTGTTGCAGGAGGCGCAGCAGAAGCAGCGGGTCTGTTGGCAAACGATAAAATAGTCATGCTAGCAGGAGAAATGATACCGAATGTACATCGTTGGGTTGAATTGATTCGTGCTAATCCAGAAAAATCTCTCGATGTCGTTGTTCTAAGAGATAATCAAAAAGTGGCACTCAAAATCACCCCTAGAATCCACACTGAAAAGGGTGAAAGCTATGGCTTTATTGGGGTGATGAATCGAATAGAAATACCAGATGATGTACGCCAAAAAATGGCGGTTATCGAACGTTATGGACCAATCGAAGCACTTGGTGAATCGATAGATAAAACATGGCGTATGTCTTGGCTAACTTTAAAAGTGCTAGGGAAATTAGTGGTCGGTGAGGCCAGTGTCAAAAACTTGAGTGGCCCAATTACCATCGCTCGCTACGCTGGAATATCGGCGCGTGTGGGCTTCGAGCAGTTCATCACCTTTCTCGCTATTATCAGCATTAGTCTAGGTGTATTAAACCTACTGCCTGTTCCCATTTTGGATGGTGGACATTTATTTTACTATTTGATTGAAATACTGAAAGGAAGTCCGGTATCAGAGACCACGGAACTGGTAGGGCAAAAAATTGGTATGGCGCTCTTATTTGGGCTCATGTCGATTGCTATCTATAACGACTTACTAAGTCTGGTGGGATAATTTTGAAAGTATTGGTTTGGCTCAGTGTTTTACCACTGTTGTTTTCTGCGTTTACGGTTCGCGCCGATAGCTTCACTGTAGAACAGATAGAAATTGTAGGTGCCAAGAAAATCTCGGTTGGTACCGTATTGAATTACCTGCCAATCAATGTCGGCGAAGTATTTGATGGTGAGCGTGCCCCTTATTTCATTAGAGAGCTGTACTCGACCGGTTTTTTTGATGGGGTTGAGTTGTTGCGTGATGCGGGTACTTTAGTGGTTAAAGTGAATGAAAGGCCTTCAATTTCTGCTGTTAATGTGGAAGGCAACGATAAACTCACAGATGAAAACCTCAAACTGGCGCTCGAACAGATTGGCATGACTCGAGGTAAAATATTCGATGAGTTAAAGCTGTCAAAGTTAGAACTTGAGCTGCAGCAACTTTACTTTTCTCTTGGCAAATACGCGGTTAAATTGACGACAGATTGGCGTTATCTCGACGATGATCGGGTGGAAATTGATATCGATATTTCTGAGGGCGAAGTCGCTCTCATACATTCGATCAATATTACTGGGAATCAAAAATTTAGCGAAGAAACGCTACTCGAAACATTCGAACTAGAAACCGCGGATTCAGGCTGGTTCGCTTCTGACGAATATGCCAGTACAAAATTAACGGGTGATCTGGAAAATCTTAGATCGTTTTATCTGGATAAAGGGTATGTGCGTTTTGCAATAGACTCGAAGCAGGTATCGATTAGTCCTGATCGTAAAGACATCAATATAACCGTCAATGTCACCGAGGGTGAACAGCATACCATCAATAGTATTGGTATCGGTGGCGAGTCTGTTGTCGATGAAGCAGAGCTATTGGCGCTGGTAACCTTTCGAGAAGGTGATGTTTTTTCGCGCAAAAAAATGAATCGAGTCGTTAGTCTTATCAATAAGCGTCTGGGTGAAGATGGTTATGCGTTCTCTGAGGTCAGAACCTCTCTAGATATTAACGATGAAGAAAAATCCATCGATTTTCAATTTTTAGTTGTTCCAGGTCGAAAGATGACAGTGAGAGCTATTAACTTTGTTGGTAATGATCGCAGTAAAGATATTGTTTTAAGGCGAGAGATGCGCCAACTGGAAGGAGCTGTCTATAAGGGAAGCAAGGTCGATCGCTCTCGGATTCGGCTTCAGCGCCTAAATTATTTGGCGCAGGTCAATGTTGTTACCATTCCAGTTAAGGACGATGAAAATTTACTCGACTTGGAAGTGACCGTTGTTGAGCGTTTCTCAGGTAGCTTTGAGGTCGGTATTGGGTTTTCTCAGACACAGGGTGTTTTATTGAACCTAGGGTTAAACCATGACAATATTTTTGGCACTGGTAAGACAGTTGGCATCACATTCGATACTTCAGCTTCTACTAAAAACTATGCGCTTAGCTATCTAAATCCATACTATACGGCTGATGGCATCAGCCGTGGTTTTAACTTATCATTTAGGAAAACGGATTCGGCCGAAGATAACTTTACTAATTTTTTACTTGACCAAATTAAGCTGTCAGTCGTATATAGTATTCCGCTGTCTGAATATAACTCGTTTAGCTTTAGTCTGGGCGCTGTTCGAAATGACGTACGTATATCTAGCGCCTCAACCGAGGTCGTTGATTTTATTGTCGCCAATAGTGATAAATTTGACAATAGGGCTGACGTTACGGGTGATAGTTATGACAGCGCTTTTGGGTCGGTGAGTGTCTCAAGCGATACCAGGAACAGGCAACTTTTTGCTGATTCAGGACATCTAAATGCACTTTCATTAGAAGTGTTTAATGGTGACCTTGACTACTATAAAGTCTTTTATCGCCATCAAACGGCCTTTCCTGTCACAGATAAAATGACCTTTGGATTTCGCAGTCGTATTGGACTTGGTAATAGCTATAGTGATACATCTGATGTCCCATTTTTCGATAAATTCACCGCTGGTGGTGTCCGTTCTGTCCGAGGTTATGAGCGAAATAGTCTAGGCCCACTCGATAGCCTGAGCGACCCGTTCGGTGGTAATTTCCAGGTCATTACGACTGCGGAATTATTGTTTCCTGTAGAATCACTTGGCAGTTCAGATACTTTCCGTCTTGCGTTATACTTCGACGCAGGTAATGTGTTTGAAGATAGTAATTCATTTGATAGCAGCGAATTGCGGCAGTCGGTTGGTATATCCGCTAAGTGGTTCTCAGTGGTAGGACCACTTGAGTTTAGTTACGCATTCCCAATTAACGATCAACCGGGTGACGATATTCGGGATTTTCAGTTTGCATTGGGCGCGTCATTTTGATAAGAGTACTGAGGAGCGATATGACAAGATACTTGCTAATTTTAATGCTGATACTTACGAGTAGTGGCAGTGGATTAATGGCGGCTGATCACAGCTACAAAATAGGATTCGTGAATACATCACGCGTTTTAAAAGAGGCGCCTCAGGCACGTAAGGTTGAGGAACGACTAAAAGCCGAGTTCGAACCGCGCGAAGCACAGTTAAAGTCGAAGCGACAGGAAGTGCTAAAGATCGAAGAGCAGCTGAAATCGACAGAGGTTACAATTAGTGTAAAAACAAGGCGCAAACTTGAACGTGAAATACGATTAAAAGTCAGTCAGTTAAAGTTTCTTGAGCAGGAATTTAGAGAAGATCAAAATTTAAGAAGAAACGAAGAAATTCTCAATTTACAGCAAGTGATTGCGAATGTCCTGTTGGAATTGGGTGACGCTGGGCGTTTTGATCTGATACTAACGGAAGGCGTGAGCTATGTGTCTAATCAAATTGATATTACGGCGCAAGTGGTCGACATGTTAAAAGAATTGCCTGAATTGACCGAAGATATTCAGTAATATTCATATTGAGGTCACTTAATTTCTATTCGCCCAAAATCGATAAACAATTCCTATTCTCGGCTAGCCCTCAGTTTTCATTCGTTCAGGCGCTTCACTTACTAGAGCCACAACTAACTGACCCATCTTTAACCTCAATACACGCGTCAGCCCAAATTTTTGATAGTGCCAAATTAGGTAGGGGCGTGTCGATTGGTGCCACACAGCTATTGCTGGTAGCACTATTATTGGCCGCTATTGTCAGATTTCAGGTTGCGTTGCTGTCGCGGGGGCATCTTAATATCGTTGATCATGTCATCGTTGCCGGTATGCCTAGGGTCACCAAAAACATTAATAAATCTGGCGCACCGTTACAAACGAATAAAGATTGGCACAAAAGTAATGCGCGTTATAAAGTTCTATATAAGCTAGGCAGATCTGTCGCTACATTGGAAAAGAATAATAGTTAGATGTTTTTTTAAAAGGTATGAGGTTTTATGTCGGAATTTGATATTAGTAAAGTGATGGCGCTTTTACCCCATCGCTATCCTTTTTTGTTAATTGATAAAGTAATAGAAACAGACAATAAAGAATTTCTCACCGCAATTAAAAATGTTTCATTCAATGAGCCTTTTTTTCAGGGGCACTTTCCTGGTAAGCCTATTATGCCGGGTGTTTTGATACTCGAAGCCATGGCTCAGGCTACCGGGTTGTTGTCTTTTTCGTCGATGACCGAAGATCCAGAATCGAAGTTGCATATGTTAGTGGGCATGAATAAGTCCAGATTTCGAGGTCAGGTCATACCCGGCGATCAATTAGAGATCAAAGTCCGATTGACACGAAATATGCGTGGCATAGGCATGTTTGAATGTAAGGCATTTGTGAACGGATCAATGGTTGCTGAGTCGGATATGATGTGTTCAGCACAGAATAAAGAGGCATGATACATGCTACAGCGATTGTTGATGAAAGGGCGAAACTTGACGAAAACGTCACCATCGGTCCTTACAGTATTATTGGGCCAGAAGTAGAAATTGGCGCCGGAACCGAAATTGGCCCCCACGTCGTCATCCACGGTCCTAGCCGTATTGGCGAGCAAAATAAAATTTTCCAGTTTAGCTCCATAGGCGAAGCGCCACAGGACAAAAAATACAATGGTGAACCCACCCGATTGATTGTTGGCGACCGCAATGTCATTCGAGAGTATGTCACCTTCAATCGCGGTACGGCTGATGGAATTGGCGAAACAGTGATTGGTAGTGATAATCTGTTTATGGCGTATTGTCACGTCGCCCATGACTGTATCGTTGGCAATAACACGGTATTTGCGAATGCCGCCTCATTATCTGGGCATGTGGAGGTGGGTGACTTCGCTATATTGGGTGGCTTTACTTCGGTACATCAATTTACCCAGATAGGCCCCAAATCACTTTGTGGTTTGGGGTCCGTGGTGACTCAGGATATACCACCTTTTTCCATAGCCGCTGGCAATCGAGCAAGAGCAATTGGTATTAATAAAGAGGGATTGCGACGAAAGGGTTTCTCTGCAGACTTGATTCGAGCCCTGCATCAGTCTTTCCGAGAGCTGTTAAAATCAAAAGTTACTAATGAAGCAACATTTGAAAAGTTACAGCCATTGTGCGACCAATACCCCGAAGTTGCTGAATTCGTTAGCTTTATTAAAAATAGTAAAAGGGGCATTGCCCGATAATCAAATAGAATCAACTGTTTTTGCCAATAGAGGATCTACAAAGTCGTAATCGTTTCATCAGACCTGACCGCAGTTAAGCTCTTCTCAAAATAAGCTAGTGGCAAAACTGAAAAGTCGATCAATACGATGAAGCTGTTTTTAGATGAAAAACCGGCTCACCCTTTAGCGAATGATGCCAAACATGTCATAGCAGAATTATCGGCGTAAATCCCTGCTAGGCGTAATACCCCGTTCGTTCCTATCAATCTCGCTCATCTAATATAATCTAAGACTTGTATGAATATTATAGCCATTGATACCTCCACCGAGGCCTGCTCAGCTGCCCTTCTGCGCGTTGATGGTGAAATATTTAGCGAGTTCGAAATTGCGCCGCGCCAGCATACTAAGCTATTACCGCAGATGATGGATGCTGTATTAAAAGCATCACAGTTGTCAAAGCGTGATATCACTCATTGTACCTTTGCCAATGGGCCTGGCGCTTTCACCGGTATCCGAATTGCAGCTTCGACTGCTCAGGGTATAGCGATAGCGCTGGATATTCCGATTGCGCCAATTTCAACGCTAGCGGTACTAGCCCAGGCAAGCCTGGATAAGCATGAATTGCCCGATGCTCTGGTAGCCCTGGATGCCCGTATGGGCGAAGCCTATTGGGCAGTCTATGAAAGAGATGATTCTGGGTTAGCAGTGCTCAAAGGGTGTGAAAACCTCAACAAACTAGATGATGTGTTTGTAGCGGATATACCAGCCTGCGGGACAGGACATGGTTGGATTGTAGGTGAAGATATTTGGCGGCAGACGTTTTTAGGCGAGCAAAAAATCATGCTAGATTCTGCATTGTTTCCCGACTCGACAGCCTTACTAAAACTGGCTAGACAGGCCATTGATAGTGGCGATGTAGTTTCGGCTGATCATGTTTCAATCAACTATCTTCGAAATAAAGTAGCTGAGAAATCGAAAAAAAACCCTTTGGCTAGAGTCTGAACCATTGAAATATCCATACGGTCAATCACATCAGACTGGTGTCATAAAAAGCCAGGCCGACGATTTTCGTGTCATAGAAAACTTAGGTTTCGAGCCCTGCGGTGAAGGAGAACATCTGTTTCTTCACATCGAAAAAACAAACTTAACCACTCAAGATTTGATAGAGCAGATAGCGCGTGAATTTTCCGTTAAACCTCGTGACATTGGTTATAGTGGTTTAAAGGACAAACTAGCGGTGACGCAGCAGTGGCTTAGCGTGCATTTACCCGGTCAAATGAATAGCGTAGAGATACCGTCTTCATCTCACTACAAGCTGTTGCAACATGGCTGGCACAATAAAAAAATTCGATCGGGTAGTCATCGCTCTAATAGCTTTGAAGTCATGGTTAGAGGTGTCGCCGAACTATCAAACCAAACGCAGCAGAAAATTGATGATATCAAAGCGTTTGGTATGGCCAACTATTTTGGAGAGCAACGCTTTGGTGCTCGACAAGATAACGTTGAACGCGCGATTCACAGCTTTACGAATGAAAGAAGAGCCAGAAAGCTCAGCCGAACCAAACGAAGTCTGTATATCTCGGCACTGCGGAGCTTTTTGTTTAATCAGATTCTATCTCGACGTATCGAACAAAATCACTGGCATCAACCATTGTTAGGCGATGTTTATATGTTGTCAGGCAGTCACTCACTATTCTCAGATGATATCGACGACAGCATTCTTGATCGCTTCCAACAGCAAGATATCTCCAGTGCTGTCAGTTTGTACGGTGCAGGGAGTAGCATGTTGTCAGAAACGGCTTTAGCACTAGAAGGCACTGTTTTTCATCAGTACTCAGAGATCGTAGAGTGCCTGGATGCGCAAAAGGTAAAGCTACAAATGCGTACGACTCGGGTGGCAGTACAGTCGTTCGATGTGGTTCACGATTCTGATACACAGTCACTAAAAGTAAGCACAACTTTGCCGAGTGGTTGTTTTTTCACAACCTTACTGAAACATTTTATTGATACATCAAATAGTGGTTAGGGCGCTCGTTAGTGTTTTTAAGAACTGACGTTTTGATTGAACTATGGTGATTGTTTTCGATAAACACAAAACCAGCCTTCCAATACACCACCTTTGTAATAGGGCCCTTCTTCCAGGGTCACGCACTCTATTGCATTCGACGACACCAAAGATTTTAATTTGGCCTCAAATCCATGTGATTGCCATAAATCGCTGTGAATGGTGATCGCTAGAATACCACCCGGTTTCAAAATGCGAACAACTTCATCTAATGGTTCGGCGCCAACATGCCCATGGGTAAAAGTACCTGAGGAAATCGCAGCATCATAGATATTACTCTCGACGTCCAACGACAGGTTTAAATCACCAGCGAAAAGTGACTGGTAGATATTTCGATTGCTAGCCACCTGTAACATATCAGGTGATAAATCGATGCCATCGAGATTGGCGTATCCCTGCTCATGCAGTAGCGTACAGGTTAACCCTGTGCCGCAACCAATATCGATTATGCGAGATAATTTTTCGGGTAGGTGTTCGATCAGCAAACTAGCGATTGTGCTGGGCGAGGTATAACCGAGGTTGTCCAGCATCTCGTGATCATAGTCGGTCGCCCACTGTCGGTAAAAGTCGACATGAGATTGGTTGTCGTCAGCCAAACCATAGGCCTGACTGACGAATGCTCTGGATTCTTTGTTATAAGGCATCGTTGCCTTGATGCCTATTGTTTAAAGGCTAGCCAGCATGGTGTCAGCATCACTAACTTCAAATTTACCTGCGGCTTCAATATTAAGCGCCTCGACAACACCATCATTAATCAGCATCGAATAACGTTGCGAGCGTACGCCCATACCATTGTCTGTCAAATCTAACTCAAGTCCTACCGCCTGAGTAAAGTTTGCGCTGCCATCTGCCACCATCATAACGCGGTCATCCGCATTGTGTTGCTCACCCCAAGCGCTCATTACAAAAGCATCATTGACCGAGAGGCAGACAATCAGGTCAATGCCTTTGGCGAATAACTCATCCGTTTTAACGACATAACCCGGTAGGTGGGATGCCGAGCAGGTTGGCGTGAATGCGCCTGGGAGTGCAAATAGTGCGACTTTCTTACCTGAAAACAACTCGTCGGTGGATTCGCTTTTAATGCTAGAACCATCCATATATTGCAATGTGACAGAAGGGATTTGTTCGCCAATTTTGATAGTCATATCTAAGTCCGTAAAATTTAAGGTTGTCAGTTTTTGTCAGAGTTTAGAATACACCATTTGTGATTCACACATATTTTTTAGTGATGAAAATAATACTAAGAATGTCGTTTCCTTTAGAATGGCAGGACACCAATACGAGCTAAAAAGTAATGTGGGAAGTACACCGTTTAGATCAGCGTAATCATTGGGTTTTCGATATGGATGGTACTTTAACCACCAGCGCACATGATTTCGAAACTATTCGTAAAGAACTCGGGTTAAAACCCGATAAGCCTATTTTGGAGGCATTAAACGCGATGCCAAATGAGCAGTCAGCACCCCTGTGGTTAAAGCTCAATGAGCTTGAATGTCACTTTGCTGGAAAATCGACACTCATGCCTGGCGTGCCAGAGCTACTCGAAAAGTTGCAGATACGCGGTGTAAAATTGGGTTTGCTTACCCGTAATATCATGCCTGTTGTCGAAACCACACTGACTGCCTGCGGTATTGGCCATTTTTTCCCTGTCCAGCACAGGTTAGATCGAGATTCTTGTAAGCCTAAACCATCTCCAGATGGCATTAATCATTTACTCAACGATTGGCAGGCCGACCCGAGTGATGCGGTGATGGTAGGGGACTACTTGTTTGATTTACAGGCAGGTAGAAATGCCAAGGTGGCCACGATACACCTCGACCCGGTGGGTGAGTTCGCCTGGCCGGAGGTGTCTGATATCTGCATACGGCAGTTTTCAGAAATTAATGACTTTCTATAAACGACCGCCTACAGTAGGTTGGCAATTCTAAGTTTCTGCTTGCTTAAACTATCATAAGGTTCATCACGTGTTTTGTCGTGTACATCCATTCGATAGTGGATAAATTCTGCCTCATCGTCGTAATGCAAGAAAGGGTTACCCTCTACTTGCTCAGCGAAGGTAGAGGTTTTTTTGACCGAATAATTATGACCTGGGTGAATCAGCATATCGTCGGGTAACTCATGCTTCATTTGTTTTAAGGTCTCATACATTTCTTGAGGATTACCACCACTCAGGTCACAGCGACCACAGCCGAATACGAATAAGGTATCGCCGGTAATAATCTCATTGCCCAGTTGATAACAGGCTGAACCAGGCGTATGACCTGGCGTGTGCAGGACTTTTATTTGACTCTCACCGAGCGCAATATTATCACCACCATGATGCAAACATGGTTTGGCTATATCGCTACCCCAAAACTCAAATTCAGGTTTTAGCAAATGAATCTCAGCATTGCCGTGCTCTAAAATGCCTTCAATGCCATTGATGTGATCATGGTGGCTATGAGTCAACAATATATCAGTGATTTTCAGATCGAGTTTTTCGGCCTCAGTAATAATCGTGGGTACATCCCAGGCCGGGTCCACTACTGCTGTGCGTCGAGTAGCGATATCCTCTACCAGATACACAAAGTTCAACATCGGACCTAGTTCGAGAGCATGTATTTTGAAACCACTGTCTGACATTGTATTTACCTCGCTATTTAAGTGATTATATTATACTCAGAAGCTAGATTTTTAACACAATACTGACGACAATAGGCTACTTTTTAAATTCCCCGGTAATACTAAAACCTGGGCTAGGATTAATAGGAAAATTATGAGTAAGTCAGCGGTAAAAAAAGTCGTTCTAGCCTATTCAGGCGGACTCGATACCTCAGTTATATTGAAGTGGCTGGAAGATGAATACGATTGCGAAGTAGTCACTTTTACAGCCGATATAGGGCAGGGTGAAGAACTGGAACCCGCTCGTATTAAAGCTGAAAAATATGGCGTAAAAGAAATCTACATTGAAGACTTACAAGAAGAGTTCGTGCGTGACTTCGTCTTCCCCATGTTTAGAGCGAATGCCATTTACGAAGGTGAATACCTGTTAGGCACATCGATAGCTCGCCCATTAATTTCCAAACGCTTGATCGAAATTGCAAAAGAGACAGGCGCGGATGCCATCTCTCACGGTGCAACCGGCAAAGGCAATGATCAAGTGCGTTTCGAACTGGGTGCCTATGCGCTCAATCCAGATATCCGCGTTATCGCACCCTGGCGTGAGTGGGATTTGAATTCGCGTGAAAGTCTGATGGCCTATGCTGAAAAAGCCGGCATTGCGATTGAACAAAAACTAGGTCAGAAATCACCTTATTCGATGGATGCCAACATGCTGCATATCTCATACGAAGGCGGCATCCTCGAAGACCCATGGCTCGAGCCGGATGAAGATATGTGGCGCAACACCGTATCACTCGAGAAAGCGCCCGATATGCCTCAATATCTCGAACTAACCTATGCAAAGGGTGACATCGTTGCCATCGATGGTGATGCAATGACGCCAGCCGAAGTGTTAAGGCTGTTAAATAAAGTTGCAGGAGAACACGGTGTTGGTCGATTAGATATGGTCGAAAACCGCTATGTTGGCATGAAGTCTCGCGGCTGTTACGAAACACCCGGCGGCACTGTCATGTTGAAAGCTCACCGAGCGATCGAATCAATTACGCTGGATCGTGAAGTCGCTCATCTGAAAGATGAGTTGATGCCAAAGTATGCAACAGTTATCTACAATGGCTACTGGTGGAGCCCTGAACGCCTTATGATGCAACAAATGATCGACGCCTCTCAGGTCACGGTTAACGGTGTCGTGAAAGTGAAACTACACAAAGGCAACGTATCAGTTGCTGGCAGGAAGTCTGATACCAATAGTTTGTATGACGAAGCCATTGTGACATTTGAAGATGACTTGGGTGCTTATGACCAGAAAGATGCCGAAGGCTTCATCAAGTTAAATGCATTACGCTTAAAAATAGCGGGCAAAAATAACGGGCACCGCTAAAAATGCACTTTTTACGCGATTGCGGCTTCACCGATTTTTGTGCTCCTGCAAAATCGACATACCGTACATCCCTGTACATAAGCTCCGTGCTCGAATCCTCATGTACTTCACGTACACTGCGGTTCTCGACAATTGCTCCATGCATTGTTCTACCTCCTGCATCCATGCAGTCGTCCGCGCGGTGCTTTCTTGCACTTATTGCCATGGATGGCATGTATGTCTGTTTTGCAGGAGCAAAAAAACAGACCACAGAAAAATCACTATTTTTAAAGGCACCCTAAACGAGTGATTACTTCAAGTCACTCATTTTGGTGGATATGGCTGTTAGCATTATTGCTAACGGCTTGTTCTCCGCCTGATGATACCGATAGACAAAGTAAAGCCGAAGTTAACGGATCTCAGGCGCATTATTTTGTCGAATCTCTCAAGCTGGTTGAACAGGCCGGTCGACAACTTCAAAGTGATGATTCTACCCAAACTCAGCTTGATCAGGCGTTATCGGATATGGATGCGGGGATGGCGCTGGCTTTTAAAGTTGACACCGCATTTCTCAATAAGCTGGACATTCGGCTTGGGAAAAATTATCTGCGTTATTTTGTCGAAGGCGTGCAAACCTATCGGCTCGGAATTGAAGCTTTCGATCAGGACGAACAAAAAACAGGTTTGATGCTGCTCAGTCGCTGGGCTCAGTTCTGGGGCAGTAGTCGGGCAGCAATAATGCAAAAACTAGAAGTTAAAAATAAGGCACAATGACATCCGCTACTCGTCTCGTTGTTTGTATTAATAAGCGATTAGGGACAGGACAACGGTCTTGCGTTGACAGTGGCAATCTCGATTATATTGCTGATATAGATACCATGATTGAGTAAGCTGGGTTAGATGTGGCCATTGTTAAACGTGAGTGCCTGGGAAAATGCGACCAGGGGCCGATGATAATCGAAGATATCAAAAAATTCATTGTTGATCGGGACAAGGTTGACCGCAACAAGTCTGAGAGATGAACGACCCGTCATGAATACCATCAAGGGATATGTAGCGGGCAGGGTGCAGGGTGTTGGTTTTAGATATTTCGTTAAAAACAATGCCAATCAGCTAAACGTCACCGGCTATGCGAAAAATTTGCCTGATACACGTGTCGAGTTTGTATTGCAGGGTGAGCAGGCAGCGATTGCATCGCTACTTCAAAGTATCAATCGAGGACCCAAGTTTGCTTCGGTCAAATCGCTCGATTCCGAAGTGGTGGAAACCGATGAGCACTATCAAAACTTTTCGATTTTATAGATACCCTAATAGTCAATAGTTTATTCAAAAGCTCTTAGTCTCTAAACTTTTAACTTCTCAGCTGCAGTAACCCCGACTCCTGAATACCTGCGCACAGGCGGTTTCCTGACGTGGAGCCATTAAATGGGCGCCGGCGCAGCCTTCAATTTGTGCGTAGTTTTGCAAGAGTTCGGCACAGATAGCACGCCCTTCCACCTTTTGGTCCTGAACGCTATCCAGTCGCTGAATAATGTCGTCGGGTACATGAACGCCGAATAAGTTGTCATTCATCCAACGTGCCGATTTAGCCGAAGCCAGTGGGCCGATGCCGATGAGAAAATAGGGTCGTTCGGTGATGCCTTCCTCGACAAGCCGATGGCAATAGCGTTGTACGATGCCTGGGTCAAAACAATACTGAGTTTGAAAAAACTGCGCACCATTTCTTATTTTTGCATTGATTCTGTCTGCTGACCCATCCTTACCAGGGTCAGCCGGCACTTCCGCACCACCGAGGAAAAGATCCGGCACAGGGTCGATAGTTCTGCCTGACGGGTAGCAACCCTGGTCACGCATGTCTCGCATTTGCTGCATTAATTGACCACTATCGATCTTTGATCATAAATTGTCCCGCGATGCTGGGTTCGAACCCTGAAGTGAGTCAGCAATGATATAAGCCAGTTCAAGAACCTGGTCACCGTTTAACCTGGGGTCGCACTGAGTTAAATAACGTTTGCTCAAATCACTATCCGAAATTTGGCAGGTGCCACCCGTGCATTCAGTCACATGTTCACCGGTCATTTCCAGATGGATGCCACCTGGGTAACTGCCTTCGGATTGATGGACGGCAAAAAATTGATTTAACTCGCGTAGGATATCGTCGAACTGCCGGGTCTTGTATCCACTGTTCGACTTGACCGTATTGCCATGCATCGGGTCAGATGACCAGACAACATTGCGACCATTTTGCTGCACTGCCTGGATCAGTCGAGGCAGCCTGTCGGCAAGAACATCTGCGCCCATGCGGGTAATTAAGGTTAATCTACCGGCCTGATTTTCAGGGTTGAGTGCATCGATTAATCGGATCAAATCGTCTGGTTTCGTCGTTGGGCCAATTTTTACCCCAACCGGATTGTCTATCTGTTTAAAAAACTCGATATGAGCATGATCGAGTTGACGCGTGCGTTCGCCAACCCAGACAAAATGGGCGCCACAGTTATAGCGATTTCCGGTGAACGAATCAGTTCGGGACAAAGCTTCTTCATAGTTGAGCAGCAGGGCTTCGTGTGAGGTAAACAATTGCGTCTCACGTATGGAAGGTGCGGTTTGAGAGTTAATGCCGAGGACCTCCATAAAACTGAGGGCGTCTTCGATACGCTCAGACATTTTGAGATACCGCAGTTTATTTGGATTTGACTCGGCAAAGCTCATGTTCCAGCGATTGACCTGATGTAAATCAGCCAGTCCACCCTGTGCAAAAGCACGTAATAAATTGAGCGTCGAGGCACTTTGGTGGTAAGCGTCCAACATTCGACTGGGATCGGGTATTCGAGACAACTCATCGAATCCCGCGCCGTTGATGATATCGCCACGATAGCTGGGTAAGGGTATATCCTTGATGGTTTCAATATCGGCAGAGCGAGGTTTGGCGAATTGCCCTGCCATGCGCGCAATTTTGGTGACGGGTCGTCGACCACCAAAGGTTAAAACCACGGCCATTTGCAGCAATACCTTGAAAGTGTCACGAATGCTGTTGGCACTAAAGTCAGCAAACGATTCGGCACAGTCGCCACCTTGTAATAAAAATCCCTTACCGTCAGAAATTTCTGCCAGGTTGTGTTTAAGGTCTCGAATTTCCTGAGCGAAAACCAACGGCGGATAGCCGCGAAGTTGCTTTTCTACCTCGGCCAGTTTGACTGGATCTGGGTAGGCGGGCTGTTGCTGAACTGGAAACTGTCGCCAGCTAGATAAGGAACCATCGCTATGCATACTTGCATCTATTGGCATACTAAATGTGTCACTCTAAATTGTTATCAAAGAGGGTTGAAAATAGAGAGAAAATGTGACAAATGCAATCATATTCGCGATAATTTGATAATGCCTGATTTTTCGATCAGGCATTCACAGGTTGGCTTAATGCACAGATATCAAATCGATGATAAAATCGCCCTCTTATGGGAAACGACAATTCTTATATTGATTCCTGTAGATAAATCTATAATTAAAATTGGAGAGAGACCTAAATGAAAAAAATCTTACTAGCATCAGCTATGCTGGCGACTTTATCAGCGCCTGTTGTGGCCAAAGATATCAATGTCGGTATTATTCTTGGTTTTACTGGTCCCATCGAATCTCTGACGCCAACTATGGCGGCAGCAGCCGAATTGGCACTGTCAGAGGCATCTGAATCAGGTCAGTTACTTGGGGGTAAAAAAGTAGTGCCTGTTCGCGGTGATTCGACCTGTATCGACGCGGCAGCTGCAACATCGACTGCTGAACGGCTCATTACTTCAGAAGCCGTCGTCGCCATTATGGGCGCAGACTGTTCGGGTGTTACCACCGCGATTGCAAACAATGTGGCGATACCTAATGGCGTTGTCATGGTGTCGCCATCTGCGACTTCCCCAGCACTATCGACTATTGATGACAACGGTTTCTTCCACAGAACAGCACCTTCTGACGCGCGACAGGGTCAGGTATTAACGGATATCTTAATTCGTCGTGGTATTAAGGAAGTGGCACTCACTTACACCAACAACGATTACGGTAAAGGTCTGGCTGATTCATTCAGTAATGCTTTCGAAGCGAAAGGTGGCTCTATTTCTATCAGTGCAGGACATGAAGATGGCAAGGCTGATTACTCTGCGGAAGTCGGTGCGCTGTCTGCATCTGGTTCAAAATACCTGGCTGTTTTTGGCTACCTTGATCAAGGGGGGAAGGGCATCGTCCAGGCGTCTATCGATTCAGATGCATTCAGAAATTTCATCATGGCTGACGGCATGGTTGGTGAGTCAATCCTGGCTGCTATTGGTGATGGCATGAATGGCACGATTGCGACTGTCCCGGGTGGTTCTTCGGGTGCAGATGCATTCCTCGCTTATGCCAAAGAGAATGGCGTCGCTGGCGACGGCCCATATGCCCCTGAATCATACGATGCGGCGGCTCTGATTGTGCTTGCTATGCAGGCAGCGGGATCAACTGATCGTGCGGCTATTCAGTCAAAGATGAACATGGTCGCTAACGCGCCAGGTAAAAAAATCGGCCCGGGAGAGCTAGCTAAAGCACTAAAAATCATTGCCGCAGGTGGTGATGTTGACTATCAAGGCGCCACTAATGTTGAATTTAATGACGTTGGTGAAGTGTTCGGCAGCTACAAAGAGTTAGAAGTGAGTGGCGGTAAGTGGAATACAATTAAGGTTCACTAGACCTAGTTGAACAATCGGATGTTTTTTTGATAAAAAGTTCTCTGAAGAATGGAAGCGAAGTTCGAGATCGAAATCTCCACTGAACATACTCATTCTAGACCTGGACTATTTTAAAGTGATCAACGATTCCTATGGACATGTATTTGGTGATGAATGTTTAAAACGGGTCGCCGAAACATTGCAAGCAACAGTACATCGTGAACCGATAGTGTCGCACGCTACGGCGGCGAGGAATTTGTGGTATTGCTGCCTGATACTAATCAAAAGGACAGCGAGGCTATTGCAACCAGGCTGCTATTGGCTATCGATCAAATAGGCATGAGTGTCGACAGTCAATAAATCTCATTGACCTGCTCGATCGGAACCGAGACAGTTTATGCTAAGCTAGGCCAAAACAGTGAGATACTATTGAAAAATGCCGACGACGCGCTTTATCTGGCAAAAGACAAAGGCCGTAATAGAGTTCAGGTTGGCACGTCTATTAACGCTTCCTGACCATCTCAGGTAATATGCCGCCGGGGCTGAATCGCATTACCAATAGCAATATAAACCCCATAAAAAACAAACGCATGTGCTGTGCATTTTTGATTAAATGAAGTTTAAGCATATTGCCCTCATCCATCCATGAAGTACTGAATTCCATCAGCCAGACACCCAAAGGCTCGGCTTCTATCCAGGCTATCCAGATTAAAAAGCTGCCCAACACTGCCCCCATGTTATTACCCGAGCCACC
>JBDNJA010000014.1:0-6754 GCA_041688005.1 Gammaproteobacteria bacterium
AAATTCATCTAGTTCAACGCCGCCTAACGCCGGATTACCCAGCTTGCCAACAAAACTTAATACCGGGCCCAGGTCATCGACCTTGATATTGTTGCGTATGTGTATCCAGTCTTTACGCAACAAGTCTTTTAGAAACGGTACCTGCATCGCCTGTTGCTTAATCATATCGAGGATATGCTCGTCCAGATAACGAGTACCAATTCGATAATCACCCGAGTAATGAAACCAGTTCTTACCTTGTAACATGCTCGACAGGTACGACTTGCCAACACCCGACATGCCAAGCAATGTAACGTTTTTATGCTTCCAGTGACGGAATTCTTCAACGGTAAACTTCAAGACTAACTCCGAAGGAAATGAGTGGCTAATTATGCAATATCGTTAGGCGCTGGGGAACCATCAGTTTTCATTTTACTTCATCTCGGTTCATGGTTATATTCCGCTCAAATATTTATGGGTAAACGGCGATGGCTTCGTTATTTGATTACATTATCGTCGGTGCGGGATCGGCTGGTTGCGTATTAGCTAACCGGCTGAGTGCTAGTGGAAGATATTCAGTACTGGTATTAGAGGCTGGTGGCAGTGATCGAAAATTCTGGATACAAACGCCGATTGGCTATGGTAAGGCGTTTTACGATCCTAAGGTCAACTGGATGTACACCACGGAAAAAGATCCTGGTCTCAATAATCAGGCTAACTACTGGCCACGGGGTAAGGTTGTTGGAGGGTCGAGTTCGATCAATGCAATGGTCTATATTCGCGGACAGGCTGAGGATTATAATCACTGGCAAGCATTGGGAAATACTGGATGGGGCTGGGATGATGTACTGCCTTATTTCAAAAAAGCCGAAACTAATTCAGATGGTGGCAATGAGTATCGCGGTGATAGTGGTCCTTTGTATGTTAATAATGTGAGCAAACAATATCACCCTTTGACTAAGACTTTTGTACAAGCTGGTCAACAATTGGGCTTTGATTACAACGCTGATTTTAATGGTAAAAGTCAGGAAGGCCTGGGGTATTACCAAATCACGACTAAAAACGGGTTGCGCATGTCAGCCGCTCGGGCTTATTTGCACCCTGCCCTCAAACGTGACAACTGCCAAATGGTGACTGACGCTCAGGTCAATCGAGTATTATTTCGTGATAATGCGGCTTACGGTGTCGAGTATAAAAGACAGGGTGAGATTCATGTTGCATCAGCCAATCGAGAAGTCATTGTGTGTGCTGGTGCGATCAATTCGCCACAGTTATTACAGCTATCGGGCATAGGCCCTTCAAAGCTACTGAAAGATTTCGATATACCCGTTGTACACGCCGTCGAAGCGGTCGGACGTAACTTGCAAGATCATTTGGGGTGCACCCATTTTTACAAATCCAAAGTGCCTACCTTAAATAACCAACTTTACCCCTGGTGGGGCAAGCTAATGGCTGGGATGAAATATGTGTTACTGCGCCAAGGGGTGTTGTCACTGAGCGTGAATCAGGCTGGTGGTTTTATTCGGAGTAATCCCAATAGACTGCGCCCAAATTTACAAATGTATTTTGCGGCAATTACTTATTCAATGGCACCACCAGGGGAACGTCCGCTAATGCAACCAGACCCATACTCCGGCTTTTTGAATTCGATTGGGCAATTGCGACCGGTCAGCCGTGGCTATCTGGAAATTGATTCGGCCGAGCCAACCACTCATCCGAAAATTTATCCTAACTACTATTCCGCAGAGGAAGATGTAGTTGAAATGCTGGAAGGTGTCAGAATTATGCGATCATTGGCCGAAACGCCTGCGTTGAGTAGCATTATCGAACATGAGATGACACCAGGACTCAACATAGATTCTGATGATGAATTGATCGACGATATCAGGCAGCGCAGTAGTAGTATTTTCCACCCTACCAGTACTTGTATAATGGGATCGAATGCGCGTGATTCAGTGGTCGATTCGCAGGGGCTAGTGCACGGTGTACGACAATTACGCGTTGTCGATGCCTCTATATTCCCCACCGTTATTTCAGGCAATACCAATGCTCCGGTGATCATGGTCGCAGAGAAAATTGCTGATCAAATTTTAGCCTAGCTCATTTTTGTTTTCATAGCAGCCGCTAGAGGTTCATGCCATACTGAGTCCGAATTAAATTACATAGTCAATCTCAATAGTCAGTCTTGAATTCCATCGTTTTTTTCCGACCTTTTTTGCTCCAGCCCTTTTTTGCTCCAGCCCTTTTTATTCAAACTATGGCACTATTGAATTCATCCAGGTCACTATCGTCATCACGCCAGTCTGATGCCCCTATTCTTGGAATAGGGACAATGCTGGTGTGGGCTTGCATCGTTGGGCCGCAGTCATTGCTGGGTTTGTGGGGATGTTGATCGTCGTTCAACCAGACAATAGTATGTTTGAAAGTGGCAGTTTTTATATGTTGGTGGCTGCATTTTGTATTAGCTGTACCACAATATTAATCCGTCATCTCAGTATTCATAGCGATCCTATTAACTTGACGTTTTATTTTACAATGACCGGTGTTGTGATTAGTTCGATCGCCATTGCTTTTCTTGGTTGGCAAGCACCGCTGGGTCGTGATTGGTTGTTCTTTATCGCGGTTGGGCTTTTAGGCGGTATGGCTCAATATTTGATGACGGTGAGTTATCGACAGGCACAAATTTCGACTGTGGCACCGCTTAAGTACTTAAGCATTGGATTTGGCGGTGTGATTGCCTATTTTGTGTGGGCAGAGTTGCCCGATTTACAGAGCCTGATTGGTATTATCATTATCGTCGGCTGTGGTCTTTATACATTACACAGAGAGCTGTACCACAATCAAAAAAGCAACCATGCCTCATAAAGAAAATTCGCAAGCCTACGTCATGCTCACCTTTGTTACCTGGGGTTGGGGTTGCAATGCTATCTTTAGCAAGGTTGCGGTGGATCAAATATCACCCATGATGCTAGTCAGCCTGCGTTGGTTAGGCGTATTAATTGTACTTTCAATCTTCTCTCACCGGCAAGTGGTTAAAGACTGGTTAGTCATCCGTCAGCACCTGGTTTATTTTGCATTGATGGGCACGATTGGATTTACTCTTTTCAATGCCTTGTACTATGCTGCCGCTCATACTACCTCGGCGATCAATATCGGTATTATCCAGGGCGCAATTCCAGTGTTTGTTTTTCTGGGCAGTTATTTGTTTTTACGCACAAGAATGACCGTTTTACAATTACTAGGGGTAAGCGTTACGCTGATTGGCGTGATTGTGGTCGCAACCAAAGGCGAATTTAGTCAATTGCAGGAATTGGCCTTCAACCTTGGGGATTTATTTATGCTGATAGCCTGCTTGTTTTATGCTATTTATTCTGTCGGTTTAACTCGACGTCCTAAGATTGCTCCCCTGTCGTTGTTCACTCTTTTTGCTGGATTTGCTTTGTTAGCCTCGTTACCTTTATGGCTGATCGAAATTCAATATCAAGGACTTCAGGCACCCACAACCACGGGCTGGGTCATTGTGGCCTTGGTGACACTATTACCCTCGCTGGTGTCGCAACTACTGTTTATCCATGCCGTTGGGTTAGTGGGGCCAGGCAGGTCTGGCATGTTTGTTAATCTGGTGCCTATTTTTGCTTCAGTTATGGCTGTGTTTTATCTAGGCGAGCGCTTTGAAAATTTTCATGCGGTATCATTAGGACTGGTGTTATGTGGTATTTTTCTAGCTGAGTTTGGCAAAGGAAATACAATCCAGAAAACAGCTAGATAACTATTCTCCCAATAACCATACAACTACTGATTATGTCCGCCACCTTAAAAACCCAAGATACTGCTGCTCTTCCACTCTATACTTGGCAACTTTTGCTGCGTATTTTTATCCCTTTCGCACTGGGCTATTTTCTGTCCTATCTATACCGTGTTGTCAATTCGATCATTGCAGGTGACCTCAGTACCGACCTGGATTTAAATGCGACTGAACTCGGTTTTTTAACTAGCGCTTATCTCATTACCTTTGCTGTCATTCAATTACCATTGGGGGTACTGCTTGATAAATATGGCCCGCGACGAATCGAAGCGTTTTTATTGTTGTTCGCCGCACTTGGCGCTGCTATTTTTGCGACAGCGACTAGTTTTAATATGCTGGTGATAGGCCGCGCCTTGATAGGCTTGGGTGTCTCGGCTTGTTTGATGGCGGCGTTTAAGTCATTCGTTCAATGGTTTCCGGCTGACCGATTACCCTTGGCCAATGGATTACACATGACCGCTGGTGGATTGGGCGTTCTCTGCGCTTCATCACCAACCGCCTGGTTACTGGAAACCTTAGTTTGGCGAGATCTATTTTGGATACTGGCAATAGCAACATTGCTGGTAGCGATTATTATCTTTTTTGCTGTTCCTGATAAACCTTCGCAGGTTGCACAAGTTGACTTGACTAGCCATATTGGTGGCATATTCCATATTTTTAGCGACCGCTATTTCTGGCGAATTATTCCTGTCACCGTGTCGACACAAGCTACAGCATTGGCCTTAATTGGATTGTGGACTGGGCCATGGTTTAGGGATATTGCGCGGTTTAATGAGGCTGATGTAGCGAGTTCTCTGCTATTGATTGCGGTGTCGATGATTGTTGGCTACGTCGTGATTGGCACTATCACTTACTATTTTAGTAAGCGTGGCATCAATAGCATGACTGTCGCGTTGATCGGCATGGCCGCATTTATTTTAACACAAATAATACTGGCGTTTCATCCCGTTTACTTTGCTCGATATGTCTGGATGTTATTTGGTTTTTTTAGTACCAGTTCGATTCTTACCTACGCTGCACTCTCACAGCGTTTCTCGGTACAGTATGCTGGACGCGCAAACACCGCCTTAAATTTTTTGGTCTTTGTCGTTGGCTTTTTTACACAATGGGGGATCGGTGCTGTGATTGACGCTTTCCCTTCCGATAGTGCAGGAAGTTACGCGTCAGAGGGTTACCAACAGGTATTTATCTATTTAATTGTTGTACAATCTATCTGCCTGGGGTGGTACGCCCTTAGTCGGCGCTAATGTCCATATTGACCATTCAAAGAGACACCATGACGTGAAATACCCAATCAACGGCTAGCTGACAGGCAATACTGCTTTTCCCCACTTCACGGTCATATCGACATAGCGTCCAAAATTTCAGACGCCTGCATACGAACCATCTGGTATCAACCCATTTAACATTTTCATCGCAGGAATACGAAGGTTGAGTAGATCCGTTTTTTTCATACTGCCCCGATACATCAATGACGGCTCGAATGTCATTATCATTATCATTATGATTATGATTAGTGCGGCAATAGCGTTCTGAGCAATGACCGTAATCATCAGAAAAAACATGATGCTAAAACGTCGCTTCATGGGTTGAGATAGCCTGTTGAATATAACCTATTGAACATGAAACTTTTGTCGGCAGTTGATTAATAATCTGAAACCTTTTCTAATTTGCTTTCATCATTCTCTTTATAAAAGTAGTTGAAGATGCCACTTATGCAACTTTATTTAGATAAACAGCGGTATAATCGGCGAATTTTGCAATACCAAAACTAGAAACCATCCCATGGTAGACAAAATTCCAGACCTCACCATCAATACATCGTCCTACAATTTGTGTGTGCGGGCGTTTCGAATTTCGAAGAAAATGTTGAAGCTCAATATCAAATTACACGAGGAAGAACAGGCGGCCAAGAAATCGTCAGAGACGGGCGATATTTTTTTGTTTAACCATTTTGCAAGATTCGAGACCTTTATCCCGCAGTATCTGCTCCATGAAGCAACCGGCGCCTATTGTCGCTCGGTCGCCTCACCTGAATTTTTTGACGGTGATGATCGATTTAGTCAATTTCTGTACTCTATCGGTGTTGTACCAAACGATCTTCCCAACCTATTCCCTTTTCTGGCTAAGGAGATACTGCACGGCAGAAAACTCATCATATTCCCTGAAGGTGGCATGGTGAAAGATAGGCAAGTGATCGATCAGCATGGTCAGTACAATATTTTTTCGCGAACCGCAAACATCCGTCGTAAGCATCACCGTGGTGCTGCCGTTATCGCAATGGCACTCGATGCTTTTAAAACCGCACTTTTACGCGACTTTTCGAAAGGTAATTATCAGCAGGTCGAGCTTTGGGCGGAGCAACTCGAGTTTAACTCTAGTGAAGAGCTGATGCTAAAGGCGCTTAAACCGACAGTCATTGTGCCCAGCAATATTACCTTTTACCCGATTCGCGTCAGCGATAATATTTTGCATAAGGCTGTTAAGCTATTTAGCAAGGGCATCAATAAACGCTTTGCCGAAGAACTGATCATCGAGGGGAATTTACTATTTAAAGACACCGATATGGACATCCACTTCGCAAAACCCATTGTAGCCGGTAGCTATTGGCGCTGGTGGGAAAAAATGATGCTGCCCAACGTGGCGCACCGATTCGATTCGTTATCTGAATTATTCAAACTAGAACCAGACAAGGGACATCTGGGTGGCAAGCTACACTCACTCGGGATGAAGGCGAAAAGTAATAAAGTTCGTGATGACTACATGCAGTCGATGTATGAGGCAGTCACCATTAATTTAAGCCATATTGCCTCTTATCTGATATTGGCACTCTTCAACCAGGGGTTACGCCAGCTCAACTGTGCTCGATTCCACAAAATGTTGTATTTCAGTATCAAGAAAATACAGGGGACGAATTATTGTCTGCATCGTAGTCTGCGTAATCCTGAAGAATATGGTGCGCTTATTAAT
>JBDNJA010000138.1:0-5149 GCA_041688005.1 Gammaproteobacteria bacterium
AAACTAGAAGAACAAATGTCTGGTGACTAGGTAAACCTAAAATCAACCTGACAATAAACGCATCATCATCTATAGCACTCCATTACACGCCCAATTGAGCCACCCATGAAAAACTGGATAAAACAAAATCACGTCACCGATATCGAATGCATCGTACCCGACCTTGCCGGCGCGGCCAGGGGCAAAGTTGTACCCGCATCAAAATTGGCAGAAGGCGCTGAATTGAGATTACCTCAGTCCATTTTTTTGCAGGGTGTCAACGGACAGTATCCCGACCTTTCAAAACAAAAGTTGCCTTGTGATGAAGACATGTTATTGCTGCCCGATACGACAACGATTCGCCATTTACCCTGGGCAGATGCGCCAACAGCACAAGTAATCCATGATTGTGTCGACAAGGCAGGAAACGACATTACTTTCTCGCCGCGATATGTTTTGCGTAAGGTTTTGGACCTTTACCATGGCGAAGGCTGGAAACCCGTTATCGCACCTGAGCTAGAATTTTACCTGGTGGCGGCTAACCCAGACCCAACACAATCATTAACGGCGCCGATTGACCGAACCGGTCGAACCGAAAAAGAAGGTCAATCCTATAGTCTCGAGGCGTTACACGAGTTTTCGGAATTTTATAAGACACTAGATCAATATTGCACTGCTCAGGGTTTGAAAATTGACGGAGTGATCCACGAAGAAGGCATTGCTCAAATGGAAATCAACCTGTTGCATGGTGATCCATTAGATCTAGCCGATCAAACCTTTTTATACAAACGCACTATCCGCGAAGCAGCGTTTGCGCACGGCTTATGCGCTACCTTCATGGCAAAACCATTAGAGGGCCAACCCGGCAATGCCATGCACATCCATCAAAGTATTGTCGACCTGGAAACAGGCAAGAATCGATTTTCGACCCCCAATGGGAAGCCAAACGACCTGCTACTGTCACATATTGCGGGTTTGCAGAAATACCAGCCGAAGGCGATGGCACTGGTCACACCCACCATCAATTCATACCGCCGAATAGTGCGTTACATGTCTGCGCCCATTAACTTTCACTGGGGTTACGATAACCGGACCACCGGGTTTCGAATTCCTGACAACAAGCCAAACTCGATGCGAATTGAGAACCGCCTATCTGCCGCGGATGTTAACCCCTATATAGCGATTGCTACTTCGTTAGCCTGTGGGTTCATCGGTATGAAACAGGGCTTAAAACCATCCGAGCCACTACTTGGCAACGCCTACGACGAACCCTTACAGGTATCGCGTGATTGGTACGGTGCATTACAGCGGCTATCCGATTGCAAGGCATTGAATGATGTCCTTGGTGAAGCATTTATCGAAGTCTATACCGCAGTGAAAGAGACTGAATTTGATGACTTCCTAAACCAGGTGACGCCCTGGGAAAGAGAACATTTACTGTCCAAAGTTTAAACCCTCTAAAAAATAAGGACCACTGACACCCACTATGACACTTAAGCTATCTCAAGACCGTAGCGATACCGACGACTACCCTGACTCTTATTATCACGCCAGCAAGAATCGCAATTTAAAACTCACCCCACTCGACGGGTCAACCCAGGCGGACGTTTGCATTATCGGCGGCGGTTATACCGGGCTGTCCTGTGCGCTACAGCTTGCGAAGCGAGGCTATCGAGTGATATTGCTCGAAGCACGAAAAATCGGTTGGGGCGCTTCGGGCCGAAACGGTGGGCAATTGGGCAGTGGCCAGCGCAAGGATCAAATCGAGCTCACCAAAAATCTCGGTACTGATACTGCCAAACGCCTGTGGGAACTAGCCGAAGATGCAAAAGCATTGACGAAACAATTGATTGCAGAACATGGCATCGAATGCGATCTGAAACCCGGCATTGCTCATCCAGATCACAAACCAGGCTATGCCGATGACAGTCGAGAGTATATCGACTTTCTACAACAAACATACCAATACGAAGACATTCAGTATCTGCAAAAAAACGACATGGCCGATTTGGTCGGCAGTGATGCCTATTATGGTGGCAGTTTCGATACTAGCGCCTCGCATTTACATCCGCTCAACTATGCACTCGGCCTTGCCGCAGCCGCCATAAAAAATGGCGCCATACTGCATGAGTCAACCGTCGTCGAAAGTTATCAGGAAGGTAAGGTCAATCGGGTTATCACTAATCGTGGTACGATAGAAGCGACTTCAATCGTCGTCGCCTGTAATGGTTATTTAGGCAAGCTCGACAGGCGACTGTCTGGCAAAGTCATGCCCATTAATAACTTCATCATCGCCACCCAACCGCTCGATGATGAAACCCTAGCGAAGACTAATCCAAAAGACATAGCATTCGCTGATTCACGTTTTGTCGTCAACTATTTTCGCCTGTCAGCAGACAAGCGTATGCTGTTCGGTGGTGGTGAAAACTACAGTCGCAATTTCCCAAAAGACATCGAATCATTCGTTCGCAAACCAATGACTGAAATTTACCCACAACTCGCGAACATTCCTGTGGATTACGCCTGGGGCGGAACACTGGCAGTCACTCTCAACCGTATGCCACATTTTGGTCGCCTCGGAAAAAACAATACCTACTTCGCCCAGGGCTACTCTGGCCATGGTGTCGCTACCGCAACTTTGGGTGGCAAATTAATCGCTGATGCCATCGCGGGTGAAGCAGAAGATTTCGACTTGTTTGGAAAACTACCAATCTCCACCTTCCCCGGTGGCGACTGGTTGCGCTGGCCTGCCCTGGTTTTGGGCATGAGTTACTACGCGCTAAGAGACCGTTTTTAGGGAGGTCAAAAAAATGCAATGCTATTTTTCTATCAACCTACATCATTCATCTATATTTATAAACAACTCGGCCGCAAGCGAGAGGGCGTTAAAATAACATCACGGTAGCTAATCCGAGAAACGCAAAAAAACCGATGGCATCGGTCGCCGTTGTGAGCACTACGCCACCCGCCAATGCGGGATCAATACCTATCCGTTTTAATATCAACGGAATAAATGTTCCTACTAAGGCACCGGTAAAAATAACGATCAACATAGCCGTGCCAAAAACCAGTCCCAGCATCAAATCATTAAACCAATAGTATGCAATTACGGCGACCACGCCGGCCCAAAAGAGACCATTGAACCCACCGATAGTGAGTTCGTGTGCCGCCAATTTCCATATGTTGCGTCGGCTAATTTGATCCAGCGCCATCCCTCGCGTCACCAGCGTCAGTGTTTGGTTTCCCGCCACACCACCCATACTGGCAACCACCGGCATCAGCACTGCCAGCGCTACCATTTTCTCGATAGACCCCTCAAATAAAGCAATCACCCACGCCGCAAGAAAAGCAGTCAGTAAATTAATTCCGAGCCATATAGCTCGGCGTAACGAACTATTGATGACCGGCGCAAACATATCCTCGTGCTGATCTAAACCGGCACGCCCCAATATTTCACGATCAGCCTGGTCACGTATCACATTGATAACATCATCAACCGTTATACGCCCCACGAGATAGCCTTTATCATCAATCACTGGCGCTGACAGCAGGTCCTGATCTTCAAAGATTCGAGCCACTTCGAGCGCCGATGTCAAAGGTGTAATACCCACAACGTCACAAATCATGACATCACTCACCGTTGTGGAGACGTCATATGAGACAAGGTAGCTCAATGGGAGTATTCCCATAAAGTGGTTATGTCGATCGATAACCATCAAACTATCAAGGTGCTCAGGTAGCGAACCTTCGCGCTGACGTAGGCGGCGTAAATAACGTAATACCGCATTAAAAGAAACATCACCACGCACAGCCGTGGCGTCGACATCCATCAAGCCACCGGCAACATCATCAGGATAGAGCTTAACCTGCTCGTAGCGTTGCCGTCGGTGAATATCCATTGTCTGCACCATGGCACTCACGACGGACATCGGCAGATCATCATCCAGATCGGCGATTTCGTCCATTTGCATTACTGACAAACAGGCGATCAGCTCTTGTTCATCGGTTTTCTTAATCAAACTCCTACGTAGGTCACCCTGCAGCCCCAGCAGCACCTCTCCTTTTTTTATGCGAGGTAGCTGTCGCCACAAGGGGCTTCTTAAATCCAACGGAAGCGATTCAATGACACGAGATATTTCTGCCGGTGACATGGACTCAAGCAAACCTGCCACGCCACTCCCGGGGCTTTTCTCAAGCGCATCAGTAATCAGATCGACCTGTTCTTGCAAACGTTTACTCATGAACTTTTCCTCATAAAGAGTTGATTATTGGTCAAAGTTGGAATGTCTCTAGTAACAGAAAAAATGGCTATCCAATTCTACTAAAGGGACCTCTAAAAATAAACTACGATTACGCGATTGCCCCTGTGTCAGGGTAGTTGTCGCCGCTCAGCATTTTCAAGTCGTGATTACCAATCCCTCTCGGTGCTTAGTTCTATAAGTTCTAATATTCATTAAATGTCATTTTTATAACTAATTGAGGGTTGGCGTATGTCGCTGCGTTTGGGTATTGATACCGGTGGCACTTTTACCGATGCAGTGTTGGTCGATGATAATAAGGTGATCGTCGCTGCTGAGAAAAGTCTGACGACGCGCTTTGATTTGGTGATTGGTATTGGTGAGGTGATTTCAAAATTACCCGCTGACAAACTAGAGCAGGTAACGATGGTGTCGCTCTCCACCACGCTGACGACTAATTCGGTAGTGGAAAACTTGGGCGCGCCAGTTTGCGTGCTGCTGCCCGGTTATAACGACACTCAAGTAAAACAAAGTGGCTTGCTTGACATACTGCCGGCACAGTTTGTTGTCATCCTCGACGGCGGTTACGATGCGGTTGGCGTTGAGCAACAACCTTTGGATGAAGATGCCGCGCGTGCTGCCATTTTGAAGCTGCAGAGTCAAGTGTCGGCATTTGCCATATCAAGCCTGTTTGGTACTCGAAATTCCAGCCACGAAGTCCGATTGAAAGCGCTGGTCACTGAGCTAACCGATATGCCGGTCATCTGTGGTAATGAACTTGCCTCCAGCCTGGGTGCGCCGAGGCGCGCTTTAACTGCGGCACTCAATGCGCGCATGGTGCCACCGATTAAAGAGTTAATAGCGTCGGTATTGCAGGTGATGGATCAACATAAGATCGATTCACCTTTGATGATTGTAAAAGGCGATGGCTC
>JBDNJA010000139.1:0-8712 GCA_041688005.1 Gammaproteobacteria bacterium
CGACAACTGCTCTTCTGGTGGATTCACACTCGACTACGGTCCATTCGGATTCTGCGATGTGTTCAACCCAGAATACCAGCCATGGACGGGTGGGGGGCATCACTTCTCGTTCCTGAATCAACCAGTGGCGGCAGAACGAAACTTCCACGTGTTTTGGACAGCGTTGCGGCCGTTGTTGACGTCAAATCAGGACGCTCTGCGACAGCTCGACGAAATTCGAAGTGGCTTTTCGGCCGTGATGCAAGCGGAAATGGGGGAAATGTGGGCAGCCAAACTTGGACTTGACACTTTTCACGGGGGGTTGTTTAGTGAACTCGAAACGCTCATGGTGCAAACCCCTGTCGATTACACCATCTTCTTCCGTGAGCTATCGACGGTACCTGACGACATTGGTCCGCTTAAAAAAAGCTTCTACACGGACTCGAATCGTACTATGGCACCAATGCACCCGACGTATGAGACAGGCCCCGAAGGGATGGACAAACGCTGGGTAGAGTGGCTCACAAAATGGAAATCGCTCATCAGCAGAACAACCGACGCGAATGCTGCTCGGCCTCACTCCCATGAGGATATCTCTAGGGAGATGAAGCTCGTCAACCCAAAATATAGTTTGCGAGAGTGGTTTGTTGTGCCTGCGTATCAGCAAGCGGCCGAGGGGAACTACACTTTAGTTCGAGAGCTGCAGGAAGTCATGACCGAGCCGTACGCCGAGCAGTCGAAGGAAGTCGAGTCGAAATACTATAGGCTAAAGCCGTCTGAGTTCTTTGAGGTTGGTGGATTGTCGTATTATAGCTGCTCGTCGTGATTTTGCGAAAAATAATCTGCCAGGAACGGCACACCGTTGGCGGCCAGTTAACTGCCGACGTGCGCCGAAATCGCTGCTGCGACGCGTCAGTGACGAGCGCACAGGCGTTCATCGCTTACCACGAGCAAGCAAAATACCATTTCCACCACGACGCGAGGGCAGATTTCGTTCGTCTCCCGCTACCTATGAACATTCTGACATCCGTTTCGGCAACTCGGATAGCACCGCTGTCGGACAGATGCGAAAACAACGATCATGGCACTGAAAGAATTTATCCGCCAGTAGATCTCCAGACTCATGTCCAATATTCACAGAAGTGCTTGGCCATCGCGAAAAAATTTGCAACGTTTAGCGCTACCAAACATATTATTTTAAAAATTCAGTTAATCCATGCTACGAGGCTTTCATGACGACCAAGATAACTACCATTGTAGATAACCAACAGCCCGTCAGCCGCGTGCCGGGCAGTACGGCGCCCACGCCTGTCCCGAGTGACACGCGCGGACGACTCTTACGCGATTTGCGCATTTCGGTAACGGACCGCTGCAACTTCCGCTGCACCTATTGCATGCCCAAAGAAGTCTTCGATAAGGACTACATCTTTTTACCAAAATCTGAACTTTTAAATTTCGATGAAATTACGCGTATGGCGAACCTGTTCATCGGCAATGGCGCCGAGAAAATCCGTCTCACTGGCGGTGAACCCCTGCTGCGTAAAAACCTTGAGGTTTTAATTGAAAAGCTGACAGCCCTTAAGACGCTTGAAGGTAAGCCCTTAGATATAGCCCTCACAACAAACGCCTCTATTCTATTCAAGAAAGCCCAGACGCTCAAGGACGCTGGCCTACAGCGTATCACCGTCTCTCTTGATTCAATTGACGAAACTATATTCCGCGCCATGAACGATGTGGATTTTTCAGTGGTTGATGTATTAAAGGGCATCGACGAGGCGCAAAACGTTGGTTTTGAGACCATTAAGATCAACATGGTGGTTAAGAAAGGTGTCAACGATCAGGGTATAGTGGACATGGCGCGGCACTTTAAAGGTAGCGGCCATATAGTGCGTTTCATCGAATTCATGGACGTTGGCTCATCTAATGGCTGGCGTATGGACGATGTCGTGCCCTCGTCCGAGATCGTCAGCATGATCAACGCAGAAATACCGATTGTTGCGGCAGAAGCCAACTACACTGGGGAAGTAGCCCAGCGTTGGGCCTATGCGGATGGCAGCGGCGAAATCGGCGTCATCTCCAGCGTGACGCAAGCCTTTTGTTCCTCTTGTACGCGCGCCAGACTCTCAACCGATGGCAAGTTGTATACCTGTCTGTTCGCCGAGTCTGGCTATGATTTGCGCGCGCTCATGCGTTCGGGCAAGAGCGACAAGGACATTGCGGATGCTATCGGTTTGGTCTGGACCGAGCGTGAAGACCGATATTCAGAAATTCGCACAGATGCAACGACGAAAAGGAAGAAAGTCGAGATGTCTTATATCGGTGGTTGATGCTTTCATCTGCACTAAACCTAGATTCACCCGCTTACTGGACCCGTTTCGGCGGTACCAACTCTATTATCAGCGGCTGCGTGAATTAATAAATAACTTATTCAGTGAGAACTATCTATGCACTCTCCATCCATCAAAACCGTTGAATTCGAGCGTCCACAAATGGATTTGGGCACGAGTTGCACCGCCAATGCTTGGGCACGCGTGCCTGAAGAGTTGTCGCTTGCTGAAAAAGTTGATCGCAAAGTGCGCATCAAACAGCTCCTGAAAGAGCAGCAAGCGGTGCTGGTTGCGCACTATTATGTGGATGCAGACTTACAAGAGTTGGCGGATGAAACCGGTGGTTGCGTGTCGGATTCACTCGAGATGGCGCGTTTCGGTCGCGATCATCCAGCGAATACTGTGGTGGTGGCTGGTGTAAAATTTATGGGTGAGACAGCGAAGATACTCAGTCCGCATAAACGTATTTTAATGCCGGATCTCGACGCCACTTGCTCTCTCGATTTGGGTTGTCCAGCGGACGAGTTTAATGCATTTTGCGATGCGCATCCTGACCGTACAGTCGTGGTCTATGCCAACACCAGTGCAGCGGTGAAGGCGCGCGCCGATTGGATGGTGACTTCTTCTATTGGCCTGAAAATCGTCGCGCACCTGCATGCGCAGGGCAAAAAAATCCTATGGGCACCAGACAAGCATCTAGGCAACTATATACAGAAAAAAACCGGCGCAGACATGTTGATCTGGCAGGGTTCCTGTTTGGTGCACGATGAGTTCAAGGCAATCGAGCTGGAACTATTGAAACTCGAACACCCACGTGCCAAGGTGCTGGCCCATCCCGAGTCGCCAGCAGCCGTGTTAGCACTGGCCGACGTGGTCGGCTCTACCTCGGGCTTGATTGCGGCAGCACAATCGATCGATGCCGATGAGTTCATTGTCGCGACTGACCTTGGCATCCTATACAAGATGAAACTGGCCGCGCCCGGCAAACGTTTCATTGAGGCGCCGACGGCGGGCAATAGCGCAACCTGCAAAAGTTGCGCACACTGTCCGTGGATGGCGATGAACAGCCTGCAAAATCTGGCTAACGTGTTGGAGTCTGCCAGCAACGAGATTCACGTTGATACCGACATCAGCCGCAAAGCACTCACCTGTATTGATCGGATGCTTAGCTTTGCCGCGCAACATGATGCCAACGTCCGCCCTTCGGCAGATTTGGCGAAAGAACACAAACTATTTTCAGGGATAGGCCCGGCATAAGGCATCCACGGCACGTGCAACAATACTGCTACTATCTGGATTGGGATTATCGCGCTGACAACAATCAATACACTTTATCTTTCGATCTTGCTCGGTGTGCTATTACTGTCTTACTCGTCTCTTAACTTGATTGGACTTCGATTTTGTATTCAACCACTCCATGAAAAATGGATGGGATTAATCATGGGTGCAGCCAACGGTATCTTTACTGGAATGACCGGCGCTTTATCTATGCCGGGGGTTTTGTATCTACAGGCACTTGGCCTATCAAGAGACATGCTGGTTCAGGCGATGGGAATATTGTTTCTGCTATCAAACGTTGGTTTGGCAATCGCCCTACAGAACAACAACTTGTTTACTGCTTAACCTTTCGAATGACCGCAACCATGACAATTCCGGGCGTTAATATCATAAGACTTAGCCAGCCCAACATGCCCGGTTCTTCACCCAGAAATATCAAACTCAGGATAGTGCCCAAACCCGGCACCGATGCCATAAACGCTGCGGTGGCGGCCGGACCGACATGCCTAACCGCAGTCGCGACTAGCAGCAGCCCCAGCAAATTAGGGATTAGCCCCTGATATAAAATTTGAATCAGTAACTGAGATTCAGATGCTTCGGCTATGCCACTCGGTAAAAACAGGTACCAGGCTGGTACGAAAATAATCGCATTGATTACCGAACTGCACATGAGTATTTGCAGTGTTTTGATTTGCCACAGGCGACCAATGACGAGATAGGTCGAGAAAAAGATCGCGGCAATCACAAACATCAGGTCGCCTATCCAACTGTCAGTCAGAGACAATTGCGATGCACCTGCCGCGGCCAGACTTGCGCCAACAATAATCGCGATCAGGCCAACTAACTGCACTAGCGAAACCCTTTCCGAAAACCAGTACCAACCAATTAGTAATGTAAATGCCGGTAGCACACCGTTCATGAATATACCGCCGTGCGCGGCTGGCGCATACACGAAGCCACCAAACACAAACAATATATAAACTGGACTCAGCAAAAAGGTCAGTATCGCAATACGTTGGACTGGCATCGAATACCAGGGCTTGAAATACAGCACCAGTGGCAATGCAAAGATTGCCGAAACACCATACCTTAAAGCAGCCAGGTCAAATACGGTTAATGTCGACTGAGCACCAGAACGACTCACTACCAGCCATGTTGCCCAGATCAGCGCAACTGCGGCTGCACAGGCATATCCCAATAGAGGGTTATTTGATGCCTGAGCCTGAGTATCTATTGGGCTATCGATGAGTTCTTCGATTTCTGATACTGACATTGGGGTACCACTATTACGCGTAAAGTATTTTTTAGAAGTGAATCCAGGGGTCTACAGATAGCGCCGAGGTGAATAGGCATCGGGTGGAATACTATGCGGCACGGAGGAAACGAATTCGGCAATCAACTCACCAGTGACGGGACCTAATGTCAAACCCATATGTGAGTGCCCAAAGGCGAGCCATAAGTTTTCATGCCGAGGTGCTGGACCGATAATAGGCAGTGAATCAGGTGTGCTCGAACGACGACCCATCCAGGGCTCGTCGAGTATTATTTTTTCTACCGGGAATGCTTCGCGAACCAGTGGTGTCACTTTAGCTACTTGAGCGGGTGTTTCAACCGTCTCTCGATAAACCATGTTGGAGCCGGTTGTTACGCGTAATCCTGCATTCATTGGAATCATCACAAAACTGCTATCAACATCAAATACAGGGCGATTTAAACGCTTACCTGATTTTGCCTGAAACACCGTATGATAACCGCGCTCGATAGCGATTGGGTTGCGATAACCGAGTGGCTTTAACAGGGTTGGAGTCCATGCACCGAGACAAACCACCAGCTTTTCGACAGTGTCTTTTCCCTGATCAGTAATGATATCCCACTGATTCGATCGATTCACAATCTGTTTTACGTCGGCCTGTTTAAACTGGCCGCCTAGCGATAAAAAAAGCTCCGCGTAACATTGTGACAGTGCCTGTGGATCGCGCAACGATTGCGTATCTTCGATGAGTAATCTTTTTTCATACACATCGTGTAGATCTGGTTCGAGGTCATTGCACTCGGCCTTATCGATAATCGAATACTTAACACCACACTGATCGAACAGCTCTCTTTCCAGTGGGTTACGATCGAATGTATGCTGGTTCCGATATAGTTTTAGTGCGCCAACTGGATTAAGCAAATGCCCTGCGTTCGACTGTTTAATCCATGCCAGATGTTTTTCGACCGATGGAAAGGTCAGCTTACTCATGGCAAGCCCATCGTTCACATAAGTCTTACGATTGCAACGTAGTAAAAATCTGCTTAGCCAGGGCAACAACCAGGGTAAATGTGAATAATGCATCAGGAAATCGTTTTCCTGGTTTGTCGCGAGTCGGAACAATCGGCCCAATAGTTCAGGGCTTGCCAGTGGCGTAACCGAGCTTAAACTCAGAATGCCAGCATTACCGTGGGATGTTTCCCGCCCAAAGCCACGACGATCAACGAGGGTTACCTGATAACCTTTTTGCTGGAGTTCAAGTGCGCAACAAATTCCGACTATGCCGGCGCCAAGCACTGTTATTTTACCTTGTGGCATTTATTACTATCCTTGAAGAAAAGAGCGCGTGACTATTGATCTCTTATTAATTTCACAGGGGTGAATCCCGACACACTAAAGGGCATCTTTAAAGCAATTGATTCAAAATCTTATCAAATCTGGTTCGTTTCATGTTCTTAAGTAGCCTTTTAACTTCGGCGGGATAATCAGACTGACTGTCTAATTCATCGAAGTGATTTACTTTTGTGCAGTGCGCCATAACCAGACTTAGTTCATCGTCGAATTTCTTTACGAGTTGCTGGTCAGGATCCCGGATTAAAATTCCATTTTCAAGATCTAGTCGCCAGGCCCTTGGATTGATATTGTGTCCGGTAATTAGATAATTAGTTTGGTCACTGTTGATCCCTTTCAGATGGAAGCTATTCGATTGATCCTGCCATAGATGAACGTTGAGATACCCGGCATCGATATGTTTTTGGTTAGATTTCAGAAAACGCTTGAGATTGGATTCGTAAACATAGGGTAATACCCCTATTCTTTCGAAATCTCCTCCCTCTGGGATAAAAAAATCGTTGGCTTTTTTATCTCCGACAATCACGGTGACTTTTATTTTTTCGCGCAGTAATCGCAGAACGGCTTTATACACTCTGGAAGGAAAATTAAAGTAGGGTGTAAAGATTATAATTTCTTTTCTGGTTTGATTTATCAATTCCAGTATAGTTTTATTGAGCTGATTTTTACGGCTACCAAATCCTATGACTGGGCTCAAACTGATATTATTTTCGTCAGCAGGTCTGCTTGCCTGAAACTTATATTCAGACCCCCGTAGCGATACTTTTTGCCTTCTAATCGCTGGCCGGAGACTTTTTACCGATGCAACATGATCACTGGTAAGTGACTGTACTGCGGCACTATTAACCAGATTTTTATTCAAATATCTGACAAAGCTGCCTGCTAAATCGGCACTATTGACGACATGGTATCTATCGGCCCGATAACGTTCTGCATAATGAAGGTATATGTCATTGATACTCGCACCGCTGTACAGCACGGTATCATCAAAAACTAACCCTTTCAGGTGCAGAACACCCAAAAATTCTCGACTTTTGACTGGCACACCATAAATCTTGATGGGATGTTGATACAGTCCGTTTAGCTCTCGATACAAACGGATATTGCCAATCGATTTTTTATCCCCCACCAGACCGCGCTGGGCACGAAGAAAATCAACAAATACCTTGATATCAAGCTGGGGGATTTTTTTCTTCGCTTCGTATAAAGCGGTTAATACTGCTGTACCCGCCGCATCATCCTGCAGATAAAGTGCGGTGATATAGATTCTCTTTTTGGCCGATTCAATGAGTTCAAAGATTTTGCTCTGATAATCCCTTGTGTTGGGAAAAATAGACAAATCATCTTTTGAAATCTGAAACGTGCCGAGCCTGTCAAAATAATTACCGCGGCCTAAATTCATACTCATTCTAAGCCATGCAAAAAAGGACGCTTAGTTTACCATCATCTCACCGCATTTACGCATCCAATGCTAGTTCGATAGACAGACTCATCCATCAAACAACTAGCCATTACTTATCTCGGTGTTTGAGGTTTGGCGCGGGTTTTAATTTACGTTATATTGACCGCCTTGTGCACTGATCAGTATTCATGGTCAGTTCGTTTACTCAATTGAGGTTTGATAATGAAATACAACGCGCTAGGTAACAGCGACATAAAAGTCAGCGAAATCTGCCTGGGTACCATGACCTGGGGGGAACAAAACTCCGAGGCTGAAGCGTTTGGGCAAATGGACTTTGCGCTTGACCAGGGAGTTAATTTTTTTGATACCGCCGAGATGTACCCTGCCAGCCCAATTTCTGCCGAGACCTGGGGCAATACCGAAAAAATCATAGGTAACTGGTTTAAACAGTCGGGTAAGCGCGATCAGGTCGTGCTAGCCACTAAGGTCTCTGGTGCCGGATTATCCTGGGTACAGGACGGCATCGATATCTCACCCGCCAAAATTGCGATTAGCATCGAAGGCAGTTTGAAAAGGCTGCAAACAGACGTAATCGATCTTTACCAACTGCACTGGCCTAACCGTGGTTCCTATCATTTTCGACAGGCCTGGCGCTTCGATCCAACCAAACAAGATCGCGAAAAAACGCGCGACAATATACTAGCAACATTAGAGGCTTTACGGCAGCACGTAGATGACGGCAAAATAAGGCAAATTGGTTTGTCGAATGACAGTTGCTGGGGAATCAGTCAGTGGCTACAAATTGCTGAAGCGAATAACTTTCCTAGAGTCGCGACGACACAAAACGAATATAGCCTGATGTGCCGCATGTATGACTTGGATCTGGCTGAACTTTCGCACAATGAAAACGTCGGACTGTTGCCTTACTCGCCGTTAGCAACCGGCATGTTAACCGGAAAATATTCGTCGAATAATATACCAGCCGGATCACGTCGAAGCATAGGCGCTGATCTGGGTGAAAGATTTAGCGACGATAGCTCACTAGTTGCTGACGCCTATGTTGCCATAGCCAAAAAACATGGCATCGACCCGTCGCAGATGGCACTCGCATTTTGCAATCAAAG
>JBDNJA010000015.1:0-15963 GCA_041688005.1 Gammaproteobacteria bacterium
GCAGATTGAATAGCGATACTGCCTGTTAATGGTATTTCCTGTAATCCGTTTCTCATCAAATTAGAACGCCAGACAGCGATACGCTTATCCATTTTCAATCGTCCTTTATCAACCAACATTGCAACTTCCCAAAAACTAATGACAGAAACAAATAGCCGGTCTTCTTGGAGCGCACTATCAATACGTTGACGGCTTTCATCACCTAATTTTTCACTACCTTCTGACAGCCATACTAATGTGTGCGTATCTAGCAAGACCATTATTCGGCATTCCACTGCTCATCTATTGGCTCAATCAAATCATCATGGCTAGAGATTTGAGCGATATCTAGTCCAAATAATGACTTTATCTTTTCCCTATATGGCACTAGCCTCGATACAGGCTTACCATTTTTAGTGATGATAATTTCCTCGCTAGTTTCATTGACTACATCCATCAGATGTAAACATTTAGCCTTGAATTCTGACGCTTTAATAGTTTGCATAACACTTTCTCTAAATACTATAGTCACGACTATAGTCATAGATGCCGACTGTGTAAAGAATATTGCCTTCAATCGCTATTGAGGCATCATAATATATTGCCGTTAAAACAGCGTGGAATATTGAAAACCGAGAATCAAAGGGGCAGCAATAACTTAGACAAGCACACTGTTACAAATTAAATGAGCTGCAATCAAACTGTTCGGGTTCGTGCCTCACCAACCTACGAAAATATGGCATTGGTGTCTTGTTGTTTTATTGCATCCAATGAGTAGTCGTAATCACAGGCGACCATGCAAGGTTGGTAGCTCAGATAAGCTATCGATACAACGGGTTGGCTCGATGCCCCAGGGGTCAAATATGGCCTCGGGAGAGCGGCGTAGCCATGCTGATTTCATACCAAATGATACCGCGCCCTGAACGTCAAATGGGTTACTTGATATCAACCAGGTTTTTTCTTTCTCACTTTTACTCTGGTCCAGAAAATGGTGGTACACATCTGGATTCGGTTTAAAGGTTTGTAAACTATCGACGCTGACGATACCATCAAAAAAGTCACGAATTCCAGCATGTTGCAATAAGCCATCCACTGCATCGGCACTACCGTTTGAAAATCCGTATAGTTTGAACCCCACCGCTTTGGCTTTTGCCAATCCGTCTGCCACATCGTCATAAGCAGGCAAAACTTTATAGGCCGCCATCAAATCCTGTTTTGACGAATCGCTTAGCTTTGTGTTTAACCATAAATCAGTATAGTCGAGCGCGTTTCGAGTACAAATCCCGAAGTTTTCATATTTTCGCATCAGGCCACGTCTAAAGGTATATTCGAGTTGTTTCTCACGCCAGCGTTGCGAAAATTCGGGCGCTTTATCACCAATAATCTGGCTCAATTGCAGGGTAATACCTTGGGTATCGATTAAAGTGCCATAAATATCAAATGCGAGAGTTAAACTCATTTTTTGTTATCCTCAGATAGGGGTTTATCATTGCCTGTATAGAAATCAGGCCATCGTCTTTTTACTACTTCACCGTCACTCGATAATGCAAGACAGGTATCCAGTATGGAAGGTTTTTGCTGGACCGAAAAATTAGCCGCCTGCTTTTCCAGTTCGGCGTGCAATGTCTGGTAAGCCGTAGCTGAAATTGGGCCAAGCAAATCGATTAAATGTGTACAGCCTTGTCGAGGACCAATTTTCTGTCGTACCAGTCTCATCCACCCAGCCCCCATTTTTATACCGATTAACTCTTGCATCGCGTCGGTCGCCCGAGGACAGGAACCAAATGGCGTTTTGTCCGACGAGGCTGTTACTGCGTGGATAACGAAATCGAGGTCGATGGTCAGACATAACCACATGTCATGAACTGCCTCACCGGCTTTTATCAAACCATCCCGATGTATTTCATCGTAGCTACAGTCATAGGTACGGCTATCGAGTAAATGCGCCTCGATATCCCAAAGGCCATCGTCTCGTATAAAACCTTCACAACTAATTTGACGATGATGCAATTTTTTCCGTGCCACCGAATGTTTTAATACCATGCCTGAATTGACCTCGCTAAGATTAACCTCGTTTAGTTTTTGGGCTTCTCTAAAAATGCACTTTTCCCGCGATTGCGGCGTCACCGATTTTATGCTCCTGCAAAATCGACATACCGTACATCCATGTACATAAGCTCCGTGCTCGAATCCTCATGGTCAAAGTACACTCCGGTTCTCCGCGCGGTGCTTCCTTGCACTTATTGCCATGGATGGCATGTATGTCTGTTTTGCAGGAGCACAAAAACAGGTCACAAAAAAATTACTATTTTTAGAGGCGCCCTTTTCTTAATGCCCGACCAGCCTTGGATACAGAATCGCGACCTATATTCTCCGAGATATAGGCGCTTGCGTCTAGTAATTTTTGCATATCGATACCCGTTGTAATCTCCATTCCGTCGAGCATATACAACACATCTTCGGTTGCAACGTTACCGCTGGCACCTTTCGCGTATGGGCAGCCACCCAGGCCAGCGATGGAGCTATCAATCACCGCAATGCCACATTGCAAAACTGCCAGTAAATTTGCCAGTCCCTGACCGTAGGTATCGTGAAAGTGCGCCGCCAATTGCTGTATTGGTACGCTTTGACTCACCCGCTCTACCATTTGCTGTGCCCTGACTGGCGTGCCAACACCGATCGTATCGCCAAGCGATATTTCATAGCACCCCAGATCAAGCAGACGAGTCGCTACCTCTGCAACGGAATCAATTGATACCTCCCCTTCGTAAGGGCAACCTAATACGCAGGAAATATAACCTCGAATTTTCAAGTTTTCAATCTGTGCTTTTTCGACCACCTGTCGGTAACGATCAAAGCTTTCGTCGATCGTGCAATTAATGTTTTTTTGAGCAAAGGTTTCAGATGCCGCGACGAAGATGGCAATTTCCTCAACGCCAGCTTCTAAAGCTAATTCGAAACCTCTTAAATTCGGCACCAACATTGGGTATGACACGCCAGCTCGTTTGTGTATGCCCGTAAAAACGTCAGAACTCGAAGCCATCTGCGGCACCCATTTAGGAGAGACGAAACTGCCTGACTCAACCACCGATATACCTGCATCAACCAGCTTCTCGATGAGATTAATCTTAACTTCGGTAGGAATGCTCTCGGGTTCATTCTGCAGCCCATCGCGAGGGCCAACTTCTACTATTTTTACATATTCGGGTAACATCATTATTAGACTACTCCAGGGCAATCAGATGATCACCTTCGTTCACCTGATCGCCAACTTGAAAATGAATTTCCTTAACCGTTGCATCTTCAGGTGCGACGATTGAATGTTCCATTTTCATTGCTTCCACAACCACTAATACATCGCCTTTTCGAACGCTATCACCGACTGATACCGATAGTTCGATGACATTACCATGCATTGGGGCGAGTAAGTCACCATCTGGTGTATCTTCTGCCAGCGACAATCCAACCGTATTATGTCGTCCAAATACCCACTGTCGATTATTAAACCAGAGCATCAGTTTGCCACCCACCTCGACCACTGGCACTTTAAATCGTTGCGAATCTATCTCGGCCAGCAGGCAATTATTTTCGAGTATTTTGCCGCCTAGTTGGCAATCAAAACTATCTACGAGACTAGTGACGGAGAAACCCCACAATGCCCCCTGTTGACTCACTTCGATGCAATAATCAGCAGTTCCATCATTCAATTGCAAAACCTGATTCGGCGGTTGATTCATGCGCCAGCCATTCGATAGATGCCACGGAGAGCCTGGATCAAAACTAGTTGTGCGTTGTTCTTCCGATTCAGTCTGCCTTGATAGTAAAAAGTAAAGCCCAGCCAATAATACTGGATTGGGCAATGGCCCTGAACTTGTGCTTGAGCCTGATTCAAATAAGCGTTGTTGATGTTTTTCGATAAAACCAGTATCAAATTCACCATTAACAAAGTCATCAATTGCCAGGATCGAGTCGAGGAAAGCAATGTTGGTCTGAAGCCCGAGGATTCGATAGTTTTGTAAAGCTTGTCGCATTTTTTCCAGCGCCGTTTTTCGATCCGTGGCATGCACAATCAACTTGGAAATCATTGGATCGTAATACACACCGATCTCGTCACCCTGTTTGACACCCGTGTCCACTCGAACCTGCGGGCCCTGGCCGGGACCTTGCTGGCCTGGGTCTTGCTGATAAGGGACTTGCAGGTATTCGATCCTGCCGGTAGATGGCAAGAAATTATTGTCGGGTGACTCGGCATAAATTCTAACTTCAAAGGCATGACCATTCAACTTGATCTGCGCCTGCGACAAAGGTAACGCCTCTCCTGATGCCACCGCCAGTTGCCACTGCACCAGGTCGAGACCAGTGATCATTTCGGTTACGGGATGCTCAACCTGCAACCTGGTATTCATTTCCATAAAATAGAAACTGCCGTCTTGGTCGAGCAAAAACTCTATCGTGCCGGCACCAACATAGTTAATTGCTTTAGCGCAATTGATCGCCGCCTCACCCATTTTCGCGCGCAGCGACAGGCTCATACCGGGTGCGGGTGCTTCTTCCAGCACTTTTTGATGTCGGCGCTGAATCGAACAATCGCGCTCAAATAAATGTACAACATTACCCTGCTGGTCGGCAAATATCTGAATTTCGACGTGACGTGGTGCTATTAAATAACGTTCGATCAATACCTTATCGTCACCAAATGAAGACAGCGCCTCGCGCCGAGCCGACGTTAACGCTGCGACGAATTCGCTGGCCTGATTCACCACACGCATGCCTTTACCGCCACCACCGACACTCGCCTTAATCAATTGCGGAAAGCCCATTCGGTTAGATTCGCTGATCAAACGCGATTCGCTCTGATCATCGCCATGATATCCCGGCACCAATGGCACACCGGCTGACTGCATTAGTCGCTTGGCTTCACTTTTTGATCCCATGGCTTCGATCGCTGTTGCCGGTGGTCCTATAAAAACGATACCGGCTTTTTCACAGGCTCGAGCAAAAAAGACGTTTTCAGACAAAAAACCGTATCCTGGATGAATTGCCTGAGCTCCGCTATGCTGAGCAACTTCCAATATTCTGGCGGCATTTAAATAGCTCTCGCTAGCCGGCGCTGGCCCAACACAATAGGCTTCATCACAGGCCTGCACATGGAGTGAATATCGATCTATTTCGGAATATACGGCAACCGTGGTTATACCCAGTTGATTTGCGGTGCGCACTATGCGGCAGGCAATTTCGCCACGGTTGGCAATTAGAATTTTTTTGAACAAAGCCATTACCCTTGCACCCATTTTGGTCTACGTTTTTCGAGGAACGCACTCAATCCCTCGCGGGCTTCATCAGTAGCGCGGATGGTCGCAATGCTTTTCACAGTCTCTTCAATTAAGTCATTATTTTGTTCAGATTGACTCACCCTGCCCTTACTAATGCTGAAGACCAAATGCTTGGCGGCTTTTTGGGCCTGCGGTCCACCTGATAATATTGCCTCGATCATTTCACCCAGTCGAGAGTCCAGCCCTTGCGCATCGACGACTTCATGAACCAACCCCAGGCTCAAGGCCTTACTGGCACTAAATTTTTCTGCGGTGAGAAAATACCGTCTAGCCTGACGCTCGCCGATTGCAGCAATCACATAAGGCGAAATCACGGCGGGCATTAATCCCAGGCGCACTTCTGATAAACAAAAGACTGCATTGTCTGAGGCTATTGCAATATCACAACAGGCGACTAAACCTACGCCACCGCCGAAGCTCGCGCCCTGCACCAACGCTATGGTTGGTATTGTAAGTTGATTCAGCGTCTTCATCAGGTTCGCGAGTTCGCGCGCGTCGTTCAAATTTTGGTCTCGGTCGTAGTCGGCCATACGACGCATCCAGTTTAAGTCTGCCCCTGCAGAAAAGCTTTTGCCCGTTGCGCGCAAAACCAGAATACGACAGCTTTCATCAGCTTTTACTTTATCCAATAACTGTAATAATTCAGCGATCATCAAATCATCGAAAGCATTGTGCATTTCGGCTCGTTGCAAAGTCACTGTCGCAACACCACGTGTATCAGTCGTTAAACTGACGGCTTTGTTACGATCCTTCTTTGATTGAGAAGCTGATTGAGAAGCTGATTGAGTATTGGAGTTCATAGCCATTACATCCTGAACACGCCAAACTCGGTTTTTTCTATCGGGGCATTTAAGGTGGCTGAAAGACCTAAGCCGAGCACCAATCGTGAATCAAGCGGATCAATAATGCCATCATCCCACAGGCGGGCGCTGGCATAATACGGATGTCCCTGGGACTCATATTGCTCACGTATTGGTTTTTTGAAACTAGCTTTATCTGCCTCGCTCCAGTTTTCGCCACGGGTTTGAAGACTATCGTGCCTGACCTGGGCGAGTACAGCCGCTGCCTGCTCGCCACCCATCACCGAAATTCGCGCATTTGGCCACATCCACAGGAAGCGGCCAGCATAAGCTCGTCCACACATGGCGTAATTTCCGGCACCAAAACTACCACCAACCACGAGGGTCAATTTCGGCACCTTTGCACAGGCAACAGCGGCGACCATTTTCGCACCATCTTTTGCAATGCCACCCTGTTCGTATTTTTGACCCACCATAAATCCGGTAATATTCTGCAAGAAAATAAGTGGGATCTGCCGCTTAGCGCATAACTCGACAAAGTGCGCCCCTTTCAATGCCGACTCCGAAAACAAGATGCCGTTATTAGCAACAATGCCGACCGGATAACCATATAAATGAGCAAATCCACAGATCAAACTGGTGCCGTATAATTGCTTAAATTCGTTAAACTCGCTGCCATCTACCAACCGTGCAATCACTTCTCGAATATCGAAAGGCTTACGTAAATCGCTCGGGATAATGCCGTATAAATCTTCGGCTGGGTATAATGGTGGTCGCGCGTCGACAGCGGTTATGTCAGGCTTTTTGGTACGATTTAAGTTAGTCACGGCATCACGTGCCAGCTCAAGGGCATGCCCATCATTTTGTGCATAGTGATCCGTTACGCCAGAGATTCTGGAGTGAACATCGGCTCCACCCAGGTCTTCGGCACTCACTACTTCGCCGGTTGCGGCCTTCACCAGCGGTGGACCACCGAGAAAGATGGTGCCCTGATTTTTAACGATAATACTTTGGTCCGACATAGCAGGGACATAGGCCCCACCCGCGGTACAGGACCCCATGACAACCGCAATTTGTGGAATATCTTCGGCTGACATGTTCGCCTGATTATAAAATATACGACCAAAATGTTCACGATCCGGAAAGACGTCGTCCTGACTGGGCAAGTGTGCGCCACCTGACTCGACCAAATAGATACAGGGCAGGTTATTTTGCTGCGCGATTTCTTGAGCACGTAAATGCTTTTTTACCGTGACCGGATAGTAGGTGCCACCTTTTACCGTCGCGTCGTTGACAATAATCATGCATTCTAGCCCGCTCACACGACCTATCCCTGCTATTAATCCACCAGCGGCAACATTGTCGTCCCCATACATTTGATAGCCAGCGAATTGTCCAATTTCTAGAAACGCTGACCCTTCATCGAGTAGATTATCGATACGTTCACGCGGTAACATCTTGCCGCGCTTCAAATGTTTGTCCCGCGCCTGCTGACTGCCACCCAACGATATCTCTGCTACCTTATTGCGTAAATCCTCAACAATTTTTAACATCGTGTCGCGGTTGGTTCCGAACTCGACAGAGCGATTATTCACACTAGATTTTAATGCAGCCACGCTTACCAACCTCCGGTTTCGAGCCAATGATTTACCTGATCTAGTCGATCATTTCCCCAAAATGGCTGATCGTCTACAAATATGAAAGGCGCGCCAAAGACACCTCGATCTATCGCTGCTTGAGTTTCCTGTTTCAAACGGGCCTTAATTTCGAGCGTTTGAACCGCATCCTTAATAAATTGTCCATCGATCCCAAGATCCTCTGCCAGTGCTGCTATTAACTCTATTTTAGTACCATCCTGACCAAGACCAAAAATGGCATGATAATTAGCCTTCGCCAATGCCCTTGCCTGATCTGGCTGATCATCTACCAGTGCATAATAGGCTCTGGCGCAGTTAAGCGATGCTTTGGGGAATTCGTCCGGAAAATGAAATGCGACACCCTGTAATCGGGCGCATCGCTGTAAGTCATTCTTTGTGTATTCAGCCATCATCGGCGTATCGATCAAAGACTTATGACCGGTGATTTTAAAGGTTGCGCCAAGCATAAAAGGCTTCCAGTTGACCTGTCGTCCATGTCGCTCGGCAATTTCATCAATTCGCAAACTCGCCATATAACCATAGGGTGAATAAAATTCGAAATAGAAATCGAGCGGTTCAGACATTGGTAGACCCCTTAACCTTTTGAAATTTCGCGAGCGATAACAATGCGTTGAATGTCACTGGTACCTTCATAGATTTGTGAGACACGCACATCTCGATAGATCCGTTCTAGCGGGAAGTCTCTTAGATAGCCATAACCACCTAGAATCTGAATTGCGTTTGAACAAATTTTCTCGGCTGCTTCAGATGCGAAAAGTTTGGCCATGCTCGCCTGTTTCAAACAGGGTTGGTTTTTATCGCGTATGCTCGCCGCCTGCATCACCATCAGATGTGCTGCTTCCAGTTGCGTTGCCATATCAGCCAGGCGAAAGCCTACCGCCTGATGATCTATGATTTTCTTGCCGAAGGTTTCGCGTTCTCGAGCGTATTCCAGCGCCACCTCATAGGCAGCACGAGCCATGCCGACGCATTGCGCGGCTATGCCAATTCGACCAGATTCAAGGTTCATTAATGCGATTCGATAGCCTTCTCCCTCGTTACCAAGCAGGTGGCTTTTCGGAATGCGACAGTCTTTTAGGAAAACCTGCGCTGTATCCGAGGCATGCTGCCCCATCTTTTCTTCTACTGTTCCAACCTGGTATCCGGCATTGTCAGTAGGTACCACAAATGCACTAATGCCTTTTTTACCCGCAGCTGGATTTGTCAGGGCAAAAACAATCGCAACCTGAGCATTTTTGCCTGATGTGACGAATGATTTCGCGCCATTTAATACGTAATGCTCACCATCGAGCACAGCCGTTGTTGTCAGAGCCGAAGCATCAGATCCAGCCTGCGATTCGGTAAGACAAAAACATCCCAGTTTTTCGCCCAACGCCAGAGGTCTCAGGTATTCCTGCTTTAGAAAATCACTTCCAAATTTTAGTAACGACCCGCAAACCACCGAATTATTCACACTTAGTATGGTTGAGCAGGCACCATCACCAGCGGCCACTTCTTCGATCGCTAGCGCAAAGGAAACATAATCAGCGCCACTGCCACCGAGATATTCGGGAACCAACATGCCAAACAACCCTAACTCACCCATTTCCTTTAATTCTTTCTCTGGAAAATGGCTTGTCTTATCCCATTCAGCCGCCTTCGGCTTTATGCAGTTTTCGACATAGCCGCGAACACTGTCGCGGATTAAAATTTGTTCTTCGGTCAGGTTCATCATTTTTTAATGCTTCTACTTTAAGTTAATTCAACCGCAGTTGCTTCACCACCACCTATGCAGAGTGCGGCAATTTCCCTTTTTATCCTCTACTTCGTAATACTGATATCAGGGTGGCCAGTATTCTGGCTTCAGTTGCGCCAACTGGATGATCCAGTGCGCAGGGCACCATCATTGACATTTACACGGGCTGGATCGAGCTCCAGTTCGTGTATCGCTGCGCTACCAAGTTTCGGGTGCAGTGGTATTTGAAAACATGCCCTGGAACCCACCCATTGGGGTGCGCGTCATGCCGGTTATTACTATTTTTCGCCCATTTAGCCTGCCTCATGACTTTAGTATTAGCTTGTTTCATTGAAAAGTTCGCGGCCGATTAGCATGCGCCGAATTTCGGAGGTACCAGCGCCAATTTCGTAAAGCTTGGCGTCGCGCAGAAAACGCCCCGTCGGGTAATCATTCGTATAGCCATTACCACCCAGAGCTTGAATCGATTCTAAAGCCATCCAGGTGGCTTTTTCGGCTGCATATAAAATTGCGCCAGCGGCATCCTTACGCGTTGTTTCACCCCGATCGCAAGCCTTGCCAACCGCATAAACATAAGCTTTGGTGGCATTCATGGTGGTGTACATATCGGCCAGTTTACCCTGCATTAGTTCAAATTCACCGATGCTCTGACCGAATTGCTTGCGGTCGTGAACATAAGGTATAACAACGTCCATGCAGGCTTGCATAATGCCCGTCGGGCCGGCAGCCAAAACGGCTCGTTCATAATCGAGGCCACTCATCAAAACCGCTGCACCTCGATTCAATTCACCCAGAATATTCTCTGCCGGTACCGCAACATTGTTAAAGACCAGTTCACCAGTATTCGATCCCCGCATACCCAGCTTGTCGAGCTTTTGCGCACTGGTAAATCCAAATTCTCTTTCGACCAGAAAAGCGGTGATGCCCTTGGCACCAGCATCGAAATCTGTCTTTGCATAAACCACGACAACATCTGCATCTGGACCGTTTGTAATCCACATTTTGGTGCCATTCAACAAGTAGTGATCGCCCTGTTTTTGGGCCTTCATCTGCATGCCGATGACATCGGAGCCTGCATTAGGCTCTGACATCGCCAATGCCCCAATAAATTCTCCCGAAACCAGCTTTGGCAGGTATTTTCGCTTTTGCGCTTCGGTGCCATTACGGTTGATCTGATTCACACACAGGTTCGAATGCGCGCCATAACTTAAACCAACTGAGGCTGATGCCCGGCTTATTTCTTCCATCGCAATCATATGCGCCAGATAGCCCATATTGCTACCGCCATAGGTTTCTGGCACCGTCATTCCGAGCAAACCCATATCGCCAAACTGACGCCAAAGCTGATTTGGAAATTCGTTACTACTATCGATATCAGCTGCTATGGGTGCTATTTCTGCCTGCGCAAATGTCGTAACCACATCGCGTAAAAGATCGACGGTTTCGCCCAGATCGAAGTTCAAGGAAGGGTAATGAATCATGACAATTTCCGCTGCACTGGTTTAATTTCCTGGTTAATAATTGACGGCATAAACGACCTGAACCGACGTAGTTTCAAGCCTTTTTATTGATTGAAGTGCGCGAACTCGTTGCGCGCTCTTTTGAAACATCTAGTTTATCGAGTGCCAGTTGGGCATTGGTCACGATACGCTCAAGGTCCTCTAATGATGATTCAATATCCTGCTTTTGAGATTCAAGCACCTCACGGCGCCCATCGAGTTTTTCCAATAAGCGGGTTAACTGCGTTTCCTCTCCATTGTTCGAATCGTATAAGTCAAAAATTTCCTTGATTTCGGCCAGAGACCAGCCGAGACGCTTACCACGAAGAATCAATCGAAGGCGAACAAAATCTCGCTCAGAATAGATACGACGAGTACCTTCGCGCCCGGGCTTTAACAGCTCTGATTCTTCGTATAAGCGTATTGCTCTGGAAGTGACCGCGAACTCGCTCGATAATTCACCTATCGAATAGTTTCTTGATTCTTTGCTACCCATATTTGTCACTAGTAATCACTTTAACCAAAAAGGTGCCAAGTCAAAATAAATTGACGTTAACGTTAACGTAAGGTAGTTTAAGCAGGCCGACATTGCAAGTAATAAACGCTATCTGGTGCGCATCACCTGATCCCTATCCCCAAATATCGAATAAAGTCATGAGCACATTACAAGATAATATCGAACCGATTAGTTTACCCGCCAAAAGCGCCCAAAGGTTACGCTTTATTACCGCCGCCAGCCTGTTCGACGGACATGATGCCGCGATCAATATCATGCGCCGTATTTTACAATCTAGCGGCGCGGAAGTTATCCACCTCGGACATAATCGATCTGTGGCAGAAATTGTCGATGCCGCTATTCAGGAGGACGCGCAAGGCATAGCCCTTAGCTCCTACCAAGGCGGCCATGTCGAATACTTAAAATACATGGTGGACATATTACGCGAAAGAGGCCGTGGCGATATCCGGATTTTTGCCGGTGGTGGCGGGGTTATTATTCCGTCTGAAATTAAAGAACTGGAAGCCTATGGCGTTACCCGCATCTACTCGCCCGAAGACGGCCAGGCGATAGGTCTACAGGGCTTGATCGACGACATGATTTCACGCTGTGCGTTTGATTTATCCGAACCAGATATCTCCGTTGTCGAATCTATTCTGACGCATGACCTGACCGAGTTGGCACGACTAATTACATCACTGGAAAATAATCGGGTAAGTGACAACTTACGTAAACATATTATCGAGACTGTTCAAAAAATCGATAGTTCTGCGCCAGTATTGGGTATCACCGGCACCGGTGGATCGGGCAAATCATCGCTTACCGATGAGGTGATTCGACGCTTTAGACTCGACCAGCAAGACCAGCTCAAGATTGCAATTATTGCAGTCGACCCTACCCGACGTAAAACAGGTGGTTCGCTATTAGGCGACCGTATTCGAATGAACGCCATCAACCATCCAAATATTTACATGCGCTCAATCGCAACACGTGATTCAGTTGGCGAAATTCCTGAAGTAGTCGCCGATATTGTTGCTGCCTGCCGACTCAGTGGTTTTGATTTCATCATTGTTGAGACCCCTGGTATCGGTCAGGGTGATGCGGCAATCGTGCCGCTGGTTAATGCCTCGCTTTATGTGATGACACCCGAATTTGGTGCCCAGAGCCAACTAGAGAAAATTGATATGCTCGATTTTGCCGACATCGTTGCGATCAACAAGTTTGACCGCAAAGGTGCAGAAGACGCGTATCGAGATGTCTGTAAGCAAGTTCAGCGTAATCAACAGGCATTTTCGGCCTCCGTTGACGACATGCCAGTTTTTGGCACTATCGCCTCACGCTTTAACGACGATGGCATTACGGCACTTTATCAAGCGATATCGGGCAAATTGCAAGACCTGGGCCTCACGCTAAACGAGAGTGCATTGCCCAGGGTTGATGTCAAAAAGTCATCAGGAAAAACCGTCATCGTACCATCGGTACGCAGCCGTTATCTGGCCGAAATCGTCGAGTCTGTCCGAAGTTATAAGAAGGAAGTATCGACCCAAGCCGGTATCGCCCGCGAGCGACAACAATTGGGTGCTGCGCAAAAAATGCTAGTCGAAAGTAACGACACTAGCTCAGCCGAAGCCTTACAGACATTGATCAACAATCGTGACAATCTACTTGATGGAAAAGCAAAAACGCTATTAAAACAATGGCCTGAAGTTGCCAAAAGTTATCAGGGAGATGAATATGTAGTGAAAATTCGCAATAAGGAAATCAGGACTAGCCTTAAGTACCAAACCATGTCGGGTCTCAATATACCAAAAGTGTCGATGCCGACGTATGAAGATCACGGCGATTTATTAAAATGGTTATTGCTTGAAAACCTGCCTGGTAGCTTTCCTTATACTGCCGGGGTTTTTGCATTTAAACGAGAAGGTGAAGACCCAACCCGCATGTTCGCAGGTGAGGGCGATGCTTATCGCACTAACCAACGTTTTAGGAACCTGTCTGAGCACTCACCCGCAAAGCGCCTGTCAACAGCATTCGATTCGGTAACGCTTTATGGCTGCGACCCCGACAAACGTCCTGATATTTACGGCAAGGTAGGTAATTCCGGTGTTTCCATCGCGACACTCGATGATATGAAAGTGCTATACGATGGTTTCGACCTGTGTGAGCCCAGCACCTCTGTTTCGATGACGATTAATGGCCCTGCCCCGATTATTTTGGCGATGTATCTAAACACTGCGATCGAACAACAAATCGTCCAGTTCGAAACCGACAACAAACGCTCGCCCACCGATCAGGAAGCTGAAAAAATTAATGCCTGGGCGTTAGAAAACATCCGTGGCACGGTACAGGCCGATATTCTAAAAGAAGACCAGGGTCAGAATACCTGCATCTTCTCTACGGAATTTGCGCTTAAGATGATGGGTGATATTCAGCAGTATTTTGTGAATCATAAAATTAAAAACTTTTACTCGGTATCGATATCTGGCTATCACATTGCCGAAGCCGGCGCGAATCCGATATCACAATTGGCTTTTACACTCGCCAACGGTTTTACCTATGTCGAGGCTTATCTCGCAAGAGGCATACATATTGACGATTTTGCAGCCAATCTTTCCTTCTTTTTTAGCAATGGTATGGATCCCGAATATACCGTTATGGGTCGAGTCGCGCGTCGCATCTGGTCCACCGCAATGCGTTTTAAATACGGTGCCAATGAACGCAGCCAAAAATTGAAATATCATGTTCAGACTTCGGGACGTTCTTTACACGCCCAGGAAATGGACTTCAATGATATTCGTACCACCTTGCAGGCACTCATCGCAATTTATGACAATTGCAATAGTTTGCACACTAATGCTTTTGATGAAGCGATTACGACACCAACCGGTGACTCCGTACGCCGCGCTTTGGCGATTCAACTCATTATTAACAATGAATGGGGCCTTGCCAAAAATGAGAATCCCAACCAGGGCTCGTTTGTTATCGAACATTTGACTGACCTCGTCGAAGAAGCCGTATTAACCGAATTCGAATGCCTGTCCGAGCGCGGCGGTGTACTGAGTGCAATGGAGACAGGCTATCAACGAGGCAAAATTCAGGATGAGTCGATGTTATACGAGCATAAAAAACATGATGGATCTCTGCCAATCATCGGCGTCAATACCTTTTTAAATCCGAACGGCCCACAAGCATTTGATGTCGAATTGGCGCGCTCTAGCGATGAGGAAAAGAAAAGCCAAATTAACAGACTCAACGACTTCAAATCGAACCACAACAAAGAGGCACCAAACGCTTTGTTAAAAGTTCGCGAAGCCGCAATCAATAATGAGAATGTTTTCGAGGCCCTGGTAGAAGCTGTTCGCTATTGCTCACTTGGAGAAATAACAAACACGTTGTTTGATGTGGGTGGGCAATACAGGCGAAATATGTAAGTCACTGACCCAGATCAGTTTATGGGTTGCTTTAAAAATAGTGATTTTTAAAGCAACCCGTATGCTGACGCGACTATCGTGACAAACGTGTTTTTAATTTACCCCTATTCCTAACCAACAAAATTTGAGACAACCATGAAGATTAAAACAGTTGGCGTTGTCGGCGCCGGAACAATGGGCAATGGTATCGCACAGGTTTGTGCCGCTGCCGGATTGCAGGTGATATTACAGGATATCAGCGAAGTCCAGGTTCAAAAAGGCATCAACACAATAGTGAATAGCCTTGATCGAATGATCAAAAAAGAAAAAATAAATGAAGCCGATAAAAGTCAAACCCTATCAAACATTGAAACAGCAACCAGCCTTGAGGAATTAAGTAAAGTCGATATTGTTATTGAAGCAGCTACTGAAAACGAGTCTCTCAAACTACAAATTTTTAAACAGTTAGATGAACTTTGTAAACCCGAAACTCTACTCGCCAGCAATACCTCTTCTATTTCGCTAACCCGAATTGCCGGAGTCACACAACGCGCCGAACAGGTCATCGGCATGCACTTTATGAACCCGGTCCCCGTGATGACGCTGATTGAGATTATTCGAGCCCTGCAAACGAGTAATGCTGTCTATCAACAAGTATACGATTTATCAAAAGCCATCGGTAAGGTGCCAGTAGAAGCAAAGGACAGCCCAGGGTTCATCGCCAACCGAATCCTAATGCCAATGATCAATGAAGCAATATTTACCCTGCACGAAGGCATTGCCAGCGCCGAGGCCATCGACGAATGCATGAAACTAGGCATGACACACCCGATGGGCCCCCTAGCCTTAGCCGATCTGATCGGGCTAGATACCTGCCTGTCGGTGATAAAAGTGTTACATGAAGGTTTCGGGGATTCAAAATATCGTCCCTGCTCCTTATTACAGCAAATGGTTGATGCCGGTTATCTGGGACGCAAGAGTGGACGAGGATTTTATCAATACGACTAAAGGGACTCACTAAAGGATATGCGTGAACACAACGGTAAGCATTAC
>JBDNJA010000140.1:0-24679 GCA_041688005.1 Gammaproteobacteria bacterium
ATTTAAGTTAAATTTAATGGCGATAGTTCCTTATATTATTCGTCGATTTACATTCGTTCCATTACTTCGATACCGAGTAAATCAAGCCCGCTGCTGAGCGTGGTGGCGGTCACGTCGCTTAATTGAAGACGGCTATTTCGTAGCTCAACAGGGATGTCGCTGCGCAGGATTGGGCAGGCTTCGTAGAATTTCATGTACAGGCTCGATAGCTCGTAGAGATAGCTGCACAGCTGATGTGGGTAGGCGTCTAGCGCTACCTGGTCTACCGCTTCGCCAAATTGTAATAGCTTGAGTGCGAGCGCTTTCTCGGCAGGTTTTGTGACGACTATCTCTCCTGTCACAGACTCGGCAGTTAAGTTGGCTTTGCGGAAAATACTTTTGATTCGGGTATAGGCGTATTGCAGGTAGGGCGCGGTATTGCCTTCGAAGCTGAGCATGCTGTCCCAGCTGAATATGTAGTCGTTGGTTCGTGTTTTGGCCAGGTCGGCGTATTTTACCGCTCCGATGCCGATTTTGCGGGCGGCTTCGGCGGCTTCTACTGGGTTTAGGTCGGATGCTTTGTCGGATAACAATTGGGCTGCGCGTACGACGGCCTCGTCCAGCAATGCGCTCAACTTTATGGTATCGCCGCTGCGGGTTTTAAACGGCTTGCCATCTTCACCCATCATGGTGCCGAAGGCGTGATGTTCGAGTGTGCAATGATCGGTGGCGAATCCGGCTTTACGGCTCACAGCATAGACCTGTTTCATGTGTAACGATTGACGTGCATCGATGAAGTAAAGGGAGCGGTCGGCCTTGAGTGTATGACAACGATAATCAACGGCTGCCAAATCTGTAGTTGAATAGAGATAACCACCGTCTGATTTTTGCACGATCATGCCCAGCGGATCGCCTTCTTTGTCGGTCATGTCGTCCAGAAAAACAACTTGTGCACCCTGACTTTCGACGGCGAGTTCTTTGTCTTTTAAAGTCTGGATGATGCCTGGTAGCGCATCGTTATAAGCACTTTCGGCGTAGATGTCACTGTGTTTTAGGGTGACATTGAGCTTGCAGTAAACCTCTTCACTGTGGGCGACCGAAATATCAATGAAGCGCTGCCACATGTCGAGTGCATCGGCATCACCGGCTTGCAGTTTGACGACGTTGGCGCGGGCACGTTTGGCAAAGTCTTCTTCCGCATCAAAGCGAACTTTTGATTCCCGATAAAAGACTTCGAGATCCGCCAACTTGACCTCGCTATCGAGTTCGATTTGATCTTGTAAGTGGGTGATGAGCATACCGAACTGAGTACCCCAGTCGCCTACATGGTTTTGGCGTATTACCTGGTGGCCTTGCGCTTCAAAAATTCGGGCCAGCGCGTCACCCATGATAGATGAGCGCAGATGACCGACGTGCATTTCTTTGGCTAGATTTGGGGCCGAGTAGTCGATGACGATCACTTGTGGCTGTTGTGCCTGCTCGATACCATGGTGCGCGTCTTGACGTAATAAATTGACTTGATTGGCTAACCACTGCTCGGATAGTTTGATGTTGATAAATCCGGGGCCGGCAATGTCGCATTGGCCAGCGATATCAGATAAGTCCAAATTTCCGAGTATTCGACCCGCCAGTTCACGTGGGTTGGTTTTCATCAATTTGGCTGCTGCCATGGCGCAGTTAGCCTGATAATCGCCATGCTGTGGATTTTTTCCGAGTGCTACCATGGGTTGGCACTGTTCAGGGATATTAGCTGCGGTCATCGCTGCTCGAACACGAAGGTTTAGCAGGTTACGGATATTCATGAATTCAGTGGTTACTCGATCAGGGTGTTCAGCGTTGATTGATAGTTTTGGGTTGCTTTTAATTAGCGGCACAAACCGGGCATTTTGGGTTCTTCGACAGCTTTACTTGCTGCCACTCCATTGCTGCGGCGTCGAATAATAGCAGCTTACCCACGAAAGGCGCTGCATTATCTGTCAAAATCATCAGGGCTTGTAAGGCTTGCATGGTGCCAATGACACCAACCACAGGGCCAAGAATGCCTTCCATTTCGCAGCTTTCTGAATTCTCATAGACTGCTTCGCTGTAGAGGCATTGATAACAAGGGCTTTGCGCGTTGGGTTGGTAGCTTAAAATTTGGCCTTCTAGCCGAATTGCGGCCCCCGACACCAGAGGCGTGCCCGACTCGACACAATAGCGATTAACTTCGAATCGGGTCGGAAAGTTATCGCTACAATCGAGCACCAGGTCGACTCGATTGATGATTGTCTTTAGCTCATCACCGTCGATCTGATAATTAATCGCTTCGACTTCGCAGTGAAGGTTCAGCGCTTTAATACTGTTTTTGGCGGAATCAACTTTATTGTCACCGATCGCGTGATTGGTGTGAATAATTTGGCGTTGTAAATTCGATTCTTCGACGATATCGAAATCGCTAATGACGAGTTTGCCGACACCACTGGCAGCGAGATACAGGGCAGCGGGTGATCCTAGCCCACCCATGCCGATAATCAATACAGTTGAATCGATGATCTTCTGTTGGCCGAGCTCGCCAATTTGGCCAAGTCGGATTTGGCGGCTATATCGGTTACTTTGTTGTTTATTCATGCTAATGACTTAGAATCGATCGATAGGGCGAGTAGTATACGCGCTGTTTTTGGTGGCGACTATTGTGTGGTTTCTGGCGAGGTAAATGGTGATTTTTCTTTTCGCTACGTGGCCAACGCCTAGCCACCGCCTTTATGAAAGTATTTGAAAAAGCGCTCAAAAAACCTGTCCTGTAATTTTGGACTTGTCTTAAGTAATTCAAATTCAACGCGTAAAACCGGTAACGAAAATAGCCCGAGTTTACGTGGGGGCTTCTCAGAAACTTGAATTTTTAATTGGAATAGGTGACCTGCCTGATTGATCAGCCAATTATGACTAGATATTTCTTGGCAATGGTAATCCGACTTATCACCGCTAAATGGACCATTTAATACTGACCCGAATTCATCGGCAGCATAACCCATTTCATACTCGAACTTTTCAACGTCGTGGGGAGGTGACTTCATCCGCCAGCTACTGGAGGCCATACTGATACGACATCATCACTTTCAAGTGCCCTGGTATCGCGGTCTGCGTGATTAACAAAATGTCCATTAACCAAAACGATGTGTGCTTCTGCTTCTGATATTTGGTATTGCCTGATTAGGCAATTTAAAATGAAACCATCGTCAACTTTGATGTCTCGCCGGAAACGTTCTTTTCCGGGCGGTAAATACTTCATCAATGACGCATAAAATTCTATTTTTATATTCATTAGAAATTACTAAGAAGCGGAGCCTCCTTAGTGATACCCAAGCTCTTGAGTGCAACCGATATAAGCATCCATGAAGCAACTTGGGTCTTCAATTAAGCGAGCTTTCCATTTATTGAGTTCAATTTTTGATTCAATTAAACCGCGCAGTACACCAATGTGTTGAGTGCGACCGACGCTACTGGCACCGACCAGATAGTTGCCATCGAATTGAAGATTGATGTAGCGGAATTGCTCTGGATTATAAAGTTCGGATTGCTCTCCATCCTCGACACCCATCCACAGACCGAATGAGCAGGAAATTAAGCCCAGTGTATCGAGCACATTCATGTTAACGGTGCCGTGATGCTGGGTGGATATGCCAGCCATATTCATCGCCGCAATTCTACCGTGATCGGTAGCGGTGGGTTGGATGGCCTGAACTTCATAGTTACCAGTAGAGAAGTCCATGCCCTGCGCCACATCACCCGCAGCGTAAATATGCTCCAGGCTAGTTTGCATTTGATTATTGACGACTATGCCCTGGTCAGTTTGGATACCTGAGTCGGCAAGCATTTCGATATTTGATTTAACACCTGTTGCGGTGATTACCAGTGCGGCGGGTAATTGACTGCCATCGCTCAAGCTAACTTCGACACCTGAGTCGGTTGCGGTAATCGACTGAACGCTGCATGACGAATGAACATCGATACCTTTGTCGATACACCAGCGCTCAAGCAGGCCGCCTGCTTTTTCGTTCAGCATGCGTGGCACCATGCGGTTGCCTGTTTCGATAACAGATAAGTTCACACCGCGTCGTACAAGGGCTTCCAGAATAATGCAGCCGATGAAGCCAGCGCCAATTAAAACAACGTTGGCACCTGGTTGCGCAAGTTCGATGATGGCGCGCGAATCTTCCAGAGTCCAGCACGAGCTCACCTGGGGTAAGTCCAGGCCCGGAATTGGTGGGCTGACTGGTCGCGAACCCGTTGCCAATAGTAGTTTGTCGTAACTTAGGTTGCTGCCATCGGCTAGTTCAACTTGCATTGCATCTGCATCAATCCGATTAACACGTTGTTGCAGTAGCTCTATATTTAACTTTTTGTAATGCTTTTCGGGGTCGCGTAAATAACTGCCTGATTCCTTAATGTTGTTGATCAAATAATAAGGAATGGCCATGCGCGAGTAAGGTGGCTCAGGCTCATCACCAATAATGGTAATAGAAGCAGTGGGATTGTATTTTCGCAGCGTTTCAGCCGCGACAACACCCGCAGGCCCGGCACCGATGATGATATGTTGCATAACGAGAAGCTCTTAATATAAAAAATAACCCCTTCATCGTACTGCTGAAGGGGTGATGTGTTACAGGGATAGTCGTTGTCGGGTTTCGTCAGTGACGACTCCTTCGGGTGTCCAGCCACGGATTTCGTAATATTTAGGTAGCATTTCACCGAGTCGACTGACTTGTCCCTTGGTTGGGCCACTCTTGATCGCTTCCTCAAGCAAGCGCTTGGGAAGTTTATCGTCATTGGCTTTGAACCCAGCTTTAGTGTTGAAAATTCGTTCTAGATTCCAGATACGCTCACCAGCTTCAAGACAATTTTCGACACTCCAGTCACCTTCACAGGCGGCATCAATTTGTGGTGCAATATTGTCCATGCCCCAGGCAAAAGTAGTGAAGATACATAGGCCAGCAGAGTCAACCAATGCGGTTGCATCCTGAAATGCCTTAACCAATTCAGGTTTGCCTTCAGCATCGCCCTGTTCAGTCTTGACGGGTATACCCAAAATTTCAGAAGAAATGGTATAGCCTCTCAGGTGACAGGCACCTCGGTTTGAGGTCGCATAACCGAGACCGATACCTTGTATACCACGAGGGTCATAAGCTGGGAACTCCTGCCCTTTAACGCTCATTGACAACTCGGGTCGACCATACTTTTCGCATAGTCGCTTTGATCCTAAAGCTAGATCCTTAGCAAAACCTTCGCCGCTAACGAGTAGCTCGGTAGCTTCGACAAATGCTTTGGCCGATCCGAATTTAAGCTCAATTCCACCGGTGTCTTCGAGGGTAAGATCACCGTCTTCAAACATTTCCATAGCCGCAGCCAGAGTAGCGCCATAAGTGATTGGATCAAAGCCATCTTCATTGCACAGAAAGTTGACATAAGTAAGCGCATCAATATCATCGACACCCGTATCGGCACCTAATGCCCAAGCTGCCTCGTATTCTAAGCCGCCCGACGCGCCGTGGTATTGGGGTTTATCCTTTACTGAAAAGTGAGTCTTATCAACGGTAGATATACGGCCACAGGCGATCGTGCAACCGAAACAACCTGCATTGGTTGTCAGGTTTGGTTTGCCATCACTTTTACGGGGCTCAGCCATGGCTTCAGCTGAAATATTCTCCGCGCCAGCAAAGCCAACGTCACGCATATTATGTGCTGGTAAACCACCCACACCATTAATGACATTCATTAATACCTGGGTGCCATAAGCGGGAAGTCCCTGCCCAGTGACTGCGTTGTCGGCAAGCACTTTTTTACCCGCATCACTCGCGGCCATAAATGCCTTGGGGTCTTCGAGATTACCAACACCTAGAGTGCCACGAATCGCGATTGCTTTAAGGTTTTTCGATGCCATCACTGTGCCGACGCCGGAGCGGCCAGCAGCGCGGTGTTTATCATTCATTATGGAGGCATACAAACAACCTGCCTCGGCGGTGCGACCAATACAAGCAATACGTATTTGTGGGTCCTGATGTTTTTGGCGTAGGATATCTTCGGTCGCCCAAGCTGATTTCCCCCAAATTTCGTCAGCCGGTCGCAGTTCAACTTTATCGTCCTGCATCAGCAGGTAGACAGGCTTGTCTGACCGACCTTCGTAGATAATCATATCCCAGCCGGCATTTTTCATTTCCGCACCAATAAAGCCACCCGAATTGGAGCAGGCTATGGCGCCAGTAAGTGGGCTCTTGGTGATGACGGAGTATCGCCCTGCGGTGGAGGCCATCGTACCGGTTAGCGGCCCGGTAGCCATGATCAGTTTATTATCAGGTCCAAGTGCATCGCAGGTTGGATCTACTTCTTCGCTTAAGTATTTCGAGGCTAGGCCACGTTGACCCAGGTATTCTTTCGCCCATTGCATGTTAAGTGCTTCTGGTGTGCAACTGCCATCATTCAAATTCACTCTTAGAATCTTTCTTGTCCAGGACATTTCTATTCCTCCGGTATCGAACTGATTGAAGTTATGAGTCTTGTGATTGGTATCGTCCTATTATTATCACTTAATTAGGAATGGCGCTAGGTGGTAACCTCGACCGACGGCAGGCTTTTGGCAGCGGATGCAAGCATACGGTCATAACCTGTCCAGTCTGAGTCGACATAGGTAATGGCGTCGGTTGGGCAGGCGCTGGCACATTTTGGATCGCCGCCGCACAGATCACATTTGACAACCTTACCAGTGGCCTGAGAATAATTCACAGTGCCGAAAGGACAGGCGATAGTGCAAACTTTGCAACCAACACATTTATCATCGGCGATGACTTTAGCGCCAGTGGTTAGATCGACACTGATTGCATCAACTGGGCAAGCGCGTTGGCACCAGGCCTCTTCACACTGGGTGCAGGTATAGGGTGCGAATCGCCCTTCGTCATGGAAGGTAAATACTTTTATAAATGAACGAGAAGGATTAAAAGCCCCAGTGTGTTCGTATGAGCAGGCCATTTCACATTGCAGGCAACCTGTACACTTACCGGGGTCGATATTTAAAGACTTTTGCATATTCCTCTCCTGATATTAATTTCAACTGGATCCTGTCGAATTATAGCGTCACGACGGCGTCGTCTTTATTAGAATGATAACGTGAACATACTAATATGGATGGAAATGGCATTGCAAGTAACCATTTATTAGCCTTAGTGGTTTCCCAAAAGAGGCAGGAGTGAACAGGAGAGAGTTGAAAGCCTCTAAAAATTATTGATTTCACGCTACCAATTTCGGCTGTTCTATGTCCAAATATAGCCTGTTCGACCCATCTGTTGAAATAAAATGAAAGGTACTATTAAATCATCACCCAGTTGTGCCGATCCGACTGATCCAAACACGATTAGCGTTACGCATGCGCTCAGTCAAATCGACGCTAAAACCGTTGCCTTACAGCAATCGGAATTATTGCCTATTCGGGAATGCCTTGGGCGAATATGTAGTGAGTCGGTACGCTCAAGCATTAATGTTCCTGGCCATGCTAATTCAGCGATGGATGGTTATGCTATTGCCTTCTCTGATTTACAGACCGATGTACGAGAAGGACACATCAGCACCTTCGAAGAGGTTGGCTGTGCCTATGCGGGCCGAGTTTTGGATGTCGTTTGCGAACCAGGGCAATGTATTCGAATCATGACCGGTGCAGTGATGTCTGAGGGTTGCGATACGGTTATTATGCAAGAGCAGGCAGAGCAGGGCGATGATGGTTTGATCGCGGTGGATTCGAATCATCGGCTGGGTGAAAATGTTCGGTATGCAGGCGAAGATATCAAGCAAGGAGACGTTGTTTTAAACCAGGGTGACAAGATAGGCCCGGCTGATTTAGGCGTGCTGGCTTCACTAGGCATCGGCGAATTAAACGTGTACCGCAAGCCTATAGTCGCATTTATGTCGACCGGGGACGAGCTAGTATCGATAGATAGGCCACTCGGAAAAGGCCAGATTCACGATAGTAATCGATATACCCTATACGGCATGCTGGCCCAGTTAGAAGTCGAGATGATAGACCTCGGCGTGATTCAGGATGATTTCGACAGTATTCGATCGGCATTACTGGACGCCGCGAAAAAGGCTGATTTGGTCATTACCACGGGTGGCGTATCGGTTGGTCAGGCCGATTTTATTAAAACCGCACTGGAGGACATCGGTCAGCCTGATTTTTGGAAGATTGCGATTAAACCAGGGCGACCTCTTACCTTCGGAAAAATCGAGGATAGTCTGTTTATTGGTTTGCCGGGCAATCCGGTCGCGGTGATGGTGACCTTTAATCATTTTGTGATTCCGGCGATACGAAAGCTTTCGGGTGCACCACCGACGCAAGTACCGGTAGTCAGGGCCACATCAACAGAAAAGATGCGTAAGAGAGCTGGGCGATTGGAAATTCAGCGCGGCATTGCGACGCTAAGCGAAGACGGTCAATGGCAGGTGTGCAAGACCGGAAAGCAGGGCTCGGGAATTCTCACCTCGATGAGCCGAGGCAACTGTTTTATTTTGCTGCGTGACGATAACGAAGGCGTTGAAATCGGTGACCAGGTTGAAATTCGACTATTCGATTGGTCTCAAATTTAGGCCCGAAATAGCGTTATAAAAGCATAGCCATAAAGAAAATGAGGTTTAAATAATTGATCAAGATAAAATATTTTGCCCGCCTTGGCGAGGCACTGCAATCTAAAGAAGAAGATTTAGAGTTTGATGGCAACAATGTCACAGTGGCTGACCTGGTTGATTTATTACGAGGCCGAGGCGAGCCGTGGACATCTCAGTTTTCGGCTCAAAATAGCGTGTTAATGGCGCTTAACCATGAAATGTGCGATGCGCAGACATCACTAAAGTCTGGCGATGAAATTGGGTTTTTCCCGCCCGTTACCGGTGGTTAAACCTGCGGTTAGGCCGCTGCCTGGCGTGTAACGATTCACGGTAAATCATATACAACCCACAGCTAATCACTACAGCCGCACCTAGCCAAACTTGCTGCGACGGAATGTCCTGAAATAACAGATAACCCAGCAAAACAACCCAGATAAGAGAAGTATATTCAAACGGCGCGATTGCCGAAACCTGAGCCTTGCCAAATGCCGACGTCAATGCAATGTGTCCGCTCACAGCCAGTAAAGCCATTAGCAATACGACACCAATGACTGGCCATGAAACGGGTACCCACACCCAGGGTAAAATAGCGCTACTCGCTAAGCCAATCATCAAGTTGAATGAAAATACGAGGGAAATGACAGAATCCTGCTTCATCAATTTTTTCCCGCTGACCTGTATGCCTGCATAGGCGAGTGCCGCGCACAATACCAGCAGATAAGCCCAGTAATCGCTGTCACCTTCTGGGTTCATTGCGATAACCACGCCGCCAAAACCGATCACAACAGCGCTCCAGCGGTGAATGCCGACCCTTTCTTTTAATAAAATCGCCGATATCGCCGTGAGAATAAAGCTCGAACTAAAAAACACCACCGTAGCATCCGCTAACGGCAAATATTTAAGTGCAGCAAAAAAGGGCAGCGGTGCAAAAATGCCTAAGCCACCTCGAAGCCCATGGCCAAATGGACGAGCGGTTTTGAGTAACTTAAGCCGACCACGAGCGAGCAGGGCCAGCAAGATGACAGGCACAATAATCCAGCTACGCATCGCCAACACCTGAATCGGTGAAACATCCGCTTCGACTAACCACTTAACCGTTGTGTCCATGCAGGCCATTAGCAGCATGCCTAGCATCATCAATGCAATGCCAAGTAAATTATTCGGGCTGCTTGGTAATTCCGATTCTGGTGGTGGTATCTCTCCCTTAATCATCGATGTATAAACCGCCACTTAGTTTGCTGCATTGCTTCAAGCCTTAGGGGAAAGTATAGATGTCGTCTTTATCATGCGTTATTTAATCGTCATATGGATTACATTTCCACCCTTTGTTATTGGTTATGGTAGTGCCGGTAATCATGTCGCATTAGCTACTTGAAACCAAGATAGTTGGAGAGGGCAGTTTTAGGTTTAACCTGTCAGCCCAGATTGCAAGATCTTGCATGATGGTTGGGTAGAGTTCGACTCCATTTTTAAGTTGCTGCCGTCTACTGCGCCAGGCGCGTTGCCCTGGTACTCGAACCGAGGGCTCTCCTTCGTTACTTCGGCTATTTTCACATAGCAATTTTATGGCGTTGGTTTGCTGTTTGAACGCCTCCAATGAACCAAAAGCCTGCGGGTCAATTATCTGGATGAATACCGAGTTGGCTTCACCGTCATCGCTGCTATCATTCGCGCGGCCATAACCCCCTAAAGCCATGCTTAATAATTCGGTTAGCATCGATAGCGCATAACCTTTGTAACCATGCGAAATACCTCCAATGGGTAGAATACTGCCTGGCGGATCGGTGAAAAATGCGGCAGGGTCATCGGTGACCTCTCCCTGATTATCTTTCAGGTATTTACCCTCCATTTTTTCTCCAGCGCGGTGGGCACGGCTCACATAGCCACCAGCGGTAATGCACATGCTAATGTCGAACAAAATGGGATAGTCATCGGCAGGGGCAACAAAAGCAATGGGGTTAGCCGAGAAAACAGGGTCGATGCCTCCATGCGCGCAAACAGAATGTTCGTTAGGTGTCGAGCAAGTAATCAACGCGACATAACCGGCCTCGACGATTTTCGGGCAATAAGCACCCAGACAAGCGATGTGTTGGCTTTTGCGTATCGTGGCGGTGACGATACCGCGTGTCGCGACCCGCTCGATGCATTGGTCAATTGCTTGCGACATTACCCAGGGGCCAGGCAGAAAATTGGCATCCCAGTTGAACAAATTGCCGCGATCAACAATCACATCAGGTTCGCCACTAATTCGGGATTCGCCCTTTAGCAGCCAATCCAGGTTGGCCGAAATTCGGTTCATACCGTGAGTTGTGAATCCAAGCAAATCTGCTTCGACGAAAACTGATGCCATCACGCTGGCCCGTTCATGAGGCAAACCAACGGCGACAAATAATTCTGTAGAAAACTCTATTAGAGAGTGATAGGCATAACGAACTGACATGTCTGGGCGACCATTTTGGAATTATGATTAGATCATATCAGGACTACCGATTCAGTCGTGGATTTTTTGTTACAGCTGGGGGTCACGACTGGTAACCTTTGGTGGGTTCAGGCTGTTAACGCCCAGTCATAATGATCGTCGTTATCAATCGACTCTATGTTACTTGGCTGGTCGGCAAGCGGAGGTTTCGCATAGTGGCGAAGGTGATCGATAACGCTGACATCGGTGCCGCCAAAATCAGCCTTGTACCTATTATATATACTAGATACGAGAAGCTTGCTGTTTTTCACCAGGACCGCACGGTGATGGTTAATAAACTCGAACGCAATTACCTCTAGCATCTTGCCAAATAGGGCGTAATATTCGATGTTCGATATCATCCAACGTCATTTTTTCGCCTTCAACTTCAACCAGTTTTTTATCCTAGGGGCCGGGACTAAAAAACCTGATCTAATCTCTCGAATGTTAACAACTGGATAGTTATCTAGCATTACCTTGACGGTGACGGCGTTGTATAGATTGATCCAGAAAGCCAGTTGCTCGTCGCGGTTGTATTGGCTGATTGGCTTTTTTGATAGGACCAAAATATATTCTTGTAACGTTTGTCGGAAATTTGAAATTTAGAATAGGCATATAGGTTAATGCCATCTTTTGTTGGCATGACAAAACGACGGGTTAAATCATCCCATGGGCTATGGTCGATGGACAGGTTCGAATTAGCATTATGCGATGCCCATTTTCCCCATAATTCTGATGGGGGGCAATACCTCGCTTGATAAAGATAATGCAAATACCGCCGTTAACAGCGAAAAGCAGGAGTTGAAGCGCAGCATGGTTATGACCAAAACAATGATTAAGAGTAGAGCATGAAGGATAACGGATGAAGGATGAAGAGCCCGTATAGACCGTTCATAAAAAGGATAGCTGCGAGCGATATCTCTATTTTCGGTGCAAATCAAGCTGATTAAGCCGATAAGTAGTTGATTCGCACGTTGATTTATGATGCAAGTAGATATTTAAACCTGTATAATATGCCCCCGTTCTGGCCTTTGCTCATCGAGCTTCCGCGTTCCAGGCATTCTATATTTTCTCAGGCTCTACTCATGACCACCGATTCGGTAACTGCGTTCGATCAACTGGCGCTATCTAAACCTATTTTCAAAATACTTGACGAGGTTGGGTACGAAACCCCATCCCCGATTCAAGCGCAAACCATTCCATTGCTACTCGAAGGCCGTGATGTGGTAGGTCAAGCGCAGACTGGCACTGGCAAGACGGCCGCTTTTGCACTGCCTATATTGACTAATCTTGATCTCAACCAAAAAGATCCACAGGTACTTGTATTGGCACCCACTCGCGAGCTTGCCCTGCAAGTCGCTGAAGCCTTTCAGAAATACGCCAAACATATGAAAGGCTTCCATGTATTGCCGGTTTATGGTGGACAGGAATTTCGTACTCAAATTCGTGCGCTAGAACGTGGTGTGCATGTAGTCGTGGGTACTCCGGGTCGAGTGATGGACCACATGCGCCGAGGTAACCTTAAATTAAATAACCTTAAGGTACTGGTACTCGACGAAGCAGATGAAATGCTACGCATGGGATTTATCGATGATGTTGAATGGGTGCTGGAGCAAACGCCAAGTACGCGTCAAATCGCTTTATTCTCGGCTACTATGCCAACTCAAATACGACGAATAGCGGCTAGGCACCTAACTAATCCAGTCGAAGTAACGATCAAATTAAAGACCGCTACGGCAGATACTATTCGCCAACGCTTCTGGCCTGTTAGCGGTATTCACAAGCTAGATGCCCTGACTCGAATACTCGAGGCAGAAAAATTCGACGCGATCATTATTTTCGTACGCACAAAAACCGCAACTGTCGAATTGTCCGAAAAACTAGAAGCCCGAGGTTATGCCTCGACGCCACTCAATGGTGACATTCCGCAAAATCAACGCGAGCGAGCCATCGATAACTTGAAGAAAGGCAAGCTCGATATTCTGGTTGCAACCGATGTTGCCGCACGTGGTCTTGATGTGGAACGAATTAGTCATGTCATTAACTATGATATTCCCTACGATGCTGAAGCCTATATCCACCGAATTGGTCGAACCGGTCGTGCTGGCCGTCAAGGTGATGCGATTCTATTTGTAGCACCGCGCGAAAGACGCTTGCTAGGCGCTATCGAAAAGGCCACCCGAAAAGAAATCGAAATGATGGAATTGCCATCGACCGAGCTCATTAACGATAAGCGCATCGAAAGATTCAAACAACGTATTACTGATGCCATTGCAAGTGATAAATCAAAAATGTTTTATCAAATGGTCGAGCAATATCAAATTGAAAGCGACGCAACACCATTAGAGATCGCAGGCGCATTAGCACAAATGTTGCAAGGCGATACACCCTTTCTATTGCAAAACAAACCTAATAGGCAAGCCGATAACGATTGGAAAAAAGGTGAAGACCGCGGTAGTCGTGGCAGAGATAGAGATGACCGCTCACCCCGCAAAGAACGCTCACCACGACGCGATGCTAGTGCAGGGCCTGAAGAGGGCATGAAAACCTACCGTCTTGAAGTCGGACACGAGCATAAAATTATGCCCGGTAACATTGTTGGCGCCATTGCCAACGAGGCCAATATCGACAGCAAGAATATTGGCCGAATCAAGATATTCGAAGGACACAGCCTGGTTGATATGCCCGATGGCATGCCCGATGAATTATTTGAAAGCTTAAAGCGCGTTCGTATCGGCACCTATCCACTCGATATTTCTATCGCCAGCAAGGAAGATATCGCACAGATAGCCGATGCCGGTGCAGGCAGAGATAGAGATCGGGGTCAAAGTCGCGATAGAGGCCAGAGTAGAGTTCGTGATCAAGGCCAGAACCGAGATCAAGACCAAGGCCGAGATCAAGACGGGAATAGCAAGCCAGAATCGACCGGTAAAAAACGCGACAAGAGACCTGCAAAGGTTGAAGACAAGCCAAGAGAAAAAATCCGCAAGCGCGATACCAAGGATAAAGGAAAGCCAAAAAGGAAGATCACGAAGGGCACTGGCGCCAGTGATTCGGCTGGTCAAGAGCCTTTGAAAAAACTAGGTCTTAGTAAGCCTAGCGACGAATAGGCGTCCTAAAGTGAGGCTGCAGTTAGTTCAAGAGTGAGCTACTGCAGCTAACTACTGCAGTTAGCTACTGCAACTAAAATAAATTTTGCTGCTGCCCGGTAACTGCTTCCATCGAACTATCTACCGCAGTCAAAATGGTATCGGCGATAGGGGTTAACTGCCTTTCGATATAGTGTTCATAATCGAGTTTTGATTTTTGGCATTCCAGAGTTTCAGCGCCGCTAAGCGTAATGACGTATTCAATCCAGCTTTTATTTCTATAACGGGATGGCTGGTCCATTTTTTTAAACAATAACTCGGCCTTGATCGCAGCCTGCGCATGGGGCGGGATATTCTTAATATAATCTACCAGCGGTTTTCGCAAGCGTTTGCGATATTTCAACTGATTGTCGTATTCTCCCTTAAGCAGTAAGTCAATCGTTAGCAAAATATAGTCTTCGTACGCCTCGCCATCAAATACCAATTGATACAACTTTTGCTGAAAAACCTTCGCCAAATCAGTCCAATCAGTGCGCACCGTTTCCAGACCTTTATAGTGTATGACCCGATTACCCTTTTCATCCTCTATTAATCCAGCATAACGTTTTTTGCTGCCCTGATCAGATCCTCTGACAGTCGGCATAAAAAACTGATTAAAATGTGTTTCGAATTCCATTTCTAGATACGAAGGGAGGCCATGTTCCTGCTCTAAGGTTTGCTGCCAGTATTGGTTAACCAACACTACTAATCGTTTACCAATGGCGGTGGCTTGTTGATTGTCGCAAGCGCCTTGTAACGAGACAAAAACCGAATCTGTATCACCATAAATGACATCATAGCCTTCAGCTTCGATGAGCTTGATTGTTTGCAAAATGATGGCGTGACTTCGTTTAGTAATCGAACTGGTTAAGCGAGAATCGTGCACCCGACAACCTGGTGTGCCGAGCACGCCATAAAACGAATTCATAATAATCTTAATGGCCTGAGATAAGGCCGCATTCTGGTCACGTTTAGCAACGTCGCGAGCCTGCCAGAGTGTGGCAATAATATCTGGCAGAATATTGTCATGTTTGCTGAAACTAGCACCATCAAAACCATCGATAATGTCGTTTGATTTTAATTTTTTAGACGCAATTCGCGCATAGGGGTCAACCTTGAATGTACGAATAATACTGGGGTAAAGACTTTTATAATCGAGCACTAAAACACTTTGATGCATACCGGGCTTCGAATCCATCACGTAACCGCCAGGCGCGCTGAGCTCGCCTTGATAATCACCAATATTGGGAGCAACAAACCCTTTGCGGTGAAGTCGTGGCAAATAGAGGTTGTCGAATGCAGCGACCGAGCCACCGACCTTATCCATCTCAAGTCCTGTTAGTCTGGCTCGTTCGATCGCAAAACTGATCAGATCAGCCTTGTCGAAAATATCGCGCACGAGTTGACAGTCTTCCAGGTTATAAGCCGCAAGCTTTGATTTTTCTTCATGAAACTGACGGCGAATTTCCTTCGCTTTGAATAATGGATCGTGTAACGACTGACTGTCATGAATTAACTTACCGCGCCCCAGTAATTCCTGGCCAACCGACTCGAGTGAGAAGCTCGGAAAGTTGTAAGTAGCACTCTTCAGAGTATCGATGCCGCAGAGTACGACTCGCCCTGGAATTGATATAAAGTGATGATTAGGTTCAGTCTGCGCTTTACGCCAGGACGGTATCGTTTGACTGCGACCTATTGTCAACACAATGCCTAATGTTTGTGCCCTTTTCTGTAATACTCTAAAGTCAAAATTAACAACATTCCAACCAATAAAAATATCAGGGTCGATGTCAGTAACAGTTTCGATCCAACGAGTCAAAAGCGTTTTTTCATCTACCACATATTCAACCAGGCTGGTATTTTCATTATCGCCGATAATCAAAACTTTTCTCCTGTGATTAGACACAAAGGCGATCGAAAATAATGCGCTTGTGAGGTAATCTGTTTCGATGTCGAATGACATGACTTCGAAGGCTGGGGTGTATTTGGCTGGCTTGAGTCGGGCTGGTTCGATCATGTTTTGATTGTCATCAAACTCGATCGACACGGGTGCTGTGATAAAGCGCTCCATCAAATAGCGATCGGCAGGACGAATATCCGATTCATAACAAGACAGATTGTTTTGTTTTAACAGATCACGTGCTCGATAAAGTTTTTGTTGCGAGTCAAAGTACACGCCACTCATCGGTTCAAATCTAAATGACTGAAGGTCTAATGGTTTGATCGACATAGCGCCTATTTTTTTCAGTAATGTCACTACTTGATCACTGTCCGCCGTACGGATAAAAAAAATAGCTTTTTGATGGGGAATGGAAATGTGGATAGGGCCTTGTTCGCTGACTAACCAAAAGTCGAGGCAAATCCCGGTTGGCGTATCGCGCCAGTGCCGAGTGAGCAAAAAACCTGAGGTCAAAGCCATTTATACATGACCAGTGCATCGATAAATCCTGCTTCTGGATGGTTGAATGCTTTAGGTAAATTCCCAACGGTTTCAAACCCGAGTTTTTGCCAGAGCTTAACGGCGATTATGTTGTTACTGGCGACGAAGTTAAATTGCATGCCTTTGTAACCCATTTCGCGAGCGATTGCCTGCGAATGTTCACACATCATTGTCGCAAGTCCCTGGCCTCGGGTATTTGATGAGACCATGTAACCACAATTACAGACATGTTTTCCGGGGCCAGCTTGGTTGGTTTTTATGTAGTAGCTGCCCAGCACCTTGCCATTTTCTTCAACTACAAATGTTTTCTGGGGCTGTTTTAGCCAAATTTCTTGAGCTTCAAGTTGGCTTGTTTCAGGTGAAAAGGCATAGGTATCCCCCGCCTTTACTATGTCGTGGAATATTGGCCAAATTTGACTAAAGTCATTAGCGGTGGCGGTTCGAATATGCATGGTTTTATTTTTACATGGCTTAATTTTTAGATGGAACCTGAATGGATACTAAGCCTTTCGGTGCCTTTATCCAGTATGAAGAACGCGCTGCCTTTTAATCCAAAAGGGCGCTTCTCTAGCATTGTAGGATATTACAATAAAACAGCGTCTCTATGTGGAATCCTGGTGGGTCGAACGTGAGTTAAACTGGCGTTCAAAATGCTGACTGAAAATATTCGAAAACAAGCTTAGCCTGTTTTGAGTGATTGTCTTCTCGATAATACAAGACGACATCAAGCTCAATGACACCAAAGTAGCTGTCGAGCGATACTAATGTACCGGCACTGAGCTCTTTTTCAATGATGCCTTCGGCCAGCCAGGCGACGCCCATATCGGCCAATGCCATTTCTTTCAGGCTGGCTGAAAACGCGGATTCGCAAATGACGTCTATCTGATAGTCGCGCATGACCCGGGGTAAGCAGGTTCTGGCTATCACGTCGGCCATAAAACCTCCTTCCTGGTACATCAGCATCGGAATGTTTCCTGCTAACAGTGCTTGAATGTTTTCGAACTGATGCAAGGCATCACGACTGATAACGGGAATAAGTGAGTCCTTGTTGAGGAATATTCTCTGAACGGATGTATGAGAAAAATCGAATTTGAAGTGCGGCGTCTCGTAACAGAGTAAAAATTGGCCCTCTTTTCTAAATTGGGCCTCACAATCATGGTTATTCACCGGAGTCACTCGATAGGTGGTATCAGGCAATTGTTGTTTGATGGCTTTAATGAGCCGCGGGAATCTCGACATTGCTAACGTGTGTTGGGCGATAAAACTGATTCTGTTCTGATTTTTAGATTTTGCCTGTAGTCGGCTGCGTAGAGCATACAAGCGTGTTGCCAAGTCCCTAAAACCGTCTTCTAGCTCCCTTCCAGCAGGCAAAATGGTGATAGGCTTGGTGCGTCTATCAACAATATCAACACCTAGCCATTCTTCGAGTAAGCGTATCCGGCGCGAAAAAGCCGGTTGTGTGACGTGCCTTCGTTTGGCAGCACGGGTGAAAGATTGCTCTTCCAGTAATGCGAGTAAATCTTCTAAACCTTTAAGATCCATGACTGTTACTACGATTAAAATATCGAAATGGAATATAACAAAAAATAACTTTAAACAAAGAAATTTGCATTGTTTTAGGCAATATTTTTATGTAATTATGTTCGAAAATAACTTTAGGAGCCTAAAATGCATCTTTCACGATTTCCTCGTCTGCACTTTGCCCATCTGCCAACTGCACTAGAGCCAATGCCGCGCCTATCTGCAGCGCTGGGTGGTCCAAACTTATGGATTAAGCGTGATGATTGTACTGGCCTGTCATCGGGTGGTAACAAAACACGTAAGCTCGAGTTCTTGATGGCTGATGCTCAGCAAAAGAAAGCAGATGTGATTATCACGCAAGGTGCGACCCAATCGAACCATGCGAGGCAAACGACTGCAATAGCAGCCAAAATGGGCCTTGAATGCCACATTCTGCTAGAAGATAGAACGGGTTATGAAGATGATGCTTATGTTTTCAATGGCAATGTTTTACTCAATCAATTGCATGGGGCGACGATAGCCAAACGCGCTGCCAATACTGATATGAACGCCGAGATGGAAGTGCTCGCGCAGAAGCTACGTGACGATGGTAAGAACCCTTACATTATCCCCGGTGGCGGTTCGAACGAAATTGGTGCGCTTGGCTATGTAAACGCCGCGATTGAATTAATGACGCAAGCAAATGATCGATCACTTAAAATTGATCATCTGGTGCACGCGACGGGTAGCTCAGGTACGCAGGCTGGACTTGTGTTGGGTATGGAAGGCATGAATTCAGGTATTCCTGTTTACGGTGTGGGTGTTCGCGCACCAAAACAAAAGCAGGAAGAAATGGTGTTTAGCCTGGCGCAACGTACCGCTGATTTCATGGGCTTGAGTCCAGATATCGTGAAACGTGAACGTGTCGTAGCAAACAGTGATTATGTTGGTGATGGCTATGGTTTACCAACCGATGCAATGGTTGAAGCGGTTAAGCTAATGGCGCAGTATGAGGGTATTTTGCTGGATCCGGTTTATTCGGGAAAAGGCTTCTCAGGGCTAGTCGACTTGATCCGCAAGAGTCATTTCAAGAAGGGTGAGAATGTTGTCTTCCTGCATACTGGTGGCAGTATTTCATTATTCGGTTACCCAGAAGTATTCAACCTACCCGGTTATATTTAATCTAGATATTTAATCTAGTTCGATTTAGTAAAGGGCCTTAACCATGCAACATTTAAAGAAACCCGGATTGTCGGCCGAAGATTCCGATCGTGAAGTACGCGAATCAGTCGAGGCAATGCTTAGTGATATTAAACAAAATGGTGAGCAAGCAGTTCGAACACTAGCGAAAAAATTCGATGGCTGGGAAGGTGATTTCATTCTTAGCGACGAAAAAAAGCAGCGCTTAATTGTTAGCCTGCCGCAATCAGTCAAAGATGATATTCAGTTTGCCTACAAGCAGGTATCTCGATTCGCCGAGGCACAACGCGATAGCTTGCAGTCTTTCGAAATCGAAACTGAGCCTGGGGTTAAGCTCGGCCAGCGTATCCTGCCGGTGCAGTCTGCCGGTTGTTATGTGCCTGGTGGTCGCTATGCTCACGCAGCGTCGGCGATTATGAGTGTTGCCACAGCCAAAGTGGCCGGCGTGCCTTTTGTGGTGGCTGCATCGCCACCGCGTGGTGACTCTATCGATGCCGCAGTGTGTTACGCGATGGATCTGGCTGGTGCCGATATGATCCTTGAAATGGGTGGGGTACAAGCCGTTGCCTCAATGGCCAGTGGTTTATTCACCGGAAAGCCTGCCGATATTATCGTAGGCCCAGGTAACGCTTATGTCGCCGAAGCCAAACGAATATTATTTGGTCAGGTTGGTATTGATGTTTTTGCTGGGCCAACTGAGTCGGCCATTATTGCTGACGACAGTGCAGACCCGATGACAATTGCGGTTGACCTTACGTCACAGGCAGAACACGGTATTAACTCACCTGTCTGGCTATTCACCACGTCACATGCATTGGCCGAAAAAGTAGCTGAGTTAATTCCAAAAGTGGCTGCCGATATGCCCAATGCCGATGTCGTTAACCAGGCCTGGAACGACTACGGAGAAATCATCGTCTGTGATAGCCGTGAAGAAGTGGTGAAATATAGCGATGAATACGCCAGTGAACACTTGCAGGTGATGACTGATGATCTTGAATGGTGGAAGCAAAATCTGAATAACTATGGGTCGCTATTTTTGGGTGAAGGCAGTACCGTCACACATGGTGACAAGTGCTCTGGTACCAATCATATTTTGCCCACTAAACGCGCTGGTCGTTATAGTGGTGGACTCAATGTGCAAAAATTCATGAAGGTGCTGACTTATCAGCAAATCGACGAAGAAGCGAACCGCGTATTTAGTGCGGTTGGCTCACGTATCTCCAGAATCGAAGGTATGGAAGGTCATGCCCGTGCTTGTGACTGGCGACTACGAAAGTATTTTCCTGAACAGGAATGGGACTTCGAAGTTTACGATCAGAAACACTACTAAGAGAACGTTAAATGTCTGATTTAGTTTTTGACAAACCCTTCACCCAACAGGAGCCAATCCCTGAAAGTGGCATCGAGCGCGCGGTAGAAATCATGCGCTCGGGTCGCTTGCATCGCTACAACGTAATGGAAGGCGAAACCTCAGAAGCTGCAATGCTGGAAACCGAGTTTGCCAACTACATGGGACAGCAATATTGTCTGGCCTGTGCTTCGGGTGGCTATGCTTTACACATAGCGCTAAAAGCGGCTGGCATTAAACCAGGTGAAGCGGTGCTGACCAATGGGTTTACTTTGGCCCCCGTACCTGGGGCGATCGATAATGCGGGTGGAAAGCCGGTTCTGGTTGAGATTGACGATAACTATTGCGTTGACCTTGCTCACCTTGAACAAATGATGCAATCATCGAAAGCACGTTTCTTTCTAATGTCTCATATGCGTGGCCATATCGCCGATATGGATGAGGTAGTAAAGCTCTGCGAAAAATACGGTGTTGCCTTAATAGAAGACTGTGCGCATACCATGGGTGCCTATTGGAATGGCAAAAAATCCGGTAGCTTTGGATTGGTGGCCTGCTTTAGCACGCAAACGTACAAGCACTTGAATTCAGGCGAAGGTGGCTTTCTGACAACCGACAATGCAGAGCTAATGGCGAAAGCTGTCATGCATTCCGGCTCGTATATGTTATTCGAACGCCATGATGCAGCACCCGATGTCGAATCATTCAAAGACATAAAACTCGATACCCCGAACTACAGCGGAAGAATGGATAATCTACGCGCCGCTATCTTACGGGCACAGCTGCCGTTACTAGACGAAAACTGCAAGCGCTGGAATCAGCGATATCGCGCCCTCGAAAAACGACTCGCAGAAAATTCGAATATTCAGCTTTCAGCACGTCCAGACAAGGAACGCTATGTGGCGAGTTCACTGCAGTTTCGAGTAGAGCAATTAAAAGAGAGTCAAATTGATATCTTCGTCAAAGCCTGTGCCAAACGCGGTGTAGAGTTGAAATGGTTTGGAAGTGCCGAACCCCAGGGCTTTACCAGTCGCTATGATAGTTGGCGCTATGTTGAATCAAAGCAGCACCTACCGAATACACTAAAAGTGCTAGCGACAACTTTTGATTTACGTATCCCCCTGACCTTTGATGTTGAGGACATGGTGATTATCGGTGAAATAATTGATGACGTCGTGCAATCAATCGTCACTCAATAACGGAGGATTAGGTTTTTGTCTTGATGCAGGCTTCATTTTTGCCATTGTCTGTTGGTTTTAGAGTGAACAAATCCCAGAGTTGTTGATTTGCCTTTTTTAATCGACATAATCAACTCAGCCGGATCGGGTTTTCCGGTGGTACCCGTTAGATTAATTTGAAACCACAAAGGAAGAGGATCATGTTATGAAAAGAATTAGTTTGAATATACTAGCCCTAAGCACGGTACTAACAGCAGGATCAGCATTAGCCTATAGTTGCCCGACCGACATGAAAGCAATCGACAAGGCGATGATCGGTTCGTCACTAAGCATGGCAGATATGGACAGGGTTAAATTGTTGCGAGCAAAGGGTGAAACGTTGCATCAGTCTGGAGATCACGGTGGATCAATCGAGGCCCTGGACGAAGTTAAGGACTTGCTCGGCATATAGTTTTACGAAGAACCGGCTATTGTTATTTTTCATTGGGAGTTTGTTCGAAGTTTTACAGTTCGAGCAAACTCCTTTTTTATTGGGTTTTGGGAGCCTCTTACATGGACACCGCCCAAAGTAGTGTAGAATAATTTGAAATCACAATAGTAATACTGAATAATCCAACCCCGCCTGTCCTGTAGTTATCCCTGCTTAAATTTGTCTTTATGGCATGATAGTTGACAAAGTCTGTTCGTAAGAAATACACAAACAAGGAATTATTAATTACCATGTCGCTAACACAGCCTCTCGATGGATTCCTGCGGCAGCAAACTCAAATTATATTGATAGTCGATGAGTATGGCGGTATGGAAGGCATACAGAAACTCGCTCGCCGATTGTGGAAACAACGGGCGAAGAAAATGAAATTAAACTTAGATGATTTTGGAAAAATACGGGGCAGGGTGTTGGCGATAAATAATAGTTTTCACTTGATGTTAGGAAATAGTTTTTTTAAATTAATTCACCTGTGGGCGTGTCTAAATATAAAGCTTGATTAGGTTCGTTAAGTTATGTGAATAATGAGGTAGGTCGGGCTAGCCTTATCGCGTAACCCGACGCACATCCTATTTCTTTTTTATATTACCTGATCGAGTACCAAATAATCGATCCCCAGCATCGCCCAGGCCTGGCAAAATATAACCCTTCTCGTTGCATTCTCGATCCAGAGAAGCAGTGTAGATAGGCACTTCTGGATGATCATTCTTGAGTGTTTGTATGCCATCAGGGGCAGCTAAAAGGCAAATAAAGCGAATGTTCTTCGCGCCTGCTCCCTTAATCCTGGTGAGAGCTGCCGATGCCGAATGGCCTGTGGCTAGCATCGGGTCAACCACAATGCAGAGTCGCTGTTCAAGATCCGCGGGCGCTTTAAAATAATACTCAACAGCCTCTAAAGTGACAGGGTCACGGTATAACCCGACATGACCGATTCTGGCTGAGGGCACTAGCTCTTCCAATCCAGATAAGAGCCCTTCACCGGCGCGCAAAATAGAAAAGAAACACATCTTTTTACCCGCCAAAATGGGAGCCTCCATTGCTTCGAGTGGCGTCTCAATTGCCTTCGTTGTCATAGCCAGATCACGCGTAGCCTCATATCCAATCAATAGGCTAATTTCCTTTAAAAGGCGTCGAAACTCTGCTGCCGCCGTTTTTTTCCGGCGCATAAGGGTTAGTTTGTGTTGAATCAAAGGGTGGTCTATCAGATGGACTTTGTGGCTCATAAATATCTCTCGGGGTTTAGTATTTTCACTGGGTGGATCAAATTCTAATCTATATAGGGGGAACTTGTCAGGCTGATCACTAGATTTAATGCGATACAACACAATCTCCCTACCGTCATTATCACTGTTTCTGTTAAAATTAGATGCAGATAATCAGCGAGGGCAAGCAGCTTGGATGTTAAACGTAAGCAATCCGGAGATATGATCTCGACAACCAATGTAGAGCGCCGCAGACGAGGTGAGGAGTTGATTCTGCGTGTTGCTGAAGAAGTGTTTGCTAATCGTGGTTTTCAGGGCGCTACGATGACCGAAATTGGTAAGCGCGCTGATTTGCCCAAAGCCAATATCCACTATTACTTTTCATCCAAAAAGAAACTCTATCAACGCGTCATCGACGACGTATTCAACGTCTGGTTAAAAGCGGCGGATCAATTTGATGATCATGATGATCCTCGCGAAGCGCTTACCGCCTATATCAGCGCAAAGATGGAATTATCACGCAGTCGACCGAATGGGTCGAAAGTCTGGGCCAATGAAATAATTCACGGCGCACCGATGACTCGAGACTACATGGAAAGCCACCTGCTTGAATGGTGTGAATCACGTGAAAAGCGAATTCAGAGCTGGATCGATAGAGGCATGCTCCGCCCCGTTAATCCACGTTATCTGCTGTATATGATCTGGGCCTCAACCCAGCACTACGCCGATTTTAGTACACAAATTAATGTGCTGAACAACGGTCAACCCTTATCAGATGAAGCATTCGAAGAAGCCAAGCAGACGCTGGTTGATATTATTTTGAATGGGTTGCTGTATGAGTAGAAAGGTAGTGTTATGTAGTGAACTTTGGTGGTCCTGAGCAACCTTTGGATTTCGATCAACTCTTTTTAACTGCACTTTACGGATTGTTTTATGTGTTTGCGCATCACGCCTCGACATCAGTGTTTGTTTATCGTTTTGACTATCATCCTATTACATTTCGCAAATGCCAAGGCGGAAGAGAAATTCCCAGAATTTTTTACCTTAACCTTCGAAAATGACGTTTTTGTTGGAGATGATAGCGGCTACACCAATGGATTGGGAATTACCTTCGGCAAAGGTCCCTTCAAAGAGTTC
>JBDNJA010000141.1:0-2921 GCA_041688005.1 Gammaproteobacteria bacterium
ACTGACCTGCGGCGCACCTCGATGAACTGGATTGGCACAAGGCAGGAAGTGAACCTCGTCTAACGCTAGACGCTCTAAAGCTTGTTTCGCGAGCTGAATATGGCCTTTGTGAATTGGGTTAAAAGTGCCGCCAAAAATGCCTATCATATTAGTCCCGTATGTGGCCATCTCCAAATACTATATATTTCTGAGAGGTCAAGCCTTTCAATCCGACGGGGCCTCTGGTGTGAAGTTTATCGGTGCTAATGCCTATTTCCGCACCAAGACCATATTCGAAGCCATCGGCAAAAGCGGTAGAGGCATTCACCATAACGGAGCTTGAGTCGACTCGCCGTAGAAAAGCCCTCGCTTTTGTATAATTTTCGGTGACAATGGCATCCGTGTGATGTGAACCATGACGGTTAATGTGCTCTATTGCCTGATCCATATCATCTACTATTTTAATCGATAATATGGGTGCGAGATATTCGGTATCCCAGTCTTCATCACTCGCGGCAATCATTTTGTCTGGGCTTAATAAAATTGCCCTATCGCAACCTCGAAGCTGAACGTCTTTTTCAACATAGGCATCAATCAAGTCTGGCAAAATATTGTCCGCGACCGACGCTGCTACCAGTAGTGTTTCCATTGCATTGCAAACACCATAACGTCGTGTTTTAGCATTCAGTGCAATATCAAACGCCTTGGTTTTATCCGCTTTATCATCAATAAAAACGTGACAAATGCCATCGAGGTGTTTGATGACGGGAATCGCTGATTCGTTCGAAATACGTTCGATTAATGACTTGCCACCTCTTGGAATAATGACATCTATTGATTCGCTCATATTGAGCATTACGCCAACTGCCACCCTATCGGCTGTATTAACAACCTGAACGGCATACTCGCTTAAGCCAGCTTGCTGTAAGCCCTGTTTGATACAGTCATAAATGGCTTGATTCGAATTCAATGCTTCTTTACCACCGCGTAAAATACTGGCATTACCTGACTTGATACAAAGGGCAGCGGCATCAATCGTGACATTCGGCCTTGATTCGTAAATAATCCCAATCACGCCCAATGGCACACGCATTTTACCTAGCTGGATTCCACTAGGTCGAAATTCCATCTCGCTTATTTCACCGACAGGGTCTTGCAAAGATGCAACCTGTTGCAACCCTGCAATCATGGCATCAATTCGGTCATCTGACAGTAATAAACGATCAAGCATAGCGGCATCCAGACCATCAGCTTTTGCTTGGGTCATATCTTTCGCGTTTTCAGATTTGATCCTGTCGCGCTGGCTGTCGATTACCTGGGCAATCTGCAGCAATGACTGGTTTTTGATTTTGGTGCTAGCCTGTGCCAGCACGTCTGCAGCCATTCGAGCTTGCTCGCCTAGTTGCTTCATGTAGTGACTAATATCATCCCTTTCTGATTCACCTGAATCGGAGATAGGGCTATTTAGGACAACACTCATTTAAGATTCCTGCTCAAGCTGAGAGATCGACTTAAGTCCGCAAAAGCGACACACAATTGTTTTCAAAAGAAGCCAGTCTCGATCAGGAAAGTCATCATGCTGCTGGCCTTTGTTAATGCGGTCTAATGTAGCACAGCTTTGTAATAAACGCTCAATTTGATCACCTTTCAAGCGCTTTAAAGCCGATTCAAAAAGGCGTTGCTTCGAACCCCAAATACGCAATTCCTGCCATACTTTCGGCCCCATTCGACCCACATTTTGTGCCTGCTGTAAGCCCATTAATTGCTCGAGTGCGGATTGTAGAGACCAACGTAATTGTACCGTGACATAGCCCTCGTCCTTCAGGCTATGAAGAATTTTAATGGCTCGTTTAACTTTTCCTTCCAGGCAGGCATCAGCCAGTACAAAATGATTGTATCGAGAACTTTGCGCTACAGTCTGCTCGATTTCCTCGAACGACACTGTGTTTTGATCGCAAAAACGGAGCGACAATTTGTCTAGCTCCTGGTCGGCTGCCAGCAGATTCCCTTCGGTACGCTCCGCTAAAAAACCCGCGGATTGACTGTCAATAATGAGGGATTTGCTCCCTGCTCTTTGCATGATCCAGTTAACCAGTTGATGACTCCCTGGCGTTTTGAGCTCACTGACCTCCCCTACTTGCTGTATGCGCTTGAACCAGCTCGATTTCTTTGTCGGTTGATCCAGTGCTGGTATGACGAAAATAAAAACCATGTCTTCAGGTAGTTGATCACAAATGGCTTGAATTGTTTTACTCCCTTGCTGACCAGGCTTTCCGTTATTGATCATAATCACACGGCATTTCTTCGCCGAAAAAAGTGACAACATAGCCGATTCTTCAAGCAGGCTATTCCAGTCGAAGCCTGACTCGGTGGTAACGGTTTGAATGTCTTCAAAGTCGTTTTGTCGCAGGACTAGCCTGGCTTGATCCAGCCAATCGCGCACGAGCAACGGCTCATTGCTGGATAGCAAATAGAGCGGAGATGGGATTTTGCTAAGGCTTGCCGGTAACATGGGTCTGTTTTTTGGCCGAGTTAAGAACAAACCGCATGCTATATAACAACACCCAACTCTTCAACCTAGAATCCTCGGTTGGGCGCGAAAAAGGTGTGCAAGATATTGATGTGCATAGGAAGCTTGAAAAATGCATAGTCACCTTGTTGGTGATGAGTCTTTTTTCAGGTTTTCTAGGTGCGTCAAGAGATTGTGCAGACTTTCGTGATCCAACTGGGAATCTAGGTTCAATCTCAAAATGACAGTTTGCAGTGATTAATCGCTATTGGTTGATATGAACAAGGGGAGTGGGTAATTGGTGTATACGATCTATATTATTCAGAACGTCGTCATTCACATGCGTCCGTGACATACGACCGCCAGGGATGGCGGAAGTGTCGTTTCTGCATCGTTACAGGGATGTAACTAATTAGAACAATGCATTAGGGCA
>JBDNJA010000142.1:0-2846 GCA_041688005.1 Gammaproteobacteria bacterium
CTATCGAGACACCCACCTTGATTATTTCGGGCTGGGGTGATGGTTATGTCAACGCACCACCCGCTGCTGCGGCCAATTTCAGCGCTGTTACAAAAGCGGTCAATGGCCCCTGGATACATAAATACCCTCATTTCGCATGGCCGAAGCCACGCATGGATTTTATCGGCGAAGCGATACGATGGTGGGACTGCTGGCTCAAGGGCATCGATAATAAGTCAGGTGAATTACCCGCTTACCGAGCCTATATATCAGAAAACGTGAGACCCTCGCTACGTCGTGAAACCGAACAGGGCCGATGGGTGGCAGAGACAAAAATGCCATCAACCAATATTACCAAAAAACAATACTTCCTCGGCCCTTTTCAGCAGTTACTGGATATTCCAGTCGATCTTCCGAAAGACATTCAACAAGCCTCTCTTCGTTCCCCGCTCGATTGTGGTACCGCTAGTGGTGAGATATTCACACTCAAACCCGAAGGCGAATTACCCGGTGACCAACGGGTTGACGATGCTGGCTCACTAGTATTCGATACCGAACCATTATCTCAACCAGTTGAAATTCTGGGTAGGATAAAACTGCGACTGAAAGTTGCCATCGACAAACCGTTAGGCAATATTATTGTTCGTTTAAATGATATCCATGCTGATGGTGTCATTGATGGTGATGTCAATCGTGTCACCTGGGGCGTACTTAACTTAGCACATCGCGATGGCAATGAAAATCCAAAACCAATGGTGCCGGGACAATTTGAGACTGTCGATATTGATCTCGACGAATGTGGTTATCGGTTTCTGCCTGGCCACAAAATACGGGTCGCAATATCAAATCATTATTGGCCGATGGTATTACCACCAAACCAAGTGAACACGACCCAAATAAAACTCGGCTCCGATTCCTCGGTTGTATTGCCTGTTCGGTTCGGCAACGACAGCATTGAAGTCGCCGAGCCAGAAAACCCGAACCCATTACCCGAATACAAAAACCATCTCCCGGCTGAGACTAGACGCTGGATAGAACGCGATATTCAAAAGGGTAAGACTCACTATCACGTCATAGAAGATACGGGTGAAACTGAAATGCCTGGCCATGGTTTATGTACTCGACACCATGACCATTCCTCTTGGTCTATCAAACTGGATAACCCTCTCAGTTACTCTGCCACTAGTCACTATGTGTGCTGGATGCATCGGGGTGACTGGTCGATACGCACGGAATCCGATAGTAGCTTTAGCTGTGATGCAGACAACTTTTACATCAAAGCGACGGTAACAGCCTACGAATCAGACCAGCAGGTCAATCGACGTCATTGGGGAAAAACAATCAAACGCCAATTAACATAGATCAAGTAAATGTGATTTAGATCAAATAACTGGATAAAAAAAGTATTTTTTGTGCCAAACACCCCATGCTTTTAAAGCATTTTCATGGGGGTCATATTGAATCTCTGATATAATTCAGTCTGTCACTAACTGAAACATTACCGGAAAATATGGCACGCTTACCTCGCTACTATATCAAAAATCAGCCGCAACAGATTATTCAACGCGGCATTGACCAGCAAGATATTTTCTTCGACGATGTCGATTATCAATACTATCTCGACTGTCTCTATGCTGCCGCCTATAACAATGACCTGAAAATTCATGCTTATGTACTCATGCCTAATCAGGTCAACCTACTGGTCAGTCCAGGAGAAGACAATAGCATATCAAAAACACTGCAATCCTTAGGCCGAAACTACGTACAACACTTTAACGACAACTACGACAATCAGGGCGCTCTGTGGGAAGGTCGCTATAGGGCAACCGTGCTTGACCCATCTGAATACCTGCTGAGCTGTAGCCGTTATATCGAAAATAGCCCTGTTCGTTCCGGACTAACCAAAAACCCCAAAGCTTATCAATGGAGCAGCTACGCGCATAATGCACTTGGCAAGGTGGATGAGTGTATTACCGAACATCGAATCTATAAGCAACTTGGTAAAACCGAGAAGGAACGCTGCCAAGCGTATCGGGAGCTGTTTAAAACGCCGCTGACAGCAGAAGAACTAAACACGATTTCTGATGGCACCAATAAAGGATGGGCATTAGGCAATGCGAAGTTTATTAAGAAAATAGAGCGCCTCACTAATCGTAGAGCAAGCCCCCTACCAAAGGGCCGGCCCAAAAAAATAGAGGCCTAACAAACACGGCTCACTCACCATACTATTTGCCCATCATTAAAATCCCTTCGCATTTCAATCATTAGAAATCCGAAGGGATTTTTGTTCCTACTCAACTAGCTATTAAACTCGCTGATCAGCAGGCTAATCAGCTCGCTTTTAAACAATCAAGAAGGTGTTCATGACCTACCCTTTTTTTTGGCGATAAAAGCACCTTGCCTTGCGAGCCAGCGGAATATATTACCCGTCAGGCACAAGGTGATTTTGTTCTAATGGATCAGCGTGATGACGATCTGTATGCCGATGCAGCCATGATCACTTGTGCAGCAGACTGGAGCGTCCAGTTCGACTTAGGCATGTCATTCATGGAATGGGTGTATTTGAGCGCGCATTAAAGTACTTGTTAATGATCCGCTTAGGTCAACCAGTGCGTCGACTCAACTGGACTCTCACCATCAACTCCCGAATGGATACGGCACCTGAGGTTTACCACGAATGGGGGCATGAACGCGCCTCGATCACGCCTGAAAATGTGGGAGAAAAAGTTCACCTACGGGTCGAGTTACAAACCCTGTTCCGCCTGCCACGTAGTAACGGCATGTTGTTTGGAATTCGTACTTATTTGATCAGCATGAAAGATTTGTGCAAGAACCCTGCATGGGCTCAGCGTATGCACCGAGTGCTA
>JBDNJA010000143.1:0-8215 GCA_041688005.1 Gammaproteobacteria bacterium
AGCAATTTATGACACTAGGTTTAGAGCGAAGTGAATTGAAGCTTGATCCCATATTGCAGTTCGAGGCCTGGTATGCAGATGCCTGTGGTAGCAATATTCATGAACCTGGTGCGATGTCTTTGGCGACTGTTAATGCTAGTGGGCAACCATCGCAGCGCACTGTTTTATTGAAGCTCTTCGATCAGCAAGGCTTTTTGTTTTTTACCAATTATGAAAGTCATAAAGCACAGCAAATGGCGCAAAATAATAAGGTTAGCTTATTGTTTCCGTGGCAATCTTTAGGGCGGCAGGTGATGATCCTCGGGCAGGTTGAGAAGACATCGACAGCTGAATCTTTGAAGTATTTTGTTACTCGCCCTCGTGGCAGTCAGCTAGGTGCCTGGGCATCAGGCCAAAGTGAAATGATCAGTTCTCGATCCATACTCGAAACTATGGTTGAGAGTATGAAGAAGAAATATGAGAACAAAGAGGTTCCGTTACCACCATTTTGGGGTGGCTACCGAGTCATACCCGAAACGATCGAGTTTTGGCAAGAACAAACAAGCCGACTACATGATCGATTTTTATTCGAGCGCAAAGAAGATCAGCAATGGACTAGTGAGCGTTTAGCTCCCTAGTATTTTTATAGATTCTAAAAGCCTGGCGGACTCAAGAATCAAGATCGGGGGCGAATATGAGTAAGTCATGGCTCGTTATGCGATTGAACCTAAAGAAGCTGTATTAAAAAATCGTCCCCGCCATACGCGCGCTTATTCTAACCCCTACACGCGAATTAGCGGTTCAAGTTGCTGCCAATGTTGCTGACTACCGTAAACATCTAAACCTTAGCTCACTGGCTGTTTATGGCGGGGTTGATGGGGTAAGGGTCGCGTTTGCCCTTCATATAAGAGCCTTCAAGAACTAGAGGGGAAATAAAGACAGTCACTTTAAGAAGCCATAACTTCTGGCTGACCATCTAACAAACCGCGTAACAATTTGGCAATCTGCATTGAGGCGATTGTGAGCCTTTGTATTCTGATGTATTCTATATGCAAGATAGTGGATCAGGATAACAAGCATGTCAAAGACCGTAACATTAAGACTGAATGATGATACCTATGCAAAATTCAAAACTTTTGCAGCAAGTGATAATCGCAGTCTTTCAAACTTTATTGAAACATCGGCCTTAAGATATATTTCAGAAAGTGAATATATTGATGAATTTGAAATGGCTGAGATTGACAGTAACGAAGCGTTACAAGCCAGCCTAAAACGAGCATTTAGTGACGCTAAGAGCAAAAAAGGAACGTTATTAAATAATGTATGACCTGTTTGAGACTGATGAATTTTTAAATAGTCTAGAAAAGCTACAGAAACGCGACAAAGCTTTAGTTCGAAATAAATTGAAGGAATACGTATACCCCCAGATAAGATCTGAACCTCATTTTGGGATTAATATAAAAAAGCTAAGAGACTATTCTCCAAATACATGGCGATATCGTATAGGTAGTTATAGGGTATTTTATACCATCGATGAAAATGACCAGTTAATACTTCTGCTGGTAGTCGAGAGCAGAGATAAGGCCTACAGGAAAAGCTAAAGTTGCCGTAAAAAGCGCGTACTTTTGACAGCTTGGTTACATGCTCGCCGCAACCAAAGGTTCAACATGGTTTTCAGGGCGACTCGCGGATAAATCATGTGTGGACTGAAGACTGAACCAAAACGTTGGGGTTGTACGCAATGCCTCAGAAAGTAACCATGCGGTTGCCGGGGTAATCCCACGTTTGCCACGGACAATTTCATTCATTCGCTGTACAGGCACACCGACGTGTACTGCTAGAGCTTTTTGGGTTAATTCCAATGGCTCAAGAAACTCTTTGAGCAAAATAACCCCTGGATATGTTGTGAATCTCTGACATCCAATTGCGTGTAACCCATGGATGCTAACTCAAAACCGAAGTAACATAAGGGTGATTATCTCAGGCCGGTTAACTACGCCAGGTAAGCGGCTTTCATCATCAGATCTAGCGAGAGCAAACGAGTGACTCAAACAGCCCTTAGCATTAATCTAAATAAAATTGCCCTGATACGAAATTCTCGCGATACCGAATATCCGAGTGTGACCCATCACGCCAAAGTTTGTATCGAATCGGGTGCCGATGGTATTACCGTTCATCCGAGGCCTGACCAACGTCATATTCGTGCTAGCGATTGTTTTGATTTGGCGGCGATGCTGGATGTTGAGCTCAACATCGAGGGCAACCCGTTCGCCGCACCGATGAAGAGCGACCGACCAGGCGTGACAGATTACCCGGGGTTTATCGAGCTGGTAAAAGAAATCAAACCGGTCCAATGTACGCTCGTACCAGACAATAATTCACAATTAACATCAGACCACGGCTTCGACCTGACTGTCGACGGCGATCGATTGAAACCAATTATTGATGCGCTACATGCCTTAGGAACGCGCGTTAGTTTGTTTATGGACCCTGACCTGGCGCAAATCGAATTGGCGAGCCAAATTGGAACCGATCGCATCGAGCTTTATACCGGGCCATATGCGAAAGCCTATGACTTGAATGAAAATTTGGATGCAGTATTCCAACAGTTTTATGGTGCAGCCCAAAAGGCTGCCGAGCTTAATATTGGTTTGAATGCGGGGCACGATTTGAACCTGCATAACCTCACTCATTTTGCCACTGTGCCTCAGTTGCTTGAGGTGTCTATCGGTCATGCCGTGACGGTCGATGCCATTGAAATGGGTTTAAGCAATGCAATTCGGGCTTATCGACATTGTTTGGGTAAGTAACAAACGCCCAACTGCTTTTAGTCGGCAGGTAAGAAGACAGCTCCCATTCTAATCAGGCGGTATTACCCGACATTGCTATCGGTGCTTCCAACGTCGATATTTCTGTACTGACATTATCCAAAATTTAAGGTTTGGGTTATTGGCATAAGCATGACTTATCTCGCGTTTAGGGGGTATATCGGCTTGTGCTAGTAGGGCTAGCTTGGGGGATTAATGGCCCTATATTATTGCCAGTTTTAAAGATAAACTGCCCCGGCTTTTATTTGCTGGATAGTTATGAATCAACCAAACCACGACCGCCCAATGCTCGGTATTTTGCTAATGATTATGGGCATGATGGTCATTCCGTTATTGGATATCTTCGCCAAAATGTTAGCGGCTCAATACCCTGTACTACAAATTACCTGGGGGAGGTTTATATTTAATGTGATTTGGTTGATCCCATTTTTAATATGGCGAAAAGAAAAGTGGTGGGTAATGCCTAGACACCCGTGGATTCATATATTCCGTGGCCTTTGTCTACTATCATCAACCTTCTTTTTCTTTTTGAGTATCAAGACCAACCCGATTCCGAATGCACTTTCCCTGCTGTTTGTATCACCCTTAATCGTGACGCTACTGTCGCCCTTCATACTCGGTGAAAAGTTTGGGATGAGGCGATTACTGGCTACATTGTTTGGGTTTGTTGGAGTATTGATCGTGTTGCAACCCACTAGCGACGAGTTTCAGCCTAGTCTGTTGTATGCGTTAATAGCGGGGTTAAGCTATGCACTTTATATTTTAGTGACGAGGAAAGTGTCGACCAGTAGTAGCCCGCTGATGACACTTTTTTATACCGCTGTCGTCGGCACTGTGGCGATAACTCCCTGGGTGCCAATGATTTGGGTTCCAGCAGATAGCGAAGCCATTTTGCTATTTGCAGCCATTGGGTTGATTGCTGCAACCGGACATTTTTTGGTGATTCTATCCTGCCAATACGCACCGGCATCTCTTGTCGCACCTTTTAACTACACGGAAATAATAGTCGCAACCATGCTCAGCTATGTGTTTTTTGATTACCTGCCCAATGCCATAATCTGGCTTGGCATTTCGATTATTTGCGCGAGCGGTATCTATATTTCATTACGAGAGATCAAGCAGCAACGGCGTAATAAGCCCGCAGCATTAAGACGTTAAACATGGGTAGCGTTAACTCAAATAGTAATGCCCAATAATACCAAAAAACACAATTGCACCAACCCAGTGATTATGTAAAAAGGCATTGAAGCAATATTCGGGGACTCGATAGAAAATCATCAATTGCTCATAGGCTAAAAAACCGGATGCGAGTAATAACGCATAGAAATAAATAGACGAAAAATCGAGATCGTTACCGATTAACCACAGTGCCAGAATAAACAGGCCTTGCAATACGCCTATAATTGCTCGGTCATACTCGCCAAATAAAATGGCGGTTGATTTCATGCCGACCTTCAAATCATCTTCGCGGTCGGCCATGCCATACATCGTGTCATAAGCGGTGGTCCAAACTATCGTCGCAACGTAAAGCAGCCATGCCTGTTTGGGCACTGCTTCGATCTGTGCCGCAAAAGCCATTGGCACGGCCCAACCAAACGCAGCTCCGAGGTGAACCTGTGGCAAATAATGATACCGTTTCATGAAAGGGTAACTGGCAGTGAGCAATACCCCCCCAATTGAAAGTGTAATGGTGAAGGTGTTGAGACTGAGCACTAGCGCGAAGGCTATTAAACAGAGTACGGCAAATATCCATAACGCTTCTTTAGGCGTCATTCTTCCACTGGTCAAAGGTCTGTTTTTAGTGCGCTCGACATGCCGGTCGATGTCACGGTCTGCGTAGTCGTTTATGGCACAGCCAGCCGATCGCATGAGAAAAACCCCAGCGATAAAAACAAACAGTATCCAGCCATCGGGCGAGCCTTCTCCAGCGATGGTCAATGCCCATAGTGTCGGCCACAATAGCAGATAAATGCCAATTGGCTTTTCGAGGCGTATCAATTCAGAGTAGAGTTGGAGTTTGATTAGGATTTTTGCTTTCATACTAGCGTTGCTATTATTGACTCAGGCCATCATTTTTTCGCTACTATACCGACCAAATAGCCAACTGTCAGGAACCGTTATGATAAGAGATTTTGAGGGCATATCGCCAACCATTGGTGAGTCGAGTTACATTGACGATAGTGCGGTTGTGATTGGTGACGTTGTGATTGGTGATAATTGCTCGATCTGGCCGTTGACGGCAGTACGTGGCGATGTGAATATTATCCGTATTGGTAACAATACTAATATTCAGGACGGTTCAGTTTTGCATGTTTCTCACGCTAATCCACCGCTCACAGACGGTGCCGAATTGCATGTGGGTGATGAGGTAACGGTCGGCCATAAAGTTTTATTGCATGGCTGTCGAGTGGGCAACCAATGCTTAATTGGTATGGGATCAATCGTTATGGATAACGCGGTGATTGAAGATCAAGTCATGCTCGGGTCTGGCTCGTTAGTGCCACCGGGGAAACGCCTTGAATCTGGTTTTTTGTATTTAGGCAGTCCCGCGAAAAAGATACGTTCGCTGACTGACGCTGAAAAAGTAAATTTAGTGACCGCTGCGATGCACTATGTTTTGTTGAAACAGCGATATTGAATTATTTCTACCGCGCTAGGGTCAAATGCCAGTCCAACTGAACAGCCAGAGCACGAGTAATATGAACGAAATTCTAGAGTTACAAACAGGGCAGGTTTCGTTCATCAGCGGTTTGATGGCAGGCTTTTCATTGTCGGTTGCTGTGCAGGTGATACGAAGTAAAGATAAAAGTAATCTCGCGATTGGCACTTTTATCTTATTCACCGTGACTTCGTTGTTGTTTTTGATTGCACTCTATATCGATGTTGCTCTGAGCTTACGGATTGCAGGCGTTAACGAGTTCTCACCAACCTTGCTGGAGCGCATTGCCTATGTTCGTGCGATTGGCACATCTGCGGCAACATCCGCCTTATTTTTGTTTATTGTGTCTATCGGCATTATTGGTTGGTTGCAATCAAGATTGTCTGGCGTTGTCACGAGTATCGTTGCTTTCATCACTATAGCGATTGTCTGGGTGGCTAGAAGTATGATTTTCGGCGTTGGTGTTGGTGGATAAAAGTAGCTAAGTCTAAACAGCTAAAGGCTATTAGATATGATCTTTCATAATCGCATATAACTCGGGGCGGTTCTTTTCGATTTCTTCCACCGTCAGTCCTTCGAGTGAATGCGGATATTTCAACCATCGCTCAGTTTCGTGCAGGTAATAATCGGGGGCAAAATCGACGTGGTTACGGGTTGGTTTGTAGTAGGGCACGGCGACTCGAATGTCGTGTGGGGTATTGAGTCGAGCTTTGTCTCGTAGGTGTTCTATAACGGTGTTGATGGTATGCCCAGTGTCGAAGACATCATCGACGATAAGCAGTCTGTCTTCCTGGCGACAATTTTTGATGAGGTAGTTCATGCCATGGACGCGAATGCTGTTAGATCGCCCGTCGATGCCAGAATAGGATGACGTTCTTATCGCTATGTGGTCGGTGTCGATGCCGTGATAGGCGAGCAACTCCTGTACTGCAATGCCCATTGGAGTGCCGCCACGCCAGATAGCGATGATAATCGTCGGCCGAAAACCGTGCTGGATTATTTTTGCGCCGAGACGGAATGAATCTTCCAGTAGCTGCTGTGCGGATAAATAGAGTTTTTCGGACATTGAATGATTCGTTTTTCGATATTGCGGAGTATCATAACCGGATTGAAATAGGAGAGCATCAACTTCGTGAAAAAGCATTCCGTGAACAAACGATACATAGAAGAGCAGGAATTACTTGAAGATTCTTTTCGTCTAGCCGTGCAAATTTATGAAAGTGGCTATCGACCTGATTTCATTGTTGGTGTCTGGCGGGGTGGCTCAACAGTTGGCATTTATGTTCAGGAATGTTTGCAGTATTTAGGCGTCGAGACTGATCATATTGCGATTCGCACCTCATATCGGGGGATGAGTGATTACCTGAAACGACTCGATAGCGATAACGAAATTCGCGCGCATGGTTTGCAGTATCTGTTTGAAAACATGAATGCAACAGACAACCTGCTGATTGTTGACGATGTTTATGGCACCGGTAGAAATGTAGCTGCTGTCGTCAATCGCTTGCAAGCGAAGACCAAACGAAACATGCCCAAAGAAGTTCGAGTCGCCGTGCCCTACTACAAACCAAAGCTCAATCAAGCGCACTCAGCGCCCGATTATTACTTGCATGAGTATAACGAATGGCTTGTTTTGCCCTACGAATTAACCGGATTGAGCAAGACAGAAGTTCATCAAAACAAAGCCTGGATTCAGCCTATCTTGGATAGCATTGCTTAGTGGGCGCCTCTAAAAATGCACTTTTCCGCGATTGCCTCGTGGCCTCGTGGGCCCTACTCTTGGCAGCTCCGTGCTCGAATTGCCATGGATAATGTTTGTCTGTTTCGCCTCAGGGCGGGAGCTGGCTCGAATTATAATTACACATGCGAAATCTAAGGGTATTTTCGACCGAGTTGATTTTGCACGCTACGAGGTGAGAAAATTCTATGGATTTAGAACCTTCAAATGCACTGAAATTTCGCTGTATCACGTGCTGTGAATGGCTAATACACGGATCTTATCATCAGTGTGATGATTAACATAAATGACTGAGGTCGTTTGGGACTCACAGATGCGTTCGATTAAACGCAAACCACACTGCTGGTTCAAATCATCTAAGCCGTTACACAGCTCATCCAGTATTAACAAGAACGCCAGGGCATTCTGAAGCGTGACGAAGAATCCTGTGTGCAATGCGGAGGTTCCGTTAAGGTTATCGCCGATACGTCGGACTGCTTATGTGGTCCTTCCTAGCAGTGCCTCATCGAACGGGTAGCGCGAAATTTTCTCAATGCCCGTTTCAGTAATAAGGACTTCTTCCTCTAATTTGACGCCGTCTGCTGCGCCCACTTCGCCGACGTAGCTCTCTACCGAAACCACCATACCGGGCTCCAGTATGCCGTTCTTCGAGAACTTCTCAAAATCCATGTGGTGAGCCACTAGTGGTGTTTCGCCGTGCATGCCCACACCGTGGATGATGGATGGGTAACGGCGGTCCATAAAACGCTCGGGGATTTCCCAGGCCTGCTCTGCAATTTCCAGGTAGCTCATGCCCGGTTTGAGAATGTCCATGTTGTGGTGTACCTGGTCGTATGCCATCTGATACAAGCTCTGCTGATAGCCCGTGGGCCGCCCGGGACCGACGTGAAAGGTGCGAGAGAAGTCAGAATAGTAACCGTGACAACCGATGGTATCAGTGTCCAGTGCCACCAGTTCGCCCGGGCGAATAACGCGGTCGCTGGCCTCGTTGAACCATGGGTTGGTGCGTGG
>JBDNJA010000144.1:0-11397 GCA_041688005.1 Gammaproteobacteria bacterium
AAATAAACTTGTCGGAAAATAATAAAGCGATGCTCAACTATGTCCGAATGGGTGAGGGCGAACCTCTTGTTATTTTGCATGGATTATTTGGTTCTAGTAAAAACTGGCAATCGCTATCTAAAGTTTTCTCTAAGCACTTCGATGTATTAACGCTTGACCTGCGTAACCACGGCGAGTCTTTTCATAGTGATGTGATGAGCTACCCTGTCATGGTCCATGATGTGCATCAGCTGCTGAGTCAGCTAGGCGTCAAGTCTTGTCACCTAATCGGACACAGCATGGGTGGCAAGGTGGCTATGTTGTTCGCTTCGAAGTATCCACAGCTAGTGTCACAATTGGTTGTTGCGGATATAGCACCGATTGCTTATCAGCATAATTATGATCATTTGCTTGATCCGGTCATGGCATTAAAGCTGGATGAAATGGATAGTCGTGCCGCCATCGATAAAGCGCTGCAACCAGATATTGCGGATGCTCAGCTACGCCAATTCCTGTTGCAAAGCCTGGCTCGTGAACCGGGTGAACTGGATGGATCCGGTGGGTGGCGATGGAAAAACAATTGGACCGCGATAAAACAGCATATTGATAAAATTGCAGGTTTTCCAAGTTCAGCAGGCGATCCAACCTTGGACGGCGTCCAAACCAAGTGTTGGATGGTGAATACGCAGGCACTTTTTATTAGTGGAGAGCTTTCTGATTACGTTGATGAAAAAGGTAAGGCCGTTATTAACCAACACTTCGAACAGCCTCACTTTAAAGTGCTTAATGGTGCCAATCATTGGTTACACGCCGAACAGCCAAAACAGTTTGCCGAAGCAGTGCTCAACTTTTTCGGAATTTAAAAATCAGCCCTTAATAATTAGTTGGTCATACCGATAATGTTAAATCTGCCAAAATTCACTTTGAACATGATGATGACTTTCCACTGATGGCAGACGAACAAACCGCATTCACTGAGATGCTAGGCTACCTCTAAAATGTACTTTTTCCGCGATTGGCGCGTTGCCTCATGGTACCTACTTTTGTCAGCTCCGTGCTCGAAACCTCATGTACTTCAAGTACACTGTGGTTCTCTGCAATTGCTCCATGCATTGCCCTACCTACTGCATCCATGCAGTCGTCCACGCGGGGGGTTACTCGGGCTTCGCCCTCGCCCTGCGGGCCAGCCGTTGGCTGTTGTCTCCGCTACGCTCCGGTTCCTTGCACTTATTGCCATGGATGACATGTATGTCTGTCTGTTTCGCCTCAGGGCACCTACTGTTGGTGCATCGTTATAGGGATGTAACTAATTAGAACAATGCAGGAACAATTGTCGAGGAGCAAAAAAACATATCACGAAAAAAAATACTATTTTTAGAGGCACTCTTTACCTATTAAGGATGCCTTAACTCGATTCAAAGCCAATAGCTCACGACTGATTTAGGCGAGAGTACTTCGATTGCCAATAAACCTCTGTTCCTGCATTTTGCATCGCAACCGATCGTGCCAAGATAAAGAGCAAATCTGATAGTCGGTTGACGTATTGAGTTGTTATCGAGTTCAAATTTTCCTCTGCCTTGAGCGTTACTAATGAACGTTCTACTCGACGACAAACGGTTCTCGCCAAATGTAAAAAAGCAGTTGCCTGAGAGCCAGCGGGTAAAATGAATTCTTTCAATGGCGGCAGTGCTTCATTGAATTTCTCGACTGCTGATTCTATAGCGTCGACATGTATCGCCTGAATCAAGAATTTACCTGGCTGACAGAGTTCGGCGCCAATATCAAATAAATCATGCTGAACTAAGGTTAGGACTTGAATAATTTGATCGTCCTTAATAGCACTCAACGTTACTCCAATCATTGCATTGAGTTCGTCTACCTCACCAAGACAGTGAACCCTAATATCATCTTTGGCGCAGCGAGACCCGTCAGCCAATCCCGTGCTGCCCTCGTCGCCCGTGCGAGTGACGATAGCTGATAATCGATTACCCATTGAAAACCTCATAATATTGGAAAGTAAATTTTGAAAGGCTAATTAAATACGTAATTAGGCGTGATGTCGATTCTATCGTCTCTTTTTATCATCTAAACTAACCGCCTTGTTAGTCAGGGAGGTTTATTTCAGATTGATCTGAACGAGAGGCGATCAGTTATTTATCCAAATAGGAAAGAGACGCTGTCTCAAACTCCCAAAACAGTGTGCTAGTATGAATAATGCGGTTATTAAGTTGGTATCACTGTGTATTTTGAAAACCAGTCTGAAGTCGAAAATAGTGTCTTGGTTTGAGCACAAAAACATAGTCAAAATTCATGATGTGGCAATGGAAGGCAACACGGCCTATATCGCAATGGACTATATCTCGGGCTATTCGATGTCATTACGCTTGAGAAAACGTGACTACATTACGGTCGGGGAGTTTATTCTAATATCCAAAGCGCTGCTGAATGCGTGAACTATTGCTCTTCAGCATGGCATTGTGCATTGCGATATTAAACCTGCGAATATCATGTATGACGATAATCTTAACACCGATATTGTGACTGATTTTGGTGCTGCCTATACGGTTAAAAAAGGTCGCCAAAAAAAGGATGAAGAGATCATTGGCACGCCGTCTTATATGTCGTCCGAGTAGCTACAGGGTAAAAAGCTAGATGGGCGTTCAGATCTGTTCTCTCTGGCTGTCACGCTGTATCACCTGCTATCAGGGCACGAGCTATTTTCAGCACCGAATTTGTATCACTTAAAGCAAAGCATTATTAATGATGAGTCAGACTTGAGCCATTTGACCCTGACGATTGGGCTAATCGTAGTCATACAAAAAGAGCTACATGCGATTCGCCGACGCGCAACAAATGCTCACCGCGATAGAGCATTGTGAAGCCCAATTAAAAAATAGAAGGCAAGGAAAATAACGCGATAGACGCATAAATTACTTAGTTGGATTTTGGACGCGGATGATATTATATTTATGCTCTCTCCAGGCGACGAGTAAACCACCAGAAATAATAAATATCACGCCAGGATAAAGACGATCAAAAGGTGTTTCATCGAATAGCAACCAGCCAATAATAAAAGCGAATGGAATGCCAAAGTACTCGAAGGGCGAGAGTTTACTAGGCTTGGTCAATCGGTAAGCCGTAATCATGCACAAAACTGCAAATCCACCAACCATACCCATGGCCAATAACCAGAGCCAATCCGTCGACTGCTTGACTGGAATATAGCCAGTGGTGAAGAATAATATCCCCGAACTACACATTAGCGCCCCAATAGATGAATACAGGTTGATGAGTGCAGTCGGGACTGAGTTATCGATTAACTTCACGCTAATGGTGGAGAGCGAATATCCAAACGAGGCGACTAATGGCAATAGGGCGTAATAAGTAAAAATACTTGTACCAGGACGAATGACGAGTAAAACACCAATAAAACCAGTGGCAACAGCAGCCCAACGCCAGATTCCGACCCAATGTTTGAGGATTGGGATTGACAAGATAGTAATGAAAATAGGCCCTATATAGGTGAGAGTTGTCGCCGTAGCAAATGCTAACTTTGTTATACCAAGATAAAAACAGTACTGTGCGATACCTAAAATTAAGCCCCTGAATAAGCCGAAGCGCCATTGGCTAAATACGATTTTCCGCCCGCTACGATGCCACTCCTGCGAGAGTACGAGTACCAGAATAGACGGCAGCAAACCAAATATATTCCGAAATGATGCGAGTTGCTGCACAGGATAACGATCACCCAGATGTTTGATAATGGCCGCTTGGGCATCGAACAGAAATAACGCGAGTAAAATAAACAGCACTGCTTTCGCAAAATCGCTATTCTTATCGGGCAAAGTAGTGTGCCATTGGGTCAGGAAGATAACTTGAAACGAGCTATACTTTCTCACGCAAAGGCAGCAAATGAAAGGGTTAAGTAAAATCTATAGTACAGGCTAAATGTGCCAGTATTTGGAGATTTTTCACGCCAAAGGAATTATTGGAACGGACCAAAGTCCAATTAGATGGCAGCCCTTAAGATGCTTAATTTATGTTGATCGGTGAGTGTCAGGTGGCTAGAGAGGCACTAACAGAAAACAATTAAGGAGTAATGTTTTGATTAAACCTAATCGAGATGAATCGACGATCAAACAATCAAGCTTTATATTGATTACCCTATTAATACTTGCAGCATTTACTCTGCCAGTTCACGCATCTTGTACAGATCGAGGCGCCCCAGGCGTAGATTGGTCCGGTTGTAAAAAAACTAACAAAATGCTCAACCAACAAGACTTTTCAAATGCAAGGTTTGATGAGGCTAATTTGAGTTCGGGGCGGCTGGATCGAAGTGACTTTACTGACGGGAGTCTGATTAAGACCGATTTATCTCGATCAAATGCAAAAAACAGCCTCTTTGAGCGAACGAATATGTCGAAATCAATCGGTTATCATACTGATTTTAGCGCTTCACGTTTTATCGGGACGGTTATGGTCAAATCTGAATTCTCTCGAGCGAGTTTCGAAAATGCTATTTTTCAAGAGGTTGACTGGTCTCGTGCTGAGCTAGGTCGAGCCGAATTTAACGGTGCCAAGCTAGAAGGTGTTAAATTCGAGTATTCAAATTTATCTCGCGCGCGGTTTACCGGCGCAACCTTACATCAGGTAGATTTGAACGGGGCTTACACCTTTTACACTCGGTTCGAGGGGGTTGACTTGAGCAGTACTAAAAATATCACACAGGCGCAGATAAATATGGCCTGTGGTGATAATGAAACTGTTTTACCCTATGGGCTGAACCGACCAATTACATGGCCATGTAGTGACTGATTCGCCGGACATCTCTATAAAATGCACTTTTTCCACGATTGCGGTCGTGGCCTCGTGGTCCTTACTGTTGGCAGCTCCGTGCTCGAATCCTCATGGTCAAAGTACACTCAGGTTCTCCGCGCGATGCTTTCTCGCTTAGAAGAGCCTACTCTTAGTGCATCGTTACAAGGATAATGTAACTAATTAGAACAATGCAATTGTCGAGAAGCAAAAAACAGTCACGAAAAAATTACTATTTTTAGAGACGCCCTTTATTGATTACTGGCGGTTAGGTTTAGCTCTGCTATCAGGTCGTCTAATTCACTGCTGGAGTCCATTCCAAACAATTCATCACAACCACCAACATGCGTATCGCCTATAAATATTTGAGGAACGCTAGTACTACCATGGCTAATTTTAAGCATTTCCTGATAGGCGCCTGGTTTTTCCCCAACGTCAATTTCGTCAAAGGGTAGATTTTTTTGGCTGAGAAGTTGTTTTGCACGATGACAAAACCCACATAACATGGACGAATAAATAGTAATGTCTGACATGAGTGATTTAATGCCCGAGTAAATTATGATTGAAGCTGAGCATTCTATTGAAAAGTAATCTTAATATTTCCATATTTTTTTCATGGAAAATTTAAAATTTGCGGCATTAGCATTTAAAGTGCCGAAACCTATTATATAATTATTATTGATATTTGATCGTTTTCACCTATTCAGGCTATAGACGGAAAATAGCATTTATCGTAGAATTCCACCTCAAAGAAGATGCTGCTTTCGCAGTGTAATATCTTAAATTTAATTTATAATGGGATGAACTATTGTTCCTTCCATTTTTCTGCGCGCGCATTTTTTTGAACCCGGAGGTTTTGTGCCAAACCCAGCAATATTAGCCCTGCAAGACGGAACTATATTCGAGGGTATATCAATTGGTGCCGACGGTATGTCGCCAGGTGAGGTGGTCTTCAATACATCGATGACTGGTTACCAGGAAATATTGACAGACCCTTCCTATTGTCGCCAACTCATTACGCTAACCTATCCACATATTGGTAATACCGGCGTCAATAGTGAAGATGAAGAAGCGCTTGATATTCACGCTAGTGGATTAATCATCAGAGACTTACCCCTACTCGCCAGTAATTGGCGAAGTGAGAGTAGTTTGCAAGACTACCTCGTGGCTCGGAATGTAGTCGCGATTGCTGACATAGACACTCGAAAATTGACACGGCATCTGCGCGATCATGGCGCTCAAAATGGCGCTATTATCGCTGGCAAAACACCCTCGGTAGAAAAGGCATTAGAAGCAGCCAGAGCATTTGATGGACTTCAGGGCATGGATTTGGCGAAAGTTGTCAGCACAAAGCAAAGCTACGACTGGTCTCTATCGAGCTGGACTTTAGAGCAAGGCTATGAAGAGTCTTCCGATAATCGATATCACATCGTTGTTTATGATTACGGCATCAAAAAAAATATACTTTGCATGCTCGCTGAACGTGGTGCGAAAATAACGGTCGTTCCGGCGCAGACACCCGCAGGAACCGTGTTAGAAATGAATCCCGATGGCGTATTTTTGTCAAACGGCCCAGGCGATCCGGAGCCCTGTGATTATGCTATAGCGGCGATACAAACCATTCTCGAAACCAATATCCCTATCTTTGGTATTTGTTTAGGACACCAGTTGTTATCGCTCGCTAGTGGTGCAAAAACAATGAAAATGAAATTTGGTCACCATGGTGCTAATCATCCAGTACAAAATATCGATACTGGCGTTGTGATGATAACCAGTCAAAACCACGGCTTTGCAGTAGATCAGGCAAGCTTGCCTGATAACTTACGTACCACGCACATCTCTCTATTTGATCGCAGTTTGCAGGCCGTTCATCGCACCGATAAACCTGCTTTTAGCTTTCAGGGTCATCCTGAAGCGAGTCCTGGTCCGCATGATGTCGCGCCTTTGTTCGATCATTTTTTTGAATTGATAGAGGCACATATCAACCAACAAGCTAACCAACAAGCTAACCAAAAAGCTGATCGCTCTAATACCGTTGGAGCCGTCTAATGCCATTAAGAAAAGATATTAAGTCGGTATTGATCATTGGCGCTGGGCCCATTGTCATCGGACAGGCTTGTGAATTCGACTACTCTGGTGCACAGGCTTGTAAGGCACTCAAAGAGGAAGGGTTGCGGGTTATATTGATCAACTCCAACCCTGCCACCATCATGACTGACCCTGGCACGGCTGATGCGACCTACATCGAGCCGATCGACTGGAAGGTAGTCGAAAAAATAATTGAAAAAGAACGCCCCGATGTTTTATTGCCGACCATGGGTGGCCAGACAGCACTTAACTGTGCGCTCGACCTGGATCGAGAAGGAGTGCTTGAAAAATACAACGTAGAAATGATTGGCGCTAGTCGCGAAGCCATCGATATGGCTGAAGACCGCGATCAATTCCGTAAGGCAATGACCGATATCGGGTTAAGTACGCCAAAAGCCTTTGTTGCGCATAGCCTGGAAGAAGCCTGGCAAGGGCAGGCACAAATTGGGTTCCCAACTATCATTAGGCCTTCATTTACAATGGGTGGTAGTGGTGGCGGCATTGCTTATAATCGCGAAGAATTCGAAGATATTATCAAGCGTGGACTTGAACTCTCTCCGACCACCGAGGTATTGATTGAAGTATCGGTACTAGGCTGGAAAGAATACGAAATGGAAGTCGTGCGTGACCGTAACGATAATTGCATTATCATTTGTTCAATCGAAAACCTCGATCCGATGGGGGTGCATACTGGTGATTCTATTACGGTTGCCCCAGCACAAACACTCACCGACAAAGAATACCAAATCATGCGTAATGCTTCGATTGCGGTATTACGAAAAATTGGCGTCGAGACGGGCGGGTCAAACGTACAATTTGCAATAAATCCCGAAAATGGTGAAATGGTCATCATAGAAATGAATCCCCGTGTGTCGCGGTCTTCCGCGTTGGCGTCAAAGGCAACGGGCTTCCCAATAGCTAAAGTGGCAGCCAAGCTGGCAGTCGGTTATACCTTGGATGAGCTACAAAATGACATTACCGGCGGGACGACACCGGCGTCTTTTGAGCCTTCGATTGATTATGTCGTCACCAAAATACCCCGTTTTACTTTCGAGAAATTTCCCCAGGCGGATGATCGTTTATCGACTCAAATGAAGTCGGTTGGTGAAGTCATGGCGATTGGCCGTAGCTTTCAGGAATCGTTCCAAAAAGCACTCCGTGGCTTAGAAACCGGTGTCTTTGGCCTCGATGAAATCGTTGACCAAAATCTGAATGAAGATGAGCAGGAAGACCTGTTCCGAAAAGAGCTTAGACTGCCTGGCGCGAATCGTATTTGGTATGTCGCTGATGCATTCCGCGCTGGATATAGCGCTCAAAAACTATTTGAGCATACTAAAATTGATCCCTGGTTCCTGGCACAAATTGAAGATTTGATTCGTTGTGAAGCAGAGTTAAAAGGACGAGATGTCAAGTCGATCAGTGGAAATGAATTCTTTGCGCTAAAAAGAAAAGGTTTTTCAGATAGACGCCTGGCGACAGTGCTTGAAGCGGATGAAATAGAAGTAGGAGACCTGCGCCGAGCGCTGGGTATTCGACCCGTTTATAAGCGAGTCGATACCTGTGCGGCTGAATTCTCATCTTCCACGGCCTATCTTTACTCAAGCTACGAGCAAGAGTGCGAAGCTGAGCCGAGTGGACGCGACAAAATTATGGTGTTGGGTGGCGGGCCCAATCGAATCGGGCAGGGAATCGAGTTCGACTATTGCTGTGTACATGCGGCAATGGCAATGCGCGAAGACGGCTATGAAACGATTATGGTTAATTGCAACCCTGAGACTGTTTCGACTGATTACGATACCTCCGATCGATTATACTTCGAACCATTGACCTATGAAGATGTGCTCGAAATAGTCCATCTAGAAAAGCCAAAAGGTGTAATCGTTCAGTTTGGTGGGCAAACCCCGTTAAACCTGGCCCGAGCACTCGAAGCTGCAGGCGTACCCATCATTGGTACAACCCCAGATTCGATCGACCTCGCCGAGGATCGTGAGCGTTTCCAGCAAATGATCCACGACCTAGATTTGCTTCAACCGCCCAATCGTATTGCATTTGATGTCGAGTCCTCCGCTGCTTTGGCTGATGAGGTTGGTTTTCCGCTAGTGGTGAGACCGTCTTACGTGCTAGGTGGGCGTGCAATGGAGATCGTGTACGACCAGGAAGACCTGGCCAATTATATGAAGGAAGCGGTGAAAATTATTAAAGATTCGCCGATACTGCTCGATCGTTTTCTTGATGAAGCGATTGAAGTCGATGTTGATGCCATATGTGATGGTGAGAATGTCGTCGTTGGTGGCTTAATGGAGCACATCGAGCAGGCGGGCGTTCATTCAGGTGATTCGGCTTGTTCACTACCACCTTACTCACTGCCCGATCATATTCAGCAAAAGCTTTGTATCCAAGTAGCACAACTGGCGAAAGCGCTCAATGTTGTTGGCTTGATGAATACTCAGTTCGCCATTAAAGGTGAAGAGATTTATATTCTCGAGGTTAACCCGAGGGCTTCGCGTACCGTGCCCTTTGTCTCTAAAGCAACCGGTGTTCCATTAGCGAAAGTGGCTGCGCGTTGCATGGTCGGTCAGTCATTGGTGGATCAAGGTAAGACTGAGCAAGTAATACCTGATTTTGTATCCGTCAAGGAATCCGTATTCCCGTTCGCAAAATTTCAAGGTGTTGACCCGATTCTTGGGCCAGAAATGAAATCTACCGGCGAAGTGATGGGGATTGGTCAGTCGTTTGCTGAGGCTTTTTCGAAAGGAATGCAAGGGGCAGGCGTCATTATTCCTATGTCTGGCATTGCATTTTTAAGTGTGCGTGAAACCGACAAGCGATCAGTCGCCAGTTTGGCAAAAGAGCTTCACGGCCGGGGATTTAATTTAGTTGCGACGGGTGGCACAGCGAAGATGATTCAGGCCGCTGGTATCGAATGCAAACATGTCAATAAAGTGAAAGAAGGTCGGCCACACATTGTTGATATGATAAAGAACGATGAAATTGCATTAATCGTCAATACCACCGAAGGTCGGTCGGCCATTGGCGACTCCTATGCGATTCGACGTGAAGCACTCATGCATTCGGTTTGTTACTCTACGACGCTTTCAGGCGGAAAAGCAATCTGTCAGGCTATGTCTCACAGCGAGACTGGGGACGTATACAGGCTGCAAACATTGCACCAGGATTAGTATTTATGAACCAAATACCAGTAACGACTGAAGGCTCTGAAAGATTAAAGGCGGAGCTAAAAGATTTAAAATATGTCAAAAGGCCCATCGTAGTGGAAGCCATTGCAGTGGCAAGAGAGCACGGTGACTTGAAAGAGAATGCCGAATACCACGCGGCCCGCGAAGAGCAGGGCTTTATGGAAGGTCGTATTGCTGAGCTAGAGTCGGTATTGGGTAATGCTCAAACTATCGACGTGACCAAGTTAAATCAAACAGGCAAGGTCGTTTTTGGCTGCACCGTTGAATTAATTGACATCGAAAGCGATGAAGAAGTGACCTATCAGATCGTTGGTGATATCGAAGCCGATATTAGGCTAAATCGCATCGCTATCAGTTCGCCTATTGCACGAGCAATGATAGGTAAAGAAGAGGGTGATGAAGTAATAGTTCGAGCGCCAAGCGGCAATCGAGAATATGAGGTTACAGCGATTCATTATCGCTAAATAAAGTCGTCGGGATGATGGCTTTGAGACATCGCTTATTGTTATGGTTTATAGTTAAGACCTATTGTTGAGGCTTGGGGCTGGTGACTTTACCAAACCGGTCGGATTTAACATTACGTCGATAAATCACAGCAACATTTCCAATGACTTGCACTGGCTCGGCATTGTGACGTGCACAAATAACGTCGATCATTTGTTTTTTGACCGATTTTTCTGAAGCAGGTATGCGAATTTTAATTAATTCGTGATGTTCAATGGCTATTTCGATTTCATTTTGAACCGCTTCAGTTAAGCCGTTTTGACCGATCATTACGACAGGCTTCAATTGATGTGATTCGGCTCGTAATCGTTTATTTTGTACTTTTGATAAGTTCATTCTAGTGCTAAGTTCTGATGTGGCTTTAAAGGCCGCGCATACTAACACAGCTTACTCACATTGGTTACCCACATAGATAACTGAACAGGTCTCGAGAATTAAAGCATGTCGCGCTCCAAAAGCAGTCAAAAATGGCTTCAGGAACACCATGACGATCAATACGTCCTGCAGGCACGCAAAGAAGGCTATCGCTCGCGTGCGGTGTATAAACTAATCGAACTCCAGCAAAAAGATAAGCTGCTTAAACCCGGTATGTTTGTGCTAGATCTGGGTGCAGCACCTGGTGGTTGGAGTGAATATGTTAGTCAGTTTGGCGGGCCTAAAGGACGCCTAATCGCAATTGATATACTGCCAATTGACCCAATCGCAGGCGTCGAAATTATTCAAGGCGATTTCACAGAGGCCGATACGCTAGAACAAATTCTTGATTTGGTTGATAGGCAGCCGGTTAACCTTGTTTTATCTGATATGGCCCCCA
>JBDNJA010000145.1:0-2692 GCA_041688005.1 Gammaproteobacteria bacterium
GAAAAAGACATCCTAAATTTAATGGAAGAGATTTTTATTGAAGAAGGCTATGAAGTTGAAACCGCAGCCAATGGCGTACAGGCTCAAGCTGCTTGGCGAAAAACGCTACCTGACGTCATCTTTCTAGATGTCTGGATGCCAGACATCGATGGTATTTCTTTGCTTAAAGATATGCAGAAGGAGCAAGTCTTAGATCATGCCAAAGTGATTATGATGTCAGGTCATGGCACGATTGAAACGGCCATAGAAGCGACTAAATTGGGCGCTTATGGTTTCTTAGAAAAACCATTGTCATTAGCCAAACTCATTGTGACTGCGGAACGCGCCCTGGAGCACAATCGCTTAAATCAAGAAAATCGTCAACTGAAGCAGAAACAGCCCGAGCAAGTTTTACCCGTTGGCAAAAGTAAAATCATTATTCAGTTGAAAGATACGATAGAACGTCTCTCAAAATTCACGATGCCCATTTTAATCAGTGGCGAACCCGGCACAGGCAAACATCATATCGCCCGAGCCTTACATAAAACGAGTGGTCGTAAAGACTATGCCGTCATAGAAATTTCGGCGATTGATTTTAATCGACTGGTCAATGATACTAATCGTGATTCACTCAAAAACCTATTACGAGAAGCAAACAATGGCACACTGGTCATTGCCAATCTAGAACAATTGACCGCAGATGCCCAAAACGTTCTGGCCGATTTAATCCAAAAACAAACCTATCAAATGACGCCTTCCAGTGAAGCTATCGCGATGGATATCCGCTTGATAGGGCTCTCTAAAAACAATTTGGAGCACTTTGTATTAGAAGGAACTTTTAGAGACGACCTCTACCAGCGTTTGAAAGTTATGCCTATTAATTTGCCGACTTTACGTCAGCATACTGAAGATATTCCAGAGTTAGTCGAATATTTTGTTAATTATTTTGTGACACTCGAGGGGATGGAATACCGTCATATGACCGTCCCTGCCCAGAATATTTTGCGCCAATATGGCTGGCCTGGTAATTTAAAAGAGCTGAAGAATTTAATTCAACGCATTCTTATTCTAGGTCAAGGGGATGTCACTGATACAGAGATCAAACATGCGCTTGCTAAAATTGAAAACACCGTCGAACGGGTTTCAGCGGTGGATACTTCACTGCTTTTGAAAGAAGCGAAAGACAAGTTAGAAGGCGCTTATTTAAGTCAATTACTGCGTGAAACCGGAGGCAATGTCTCGGAAACGGCTAAACGCTCGGGCATCGATAGAACCAATCTTTACCGCAAATTGAAAGCACTCGGCATTGACCCGAAAAATCCCACGTAAATAGAATATAAGCAGATAAAATAACCATACGATTCCACTTCAATGGAATTCAAATTACTTTTAGAGAGAAAGATATAAATTTATGAATATCGTCATCCTAGGTGCAGGTCAAGTCGGCTCTTCTCTTGCAGAATTATTGGCCAATGAAAATCATGATGTCACGGTGGTGGATTTAGATAATCTACACTTACAAAAACTACAAGATCGCTTGGATATTCGTGCCATTTGCGGCCACGCCTCGCACCCCGATATTCTTGCACAGGCTGGACTTGAAGATGCCGACATGCTCATTGCCGCGACCCAAAATGATGAAACCAATATTGTTGCCTGTCAGCTCGCGCATATCACCAACAAATGCTGTACTAAAATTGCCCGTGTGCGTAGTCGTTCCTATTTAGACCATCCTGAATTGTTTGATAAAAATACCCCTTATGCCATGCCTATTGATGTACTCATCAGCCCAGAAAGTTTGGTGACCGACTATATATTACAGTTGATAGACTATCCTGGCTCACTACAGGTGATTGATTTTGCGGAAAGTAAAGTGCGTATGGTTGCAGTACGTGCCTCTGCACATGGATTATTGGTGAATAACCAAATCCGCACTCTAAAGGAACACCTGCCGGCACATGTTAAAACCCGCATAGTCGCGATCTATCGTCGCGATGAAATCGTTATGCCAACGGGCGATGTGGTGATTCAGGAAGGAGATGAAGTCTTCTTTTTAGCGGAACCTAAACATATCTCGGCGATTGTCTCTGAGCTTCGTCAGAGAAAACCAAAACCTTCTCGTAACATTATGATCGCCGGCGGTGGCAATGTCGGCTTCAGCTTAGCGCAGGCACTTGAAAACGACCATCAAGTTAAACTGATTGATCACAATATAGAGCAAGCACGCCATGTCGCCGAACGACTAGACCGTACGATTATTATTCATGGGGATGTCTCGGATAAAAACCTATTATTGGAAGAAAACATTGATGAAATTGATCTATTTGTCGCTGTCACCAACAACGATGAAGCGAATATAATCTCCGGTATGCTCGCCAAAAAACTGGGTGTTAAACGCGTTATCGCCTTAGTGAACAATCAATCCTATGTCGAACTGATTCAACTCAACAGTATCGATGTTGCAATCTCTGCCGACAGCATCACCACCAGTAATTTATTACACTATATGCGTCAAGCTGATACCGTGAAAGCCGCTACCTTACGTCGTGGCGCAGCAGAAGCGATGGAAGTCATTGCGCATGGGAGCGAAAACAGTTCAGCTATTATCGGCCAAAAAATCGGCGAGATTCCTTGGCCAAGTGATATTACCATTGGCTGCGTTATCCGCCATGACGACGTAATCATCGCCCATCGTGATCTAGAAATTCAAGCA
>JBDNJA010000146.1:0-17061 GCA_041688005.1 Gammaproteobacteria bacterium
AGGTGTCTGGATCGAGCGGTATGGAGATACCACCTGTATCAACCACCTGAACACTATGAATAGTTCCGTCACTTGAACGTTGTACATATAAACCTTTGTAGCTACTAGACATGTTTTCTTCCTTTTATTTACACATAACGCTTTTAATAACTGGAAAAATAAAGCTTAGCGAGGAACGAGCGATGCTTTATTTTGTCCATGTTGATTTTATTCGTTAGAAGCTGCTTTCTCTAAACGCTCCGCTAACCAAACTTTAATAATAGATTGGCGAGTTACTCCTAAGTGCCTTGCTTCTTTATCTAAAGACGAAACCATCCAAGTTGGAAAATCTACATTAACCCTCTTTTGTTCTTGGTTAGGTCTTCTTGCTTTTGATAAATCAAATGCATCTAATACATCTTCACCATCATCAAATTTTTTATCTAATGTTTTATTCTTCATAGAAATTCACCTCTTCGATTCTAGATCGACGAACCGAAATAATACGTATATTTTTATCTCGGTATGTAATTATTGCTGACCAATGTTTGAAATTAATTGACCCTATTACTAAAAACCTTATTTCATCACCTGCATTTTTAGCGGGGATTGCAACCAAATCTGGATCATCCCAAAGTAACTGAGCGTCATTAAAATTAATGCCATGTTTGGATAGATTTATTTGGCTTTTATTTTCATCGTATTCAAATAGCTGCATAGTATAAAATATATACCTATTTTATACCTTTGGCAATGATAGTTTTTGTAGCCTCTAACATCTAAGCATTTAACGGTTGTGCGCAGCATGACAGTTAAATGTCCGTTGGACTGAGCCGCCTGCAGGCTGGCACATTCTATATAAGGGGGATTTGTATTGCGGATGGTGCTTTTCAAACAGGCCACGACGCTTCAAATGACCGGATGACCTTGCCGTACTGATGGCGTTTACCCAAAGTGCTCACACATTCCCAGCTATATTTCGGTTATTTCCGTTATGTCTATGCGAGTTTACGGGCTTTCTTGTCTCTTGAACATAGCCATCCATCAAGCCAGCTTTGGCCTGTTTTTTTCACGCTTATTTTGTTTTCTCTCAGTTCATATCGTCAGCTGGGTTGTGGATGTCCCCCTGTTTTTTCGGGGTGATCTTGTATTTGAAGATCAACGCACCTTTTTTGAATTCGGGCATTGGTATGAGGTTAGTTCGCTACTTTCTCCTTGAGGGTTTTCTGGTGCCTGTGTTGCCAGGATTTTACGGACTATTTTCAGCGATGCCTTCCGACATCGATTCGCGAGGAGACCGTAATGACGGATTCGCATTAATCCTTTGGGCAATACATGCATCAGGAATCGATGTATAAACTCGCTGTATTCGAGCGCCATGGTCTTTTGCCGATTGTCCCGATAGTCTTTGTAGCTAAACTGAACTTCATCATTTTGCAGGCTGATAATGCGTTGATCACTAATCGCGATTCGATGGGTGTATCTGGCAAGATAGCCGATGATGCTGTCGGTTCTGTTGAGACAGTGTTTGCTATATACCACCCAGTCTTTTTGCATCAAGGCATTGAGCACTTTATCGATCTCATCTTTGTTAGTGACGCGACTGAGTTTCCCCTTGCTTGCACTGTGTCGCAATGCACTGACCAGGTTGCCTCGGTAAAGTCAAGTAAGGGTCAATCGTTGATAAGATACCTTTTATATTCACCTCAGTTGTAGCCGAAATTTTAGCACAGCTTTCAGAATGAATTTTCCACCCAATAAATTAATTAAATGTCCAATACAGCCATAAAAAAAGGAGCTCAATGAGCGCCCTCTTGATTTAACCCGTTAAGACTTGTGTCTAAACGACTGCCACTGGGAAGGCACTTTCTGCTGCGGTCATGTAGCTTTCCATCTCGTTAAAATTAAGATAGCGATACACATCGTCTGCCATCGTATTGATGTCGTTTGCGTAGGCCATGTACTCTTCCATGCTCGGAATCTTACCCATAATAGCCGCAACTGCAGATAACTCTGCTGACGCCAAATAGACATCGGCTCCGGCACCCAAACGGTTCGGGAAGTTTCTGGTTGAGGTCGAAACAACCGTGCTATTGGCAGCGACTCTGGCCTGATTACCCATACAGAGTGAACAGCCTGGCATTTCGGTACGAGCACCGGTACGGCCAAAGATATTGTAATAACCTTCGGCGGTTAACTGCGCTTCATCCATCTTGGTGGGTGGTGCAATCCATAGTCGAGTTGAAACTGGGCCTTCTAGTTTTTCGAGCAATTTACCCGCCGCACGGAAATGACCGATATTGGTCATGCAGGAGCCGATGAAGACTTCATCGATTTTAGTGCCAGCAATGTCTGACAGGGTCTTGACGTCGTCAGGATCGTTCGGGCAAGCCAGCAATGGCTCCTTGATTTCGTTGAGGTCAATCTCGATAATTTCGGCATATTCGGCGTCGGCATCGGCTTCCATTAATACTGGGTTTGCTAACCAGGCTTCCATTTCTTCGATACGACGTTTAATGGTGCGCACGTCACCATAACCTTCGTGAATCATCCACTTGAACATGATGATATTCGAGTTCATGTATTCGATGATGGGCTCTTTGTCGAGTTTAACGCTACAGCCTGACGCTGATCGCTCTGCCGAGGCATCGGATAATTCGAATGCCTGCTCAACTTTGAGCTTTGGCAAACCTTCGATTTCGAGGACACGACCGGAGAAGACATTCTTCTTGCCTTTCTTCTCAACCGTTAACAATCCACGCTGAATTGCGACATAAGGAATGGCGTTGACCAAGTCACGTAAGGTGATACCCGGCTGCATTTCACCCTTAAAACGAACCAGAACCGATTCGGGCATATCCAGTGGCATGACACCGGTTGCCGCTGCAAAAGCAACTAAACCAGAGCCAGCAGGGAATGAAATGCCAATCGGGAAACGGGTGTGTGAATCACCACCAGTACCGACCGTATCGGGCAGTAACATGCGGTTCATCCACGAGTGGATAACACCGTCACCAGGACGCAGCGAAACACCGCCACGAGTCTGGATGAAATCAGGCAGCGTGTGGTGAGTAATGACATCGACTGGCTTAGGGTAAGGCGCTGTGTGACAGAAGGATTGCATGACTAAGTCAGCAGAGAAACCTAAGCAGGCTAGATCTTTCAGTTCGTCGCGCGTCATCGGTCCAGTTGTGTCTTGCGACCCAACGGTGGTCATCTTTGGCTCGCAGTACATGTCGGGGCGAACGCCCGGTACGCCGCAAGCTTTGCCGACCATTTTTTGCGCCAGGGTAAAACCCTTGCCGCTGTCTTGCTTGACTTCAGGTACTTCGAACACATCGCTGACCGGCAAGCCGAGTGATTCGCGCGCTCGGCCAGTGAGTCCACGACCAATAATCAATGGAATACGGCCATCAGCTTGAACTTCGTCTTTTAAAACATTGGTGCTGAGTTCAAACGTTGCTATTACTTCGTCGCTATCATGTTTGGTGGCTTTTCCTGCAAAAGGATAAACGTCGATAATATCGCCGGTTTCCATGTGTGAGACGTCCATTTCGATCGGTAGTGCGCCAGCGTCTTCCATTGTATTGAAGAAGATAGGGGCAATTTTGCTACCGAAACAATAGCCACCGTTACGCTTATTAGGAATAAAAGGGATGTCCTGACCCATGTGCCACAGTACTGAGTTAGTGGCCGATTTGCGCGAAGAGCCGGTACCGACAACATCACCAACATAAGCCACTGGGAAGCCTTTTTCCTTTAATGTTTTGATGGTCTCTAACGGGTTGGCTGCAACGCCTTCACGGGCAATTTTCAACATGGCGTTACCATGTAACGGAATATCGGGACGTGACCAGGCGTCTTGTGCGGGTGACAGGTCATCGGTATTGGTTTCGCCGGGTACCTTAAATACAGTGACCGTTATCTTGTCGGCTAATTTAGGCTTGCTGGTGAACCATTCGGCATTGGCCCATGACTCGACTGTTTGCTTGGCATAGGCATTACCGGCATCGGCTTTTTCCTTTACGTCGTGGAAGGCATCAAACATTAACAAGGTATGCGATAGCGCCTTAGCGGCTGCGGCGCCTGTTGTTTCATTATCCAGGCCGGTAATCAGTGGTTGGATATTATAGCCACCTAGCATCGAACCCAAGATTTCGATCGCTTTAACAGAATCAATCAATGCTGAGGTTGCTTCGCCTGAGCTGATCGCGGCTAAAAAGCCCGCTTTAACATAGGCGGCTTCATCGACACCTGCTGGCACGCGCTGGGTTAGCAATTCCAGCATATAGCTTTCTTCACCAGCAGCGGATGCTTTGAACAGTGCTATCAGGTCGGCAGTCTGTTGTGCATCTAAAGGTTTCGGTGGAATACCTTCTAAGGCACGCTCGGCGGTGTGATCTCGGTATGTCTGTAACATAGTGTTCTCTTTACTTTGTAGGTTGCCCATCTGGCTTATCAATTTAACGAATCAATAAATTGGGGGCTTAACCGCGTTTATCAATAGGCTCATATTCCAGGTCAATCGGTCCGGTATAGAGCTGTCTTGGACGACCAATTTTATAGCCTGGCTGAGATATCATTTCGTTCCACTGCGTAACCCAGCCGACAGTACGAGCCATCGCAAACATGACGGTAAACATGTTCATTGGAATACCCATGGCAAGGAAAATGATACCCGAGTAAAAGTCGACGTTTGGATAGAGGTTTCTTTTCACAAAGTATTCGTCTTCCAGCGCTACTGTCTCTAGTGCCATTGCGGTTTTGAGCATTTTTTGCTGCTCGCCGGTTGACTCCATCTCGCCGAGTAATTTGTGGCAAACTTCGCGGATCAAAGTCGCGCGAGGGTCAAAGTTTTTGTAGACCCGATGACCAAAGCCCATCAGGCGAAAGTCATCTTCTTTATCCTTCGCACGGTCGATGAACGACAGCAACGGCTTGCCTGACTCGTTGATATCGATCAGCATGCGGATAACCGCTTCGTTGGCACCGCCGTGGGCTGGCCCCCAAAGTGCGGCGACACCAGCAGCAACCGCGGCAAATGGGTTCGCATCCGAACTACCGGCTAAACGAACGGTAGAGGTCGACGCATTTTGCTCGTGATCGGCATGCAAGATCAGGATCAGGTCGAGTGCCTTTGCTAGCGATGGACTAGGCTTGTATTCTTCTGTTGGCATAGAGAACATCATGTACAGGAAATTTTCGGTGTAACTCAGATCATTACGCGGATAAACAAAAGGCTTACCCATCGCATACCGAAAGCTCCAGGCTGCGATAGTTGGCATTTTGGCTACCAGACGATGAGCAGTAATCATACGATGTTCGGGATTCTTGATATCCATGTGATCATGGTAGAAAGCAGCCAGCGCGCCAACAACACCGACCATAATGGCCATCGGATGTGCATCCCGACGAAAACCACTGAAGAAACGTTTGAGCGCTTCATGAAGCATGGTGTGGTTGGTAACATCAGCTTCAAACACTTCCATCTCTGCTTGGTTAGGCAACTTATCATTCAATAGCAAATAGCAGACTTCCAAATAATTGCTCTGCTCGGCCAATTGCTCGATTGAATATCCACGATATTGCAACACACCTTTAGCACCATCAAGAAAGGTAATCGCACTCGAACAACTAGCGGTAGACATGAACCCAGGGTCGTAAGTAAAGTAACCTAGCTCTTTATATAGCGAGCTAATGTCGATAGTTCTTGGCCCACTGGTGGGTGTGAGCAATGGCATTTGCACCTTCTTGCCAGTTTCGTCGTCGATGATAGTTACGGTTGACATGGATATCCTCTCACTGTGATCCCGATGGTGAAACTGCCTATTTTCTGGCGATTGGTTTCGTATCTGACTATTGATTTAACCATAAGATCCGGAGGCTTACCCGACGATTTTACGGCAGGGTAGCAATATACCTTATTATCTAATTCCTTATATAGTTATCACCAGTAGTATTGAATAATGCAATCCTCAAGATTAAACCGTGCAGATCGGCATGACTGTGCCGTTTATTGACTAGAGGATAAGGGAAAAGGAGAACCCAGAATTTTTTATTGTTGACAATTATTGGCTATTTAAGGTAATATTCGCGAATTAAGAAACTAATACTCAATTATTGTTGACAATTAAATGGGCGAAGTAGAACAAAAAGAAGTTAATGTTACTCCGATACAGGCCAAAACTTTGGCCGGTAAAGTCTACGAGAGCATTAAATCCGATATTATCCGAGGCGAACTGAGCCAAGGTAGCAAAATAGTAGAGTCGGAGCTGGCACTGAAATATGGCATTAGTCGTGGCCCGTTGCGCGAAGCCATTCATCGCCTTGAACAAATGAAACTGATTCTGCGTGTCCCTCATGCAGGGTCTCGTGTTGTAACGCTCGACATCAAAACCATGCACGACATTTACACCGCACGTGAAGCCCTCGAAGGTATGGCGGCTAGATTAGCCGCACGACACATGAGTGACGAGGCGATTGTATCGCTACAAAACCTGCTCGATATACATGAGCAAGCTATCTCGGAATCTGAAGGCAAAGCTTATCTTCAGGAAGAAGGCAATATCGACTTCCATCATCGCATTGCCAACGCCAGTCAAAATCAGTGGATTCTGGAAAATCTAAACGGTGAGCTGTATCAACTGATTCGTATGTGTCGTTATCAGTCAGGCCAGCAGCCTACCCGTCCTGCCACCGCACTCGCGCAACATCGTCAAATCGCCAGCGCTATCGAGCAGCGAGATGAAGAACTCGCCGAATTATTAATGCGTCGCCATATTAATGACGCATGGAAAGTCGTTAAGAAAATACTGGAGTTACAACATGACTGATCTTGTTTCAAATAAGCTCATCTCACCCGGCGAAAAACTACGTCAGGCCGTCGAGCAAAACAATCCGCTGCAAGTGGTCGGCACGGTCAATGCTTATAGCGCGATGATGGCTGAAAAATGCGGACACAAGGCTATTTATCTGTCGGGCGGCGGTGTTGCTGCCTGTTCACTTGGCACACCTGACCTGGGTATCTCGACATTGCACGATGTACTCGAAGACGCCCGTCGAATTACCGATGCCAGCTCGCTACCGCTACTGGTAGACGCGGATACGGGTTGGGGCGGTGCTTTTAACATTGCACGCTGTGTTCGTGAAATGACCCGCGCCAATGTCGCCGGTATTCATATCGAAGATCAGATCATGCAAAAACGCTGTGGTCATCGGCCGAATAAAGCCATCGTAACCCAGGACGAAATGGTTGATAGAGTAAAAGCCGCGGTTGATGCCCGATCAGACGATAGTTTTGTGATCATGGCACGTACCGATGCACTCGCGGTGGAAGGCATGAACTCAGCTTTAGATCGGATTGCCGCCTGTGTCGAGGCCGGTGCCGACATGATATTCCCCGAAGCGATTAACGAACTTGAACAGTACCAGCAGGTGACTCAAATGGTGAGTGTTCCTGTATTAGCCAATATTACCGAGTTTGGTGCAACCCCACTTTTTAACAGTGAGCAGCTGGCATCTGTTGGTGTCAAATTATCGCTGTATCCACTCAGTGCCTTTAGAGCGATGAGCCTGGCTGCATTGAAGGTGTATCAGGGCATACTCGCCGATGGCAGCCAGAAAAACGTAGTCGACAATATGCAAACGCGCATGGAATTATACGATTTTCTTGACTACCACCAATACGAACAAACTTTAGATCAGTTATTCTCAAACTAAGTAATGTCAAGTCCACCAATGCCAAATGAAGAGGCCAGTGAGGAAAAATCATGAGTGACGCACCCATATTTAAACCTAAAAAATCCGTAGCGCTATCTGGCACAACCGCAGGTAATACCGCAATCTGCACCGTGGGCCGCACCGGTAACGATCTGCATTACCGCGGCTTCGATATACTCGATATTGCCGAAACCTGCGAGTTCGAAGAAGTCGCGTATTTAATCGTCCATGAAAAATTACCGACTAAATCCGAACTAGTAACCTACAAAGACAAGCTGAAATTGTTGCGCGATTTGCCGCAGGCCGTGAAAACCGTGCTCGAACAATTACCTGCCAGCACGCACCCAATGGATGTGATGCGTACCGGTTGTTCTGCGCTGGGTTGTCAAACACCCGAGGCGCTTGATCATAACGAAGCCGCCGCGCGTGATATTGTCGATCGTCTGATGGCATGCTTTGGTTCGATATTGGTTTATTGGTATCACTTTTCCAACAGCAATAAACGTATCGACCTGAATACCGATGATGATTCAATCGGTGGTCATTTTCTGCACCTGCTACACGGCAAGCCAGCACCAGAGTCATGGGTTAAGGCGATGCATATTTCACTAATCCTGTATGCAGAGCATGAGTTCAATGCGTCTACTTTCGCCAGTCGTGTCATCGCGGGTACGGGTTCGGATATGCATTCCGCAATCACAGGTGGTATTGGCGCGTTACGCGGGCCGAAACACGGTGGTGCCAATGAAGTCGCCTTTGAAATTCAATCGCGTTACAGCTCGACCGATGGGGCCGAAGCCGATATTCGAGAGCGTGTTGCCAACAAAGAAATCGTGATTGGGTTTGGTCATCCGGTTTATACCGTGAGCGACCCGCGCAACGAAGTTATCAAACGGGTAGCGAAAAAACTCTCGGCTGAAAACGATTCCATGCTGATGTACAACGTCGCCGAAAGACTCGAGAACACTATGTGGGAAATGAAAAAAATGTTCCCCAACCTCGATTGGTTTTCAGCTGTGTCTTATGACCAGATGGGTGTTCCTATCGATATGTTTACGCCACTTTTTGTCATCGCTCGAACCTCAGGTTGGGGCGCACATGTGATCGAACAGCGCCAGGATGGAAAAATTATCCGCCCTTCAGCGAACTATACTGGGCCAGAAAACTTGGACTTTATTGAGATAGAAGACCGAGTCTAAACTCATATAAAAAACTCATATAGGAGTGTTGCCGTGAATACAACTTATCGCAAACCATTACCCGACACAAAGCTCTATTATTTCGATGCGCGTTTAGCCATCGATACTATCGAGGCTGGTGCTTACGACCGTCTGCCTTATACCTCAAGAGTGCTAGCCGAAAACCTGGTGCGGCGCTGTAATCCAGAGTCGCTTAATGCTGCGCTAGAGCAAATAATCCACCGCAAACGTGACTTAGACTTTCCCTGGTATCCCGCTCGAGTAGTGTGTCATGACATTCTGGGGCAAACGGCGCTGGTCGATCTCGCTGGTTTACGCGATGCGATTGCCGAGCAAGGGGGGGACCCATCGCAGGTTAATCCGGTGGTGCCGACCCAGCTCATCGTCGATCATTCGCTCGCCGTCGAACACGACGGATTCGAAAAAGATGCGTTTGAGAAAAATCGAGCGATTGAAGATCGCCGCAACGACGATCGGTTTCACTTCATTAACTGGACCAAAAAAGCGTTTAAGAATGTCGATGTCATCCAGCCCGGCAATGGCATCATGCATCAAATTAATTTGGAAAAGATGTCGCCCGTGATTCAGTCACAAGACGGCCTTGCTTTCCCTGACACCTTAGTAGGGACAGATAGTCATACGCCTCATGTTGATGCATTAGGTGTGCTCGCCATTGGTGTTGGTGGGCTAGAGGCTGAGAATGTCATGCTTGGCCGAGCTTCCCACATGCGCCTGCCGGATATCGTCGGCGTCAATCTGGCCGGTAAACGCCAGCCTGGCATTACTGCTACTGATATCGTTCTGGCTATTACCGAATTTCTACGTGATCAAAAAGTAGTATCGGCTTATCTCGAATTCTACGGTGAAGGTGCGGCTGCATTGACTCTGGGTGATCGAGCGACGATATCCAATATGACCCCGGAATTCGGTGCGTCGGCAGGCATGTTTTATATTGACCAGCAAACCATCGATTACTTAAAGCTCACCGGCCGCGAACCAGAACAGGTGAAACTGGTAGAAACCTATGCTAAACAATGTGGATTATGGGCCGACGACCTGAAGAACGCTGAGTACGAACGAGTATTAACATTTGATTTATCGTCGGTGGTGCGCAACATCGCTGGGCCATCCAGTCCGCATAAACGGGTGCCAACGTCTGAACTCGCCGCACGTGGTATTTCTGGTAAGGTCGAAAATGAAGCGGGTTTAATGCCAGACGGCGCGGTCATCATTGCCGCCATCACCAGCTGTACCAATACCAGTAATCCACGCAACATGATCGCCGCTGGTTTGATAGCGCGTAAAGCCAATGAACTTGGCCTGCAGAGTAAGCCCTGGGTCAAGACGTCACTCGCACCAGGTTCAAAAACAGTTCAGCTCTATTTACAGGAGGCTAATTTGTTATCCGAACTAGAGCAACTCGGATTTGGTATCGTTGGATTTGCCTGTACTACCTGCAACGGCATGAGTGGCGCTCTCGATCCTGTGATCCAGAAGGAAGTAGTCGATAGAGACCTGTACGCCACCGCCGTTTTATCGGGCAACCGAAACTTCGACGGCCGAATCCATCCCTATGCAAAGCAAGCCTTTCTGGCGTCGCCGCCGCTGGTTGTCGCCTATGCGATTGCCGGAACTATTCGCTTTGATATCGAGAAGGACGTGCTTGGCCTCGACAAAAAGGGCCAGCCTGTAACACTGAAAGATATCTGGCCAGACGATGATGAAATCGATGCGGTCGTCAAGGCTAGTGTTAAACCCGAGCAGTACCAGCAGGTGTATATTCCAATGTTCGCTGCATCTGATAGCGCATTTGAATCAGTTAACCCGCTATACGACTGGCGACCGCAAACCACCTATATTCGTCGCCCGCCCTACTGGGAAGGTGCGCTGGCGAGTGAACGCAACTTGAAAGGCATGCGTCCCTTAGCCGTACTCGGCGACAACATCACAACAGACCACTTATCACCCTCGAACGCGATACTGGCGTCCAGCGCAGCCGGCGAGTATCTGACTAAAATGGGTTTGCCAGAAGTGGACTTTAATTCTTACGCGACCCATCGTGGCGATCACCTCACTGCGCAAAGAGCGACCTTCGCCAATCCGAAATTGCTAAATGAAATGGTGACCGAGAACGGCGAAATTCAGCAAGGCTCACTCGCCCGTATCGAACCAGAGGGTAAAGTCACTCGAATGTGGGAAGCGATAGAAACCTATATGCAACGCAAACAACCATTAATCATTGTGGCCGGTGCGGACTATGGCCAGGGTTCGTCACGCGACTGGGCTGCCAAGGGTGTTCGGCTGGCAGGTGTGGAAGTCATTGTGGCCGAAGGTTTTGAGCGTATTCACCGGACTAACCTGGTGGGCATGGGTATATTGCCGATTGAATTTAAACCTGGTGAAACTAGAACCACATACAATATCGACGGCACTGAGACATTTGATGTAACTGGAGAAATCACAGCGCTAGCGACATTAACCCTGGTGATTAATCGTAGTAACGGAGAGTGCCTGCAAGTGCCGGTAACCTGCCGGATCGATACCGCTGAAGAAGTTTCCGTCTACGAGGCTGGCGGTGTATTGCAACGTTTTGCACAGGACTTTCTCGAATCATCGAACGTGGCGTAGGAGCAATGAAGCTTAACTATCAAACAGTGACCCCTCAAATCAAAATCCCCGCCACCTATATGCGTGGCGGGACCAGTAAAGGTGTGTTTTTTAAAAAAGATGATTTACCCGAGACCGCACAAATACCCGGTGCAGCACGCGATGCTCTGCTGCTTCGTGTTGTCGGAAGCCCGGACCCGTATGGTAAGCAGACCGATGGCATGGGCGGTGCGACCTCGAGCACGAGTAAAGTCGTTATCTTGTCAAAAAGCAAACAACCCGACCATGATGTTGACTATTTGTTTGGTCAGGTCTCTATCGATAAACCTGTCGTCGATTGGAGTGGAAACTGTGGCAATTTAAGTGCGGCTGTCGGGCCATTTGCAATCAGTAACGGGCTGGTTGAGTCAGGTCGTGTGCCAGATAATGGCATAGCGACAGTACGCATCTGGCAGGCCAATATTCAAAAAACAATTATTGCCCAGGTGCCAATCACAAACCATGAGGTGCAGGAAACGGGCGACTTCGAACTCGATGGTGTCACTTTCCCTGCGGCTGAAATAGAAGTTGAATTTGTCGACCCAGCAGATGCTGAGGGTGCCATGTTCCCAACAGGATATTTGATTGACGAGCTTGCAGTACCCGATGTTGGAATCATAAAAGCGACTCTGATTAATGCCGGAATTCCCACTATTTTTATTAAGGCGCAGGCTCTCGGATATAACGGCACCGAATTACAGGACAATATTAATAGCGATGCCAAAGCACTAGCCATGTTTGAAGTCATACGAGCACATGGTGCGGTGGCTATGGGTTTGGTCGATACAATTGAGCAAGCTTCACAACGTCAGCACACACCCAAAGTGGCCATCGTGGCTAGTCCGAGTGATTATGTGGCTTCAAGTGCTAAACCCATTTCAGCGTCGGATATCGACCTGAATGTTCGAGCGTTATCGATGGGGAAATTACACCATGCAATGATGGGCACCGCTGCCGTCGCCATTGCAACCGCAGCGGCTATTCCCGGGACAATAGTCAACCAGGCGGCCGGTGGCGGTGAGCGCCAAAGCATTTGCTTCGGCCATCCTTCTGGCACTTTACGGGCGGGTGCACAAGTCAGTCAGCGTGACGGAGCGTGGACTGTTAATAAAGCGACAATGAGTCGTAGCGCCAGGGTTTTGATGGAAGGTTGGGTTCGTGTCCCTGGTGACGCGCTTTAGTCCGACCCTTTTTATCTAACCATTTCAATGTGATGCGTTATCTTCAATAATCATATCGGCAGCTTTTTCCGCAATCATAATAGTAGGCGCATTGGTATTACCTGATACGATCTCGGGCATGATCGATGCGTCGACCACCCGTAATTTTTGAATGCCGTGTACCTTAAGTCGTTCATCGACTACTGCCATGTCATCGCCCTTCTGGCCCATTTTGCAAGTACTCGTCGGGTGATAAATGGTCTGACTAAACTGTCGCGCCGCTTCGAGTAGCTGCTCATCGGTCTCAAACTGTCGGCCCGGCACGTGCTCATCAATAATATGGGGTTTCAAGGCTGGCGCGTCCGCGATGCGTCGTGCCACTTTGATACCGTCGATGACAACCTGACAATCCTGTTCGTTTGCCAGATAGCCCGGGCGGATGGCTGGATATACCAATGGATCGTTTGATTTGATCTCTACAGAACCTCGGCTTTTGGGTCGCAACTGACAAACCGACAATGTGAAGGCGGAAAATTTGTGAACGCCATTTCCAGGTTTATCAGCACTTAGCGGCTGCATGTGAAACTGAATGTCGGGCCTTTCTACTTCTGGCCTTGATTTAGTGAAAATGGTGACCTGGCTGGCGGCTAATGTGAGCGGACCGGTGCGGGTCAGCGCATACTGCAATCCAACTAAACCACGTTTGAAAATATTATTGAGCTCGTCATTCAGAGTGCGCTGCCTGGTTTTGTATACCAGGCGAGTTTGAAGATGGTCCTGCAAATTTTGCCCGACACCCGGTAGGTCAAGCACCAGGGGTACGCCAACTTTATTTAAGTGATTTTTAGAGCCAATACCAGAGAGCTGTAAAAGTTGTGGAGAGCCGATGGCACCTGCGCTGAGTATGACTTCTTTGCTGGCTGATACTTGATGAAGCTGATCGGATTTTAAATATTCGATGCCAATGGCTATTTTATCTTCAACTAGTATGCGAGTTGTCTGGGCCTCGGTTAATACGGTTAAGTTAGCACGGCTTTTAACCGGGGTAAGAAAGCCTTTAGCCGTACTGCATCGAAGTCCATTGTGTGCAGTCTGTTGAAAATAACCAACGCCTTCCTGTTTTTCGCCATTGTAGTCGGGGTTTTCGGGTATGCCTATTTGATTGGCGGCCTTAATAAAAAAATCTGCAATTGGGCGACGAAGACGTAAATCCGACACCTTAAGCGGACCGTCAACACCGTGGTAGTCATCGGCACCTCTTTCCTGGTCTTCCGACTTTTTGAAGTAGGGTAATATCTCGTCATAGGACCAGCCTTTATTGCCCAGAGTAGACCATCGGTCGTAGTCCTCGCGTTGCCCTCGAACGTATAACAATCCGTTAAGTGAGCTTGATCCACCCAGTACTTTGCCACGCGGCCATTGTAAGCTTCTTCCGGCAATACCTTGGTCTGGCTCGGTTTTATAACACCAGTCAAATTTTGGGTTATGCATCGTTTTAAAGTAGCCAACCGGGACATGAATCCAGAGATTCATATCTTTTACGCCCGCCTCAACCAGCAGGACGCGAGTATCGGGATTGGCAGAGAGCCGATTGGCTAGCACGCACCCGGCTGACCCTGCGCCAATCACTATATAGTCATAAATTTGGTTTAACTTAGTCATAGTTGCGTTCGTTTTTAGAGGCCTGTTCTATTTAATATTTAGATTGTGAAGCAACCCATCATGGTAATGGTTAATTCTTTTGCGGTATTTTACAAACAGTATTGACAATTATTTATCGCGTTAATTAGTTTAATAATAATAACTTTAAAGCTGAAGTTGCTATAAATATGTGATAACGAGACTAAGAGTTCCATAAACATACTTTATACGTGGTTTTATGGGTGTTTTTATAAGTAAGAACTCGATGTAATAATTAGAGATCCAACCCTTGCCTTTTGCTTCAAAAAGAACGGTAAGAACAGCGCGAATTAAAAAAGCTAGACCAATAAAATACTACAGAGGAGAAGAATCAATGTCCGATAATTCCAACGGCGTTTCTCGTCGTGATTTCATGAAGGTTTCTGCCGGTTACGGTATGACCTCCACATTACTCGCCGCAGGCGTATTAGGCGCAGGCGCAACGTTACCCAGTTTAGCAGTTGCCGCAGCAGAAACGCAGAAAAAGCGTTATGCCTTGGAGCCTAAGTTTCAACTTAAGTTTGGCGCATCTGGATTTAATGAAACCAATCTCGATATTCAAAAATCTGGCCAGTTGTTTTTTGCAAAAGACCTTGAAGAACGTACCGATGGTGAAATTCGGGTTGAGTTTATCGGTAGTAACCAAATTTGTGGTCAAACTAGTTGTGTGAAGAAAACACAGCAGGGCATTGTTGATATTTTCTCTGCGTCGACTCAAAACTCAGCAGGCGGCGCACCCTATTTGAACGTGCTCGATTATGCTTATATGTTTCCTTCTCGCGCAGCTCAATATCACTTTCTGTATAGCCATAAGAGTGAAGCCCTACTGCGCGAACCATTAAGAAAACGTCATAACCTGCAGTTTCTATTTTCTCATTGTGAATTACGTGGTTTGCAAATGGGCCTTAAATGGGAAGACAAGCCAACGATCACATCAGTGGAGCAGCTTGCAGGCACTAAAAATCGTGTCACTGGTACACAGTTAGGCCGTATCGCGATGCAGCTGATGAACCTTAATCCTGTGCCAGTGGCCTGGTCTGAAACACTCGATGCTCTGAAGACTGGTTTGATTGACGGCGCCGAAACCTGGATGGGTGCAGTTGCTTACGCGGGTATGGCGCCAGTTGTATCTCAAGCGGTCGACCTCAAGTTCTTCTGTGGTACTGAACATACGGCTATTAATTTGGATGTATTTAATAAGCTCGGTTCGAAATTGCAAAATGATGTGATGGAATCTGCTTATGCCGCTCAAATTTTTACCCAGGGTATGAATGAAGCGGCTCTATTCGATATCGTTGGTGGCACAGTGCCGCAAAAGCCAGGTACGATCTTTGCTGAAAACAATGTGCGCGTTGCTACGCTATCAGATGCCGAATTAAAAAAAGCAGAAGAAATGTGTTCACCTGAGTTTGTTCCTGCCCCCTGGGAAAAGTGGCGTGAGCGTTTGAACGGTTGGTCCGGTGGACATGATACCTACAAGGAGATTTATGATATTGCGCGTGAAATTCCTAAGGATATGCCGGCTGTCAACGTAAAACCCCAACGCTGGTGGAGAGGTTAATCACGCATTTGTTTTAGGGCCCCTCAAAAAATAGTGATTTTTTCGTTAGTGCAAGGAAGCACCGCGCACAGAACCGGAGTGTACGTTAGTACATGAGTATTCGAGCACGGAGCTGACGCCGCAATCGCGGAAAAGTGCATTTTTAGAGGTGCCCTTAAGTACATGGGTTGGAATGTATATCGATTCTGGATAGGCATTCCAACCATTCAAAAGCGCTTCTCAGTGACTATGTCCAACTAATAGAATGAGCGGCTCAATCCAGATCCAGAGTGACGAACATGAAATTTATCTGCAACTTATTTTCTTGGTTTGATCGCAATATAGAAAAAATTATTATCATCATTTCTTATACTGCGATGGCAGGCATTATTTTTGTCGAAGTGATTCGACGTTTTGCTTTCAGTGTTCAGGCACCGTGGAGCACGACTATTCCGATTTTGCTGTTTCTCTGGCTGACCTGGTTTGGTGCTTCTTATAATTTAAAAACACGTACTCACCTGGCACTGACCGAGGTACGCCGAATGCTGCCTTATCGTGGCCAATTTTATTGTTTTGTAATGGATGCGGTGGGCTGGATTGTGTTCGCTTGCATCGTCATCTATTTCACCGTGCAACAGGTTTATCTGTCCTACGACAACTTCGCCATTGTCGGTGGTACTGACGATGTCATGGCGTGGTGGTTCTATATGGCAACGCCGTTGGCCTGGACTTTAATTGTCATTCGCGCCATACAAAATTTGCTACAGGATATCCAACGATATCGGCGTGGCGAAGCTTTCGTCATGCAGGCAGCATTGAACGGCTAGGAGCCTATTATGGAACAGAGTTTTCTAATTACGCTCATTTCGATTGGCGTTACTGTGCTGTTTATCCTTGGCTTGCCGATTTTTCTGGTGATTGGTTTCTGGGTGGCTGGTATCAGCCTGGTGATCGACTTTACGCTGGCTAATATAGGCTCAACTTTATTTGAAGGGTTAAGTTTTTTTGGTCTGCTAGCCTTGCCGTTATTTATTATGACAGGCGATTTAATCAATGCCGCCGGTATTGCGAAACGACTGTCTGATTTTGCTTATTCTGTTCTTGGCTTTGCTCGCGGCGGGTTAGGGATGGCATCGAT
>JBDNJA010000147.1:0-5871 GCA_041688005.1 Gammaproteobacteria bacterium
GATTATCATAAAGGTCCGCACATGTCAACTTTAAAGATCATCTCCAAAATTCCATAAATCACCTTCTTATTAGCCAGATTCCCAACAACCGCGATAATTTTTCATGATTTTTTTGACCATTTTCAAGCAGAGCTATCATTAGCCAATAGCTATTGCTCTGCCGCCGGCCTACTGGTATCAACAAATAAATCATCAAACTACCCTGATGTCAGCCAAACAAATTGATTTGAGGAGGCGCTCTGGTTTCCGGCAAAACAATAGAAGGTGACGGCAGACTGCCTTTTTTCTTTAGATAGGTCAGGATCTTATCAATGTCCCCTGATCTTCGATACAACGGTCCGACGTATCGGCAATTACCTTTACGGCACCTCCACAATGACTACAGGTCTCCACCGGGCCGCGTTCGGATTAATATTGAACACCCTTTTCACTCGCGGGGCCCAGGTCATGGCCGCCCGTCGTTCTCCATTAATGACATTGAACAGGCACTCTTCAATTGCTGAGCACAGCAATCCTACGGCCAATGATTCGGCCAGACTATTGTTAGTATTTTTGTTCTACGTGAGTTCTGTAAATTACAAAATTACATAGACACCCATTTTTTAGATACTAAAATTCAACTCAGAATCGTCGGCACCTATAGAATAAAAATCGAACTAGGTAAAATGGTGAATGTGTTTAGGCAGAATTGGTCTTTTCTAATTACCCTGCGCCCTTTTGGCCAAGTTCAGAGCACAGCGATAGTCAAAGAATGACACCCATAAATAATCAGCCTACTAGATTTTGATGGGTATCTATATCTTGCCAGATACCACTGTCGCGACTAGTGATAAAAGTGATTTGATCAGATGAAGAAGCAATGATTTTTTTGGCACCTTTATCACCGCTCAGTGCAAGTAGTTTCGGCCTGAACTGCGATGCAAAACCGACTGGATGACCCCGCTGACTGTTGAAAATGGGTAGCGTGATATCCGCACCTGCTTTCAGTGCTTTTAGGGAGTCAATAATTACCGAGCTTTGAATATAGGGCATGTCGGCCAGCCCGATTAACCAGCCGTCTGCCTTTTTGTTTGCTTCGATACCGGCAACTAAGGAAGCGCTCATTCCCATGGCTGCATGAGTTGCAGTGATAAGGGTGAGTCGTGAAGCAAACTCACTTTTCTCTAGCATTTTAATTAAGACATGATTATCAGCTCTGACCACAATGTTGATTCGGTCAAATACGTCTAGCCATGGTTTTAAACTATGCAATATCATCGGCCTATTGACCTCATGATATTGCAAAACATGCAGTAACTTATCACTACCAAAACGTTGTGATTGTCCGGCAGCCAATATTATCGGGCTGACCACTTTTTCTGACATGTTTAACCGTTACCCACCACTCGGATATCAGTTTGATAACCTTGTTGTTGGCTATACGCATGTTTTAATTCAATCAGCTCCGCTAAAATAGCAACGGCTATTTCAGCTGGGGTTTTGCTGCCAATATCAAGCCCGACTGGACCGTGCAGTCTAGCAATCTCATTTGGAGTTAGGTCAAATAGTGCCAATCTTTCACGACGTTTAATATTTGTTCGTTTAGAACCCAGGGCGCCAATATAAAACGCGTCAGATTTCAATGCTTCCAGTAAGGCCATATCATCCAGCTTAGGATCATGGCTCAGCGTGATAATACTGGTATATCGATCCGGCAGGATTTTGACAACCGCATCATCCGGCATCATCGCCAGCAATTCGCCGTCTTCTGGATGCCAAGTCAGTTGCATATCCTCACGAGGCTCGGCAACGAATACTTGATAATCCAATGCTGATGCCATTTTTGCAAGATAACTCGAAATTTCACCAGCGCCAATCAATAACAAGCGGGCGCGGGGGCCATAAACAAAAGCTATTTCATGCCGACTTTCCAGTACCATTTTGTCCGCGCTACTGGCTGGTTCGACAATATTTTTCAGATTTCCCAACTGCAGTCGACGTTTTACTTGCTGGCGTTGTTCGATGCCATCCAGTACTTTTAGCAGCCAATCTGATTCAGTGACTTTTTCCACTGCTAACCGTAAGCTGCCACCACAGGGTAGGCTAAAGCGATCACGATCATTGACAGATTCGCCATAGCTTAAAAAAACAATCTCATCGCCTGCTAACAAACCTGCCAGCGCCTTATCCTTGAGATCATCTTCGATACAGCCACCGGAGACCGAGCCCACCAAGGCTCCATCTTCACGAATCGCACACATAGCACCTGGCTGACGAGGACTCGAACCATACGTTTTCAGTACCGTGGTCAGCCAGACCGTATATCCCTTAGCCAGCCATTGGTGTACTTGTTTGAGTACAGTAATGTCTGTGCTTAGCATCTATGACTCCAATTGATTTCGTACAGGTAATGAACGTATACGATTACCTGTTGCAGCAAATATAGCATTACAAAGAGCAGGGGCAATGGGCGGCATACCAGGTTCACCGACACCCCCTAGCGGTGCATCATAATCAGTCATTGGCATGATGTGAACATGAATTTCCATAGGCCCATTATTCATTCTGGCGACTTTATAACCATCAAAGTTATTTTGATCAGCAACACCACTGGTAAAACTGATTTCACTAAATAAAGCAAGACTGACACCCATCACGCAGGCACCTTCAATTTGTGAACGAATGCGCTCTGGATTAACTTGTGGGCCACAATCAATGGCAACATCGATACGAGGCACGGTAACTTCACCGTCACCAACAATCGCAATTTCAACAACGGCAGCAACATAGCTCACGAAGCTATAATGAGTCGCGAGCCCTTGACCACTATTGGCCGCCATTTTTTTGCCCCAATTGGCTTTATTAGTTACATGTTCAATTACGCCATGCATCCGCCCTGTATCGAGAGGATAGTCATCTGGTGATTCACCATAATTCCATTCATCACGTAATGTTTTAGGATCGATTTTTCTGTCTTTACCAATCAATTCAATCAGAAATTCTTTGTGATCTCTGCCAACATGATTTGCCATTTCAGCGATAAATGACTGAACCCCGAAGGCATGTGGAATATTGGATACAGATCGATACCAACCGATACGTGTGTGTGCTGCAGCTGCAGGATTCTCAAGTTGAATATTGGGTAAATTATAGGGCACATTCACCACGCCCATTCCGACTTCCATTGGCATTTGATGTACTGAATCAGCATCAAATGTCGAAGAAATCGACGGTGCAACGGTACGATGCAACCATGCTGATGCACGGTTGTTATCATCAAACGCACCTTCAAAATGTTCAACCGATACAGTATGAAAATATGAATGTTGTATATCGTCTTCACGTGTCCATGTCAGTTTAACTGGCTTACCACCTAAGGCTTTAGACACTAATGCCGCTTCAACCATATAGTCAGGTTTTGATTTTCTACCGAAGCCACCACCTAATAATGTCACATTAACTTTTACTTGCTCTGGTTTAAAACCTAGCCAATGTGCCACGGTGTCTACCGCTCCTTGTGGGTTTTGAGTACACCCCCATAATTCACAAAAGTCATTGCTGTACTGTGCTGTAGCAACCGGTGGTTCCATCGGCGCTTGAACTAGATGAGGTATGTAATAGGAGGCTTGTAGTTTATTTTCAGTTTCAGCGAATGTTTTGTATACATCTCCCACACTTCTTAAAACTTTGCCACCTTGGCTATTGGCCGATTTTTCCATTTCTTTTCGAAACGCTTTAGTCCCGTAACCCGCGTTAGGACCAGATTTCCATTGAATTTTGAGTTTTTCTCGACCTTTGATTGCTGCCCAAGTATTAGTTGCAACCACCACTACACCACCGAGCGGATTAAAAATAGCAGGAGGGGGAGTGCTGGCAAGTGTTAATGTCTTGAGCACGCCTGGCACTTTCAAGGTGTCACTATCATCGTATGATGTTAGCGTATTACCATAGGCAGGAGGATGAGCCACGACGGCGTAGATCATACCATCACGTCTGATATCGATCCCATACTCGGCTTTGCCTTCCACGATGTTTGCACCATCGATCAACTTGTTACTTTGTTTGCCAATGTAGCGGAACTCATCAGATGATTTATGCACAAGTTCAGAACGGAGAGGGACTGTTAATTTCGCAGCTGCTTTGGCTACTTCACCATAAGTAAGAATACGTCCAGTTGCCTCATGGTGAACTTCATGAAATACCGCTTTAACCTCAGTCACTGGTACACTCCAAACGGCGGCTGCGGCAGTTTCAAGCATCAATCGTGCTGCAGCACCGACATTTCGCATTGGCATAAAGAAATGCCTCATGCTGCGTGAACCATCGGTATTTTGATTGCCGAATTTTTTTTCATCGCCAGGTGCTTGTACGACCTTAACACGGCTCCAATCAGCTTCCATTTCATCTGCAATAACCATTGGCAAACTAGTGCGAACGCCTTGGCCCATTTCAGAACGATGGGCAACGATAGTCACCGTGCCATCTTCTGCGATTGATACAAATACCAGTGGATTATCCACCCAACCATTCGGCATACCATTACGGCCGAAATTTTTATCCTCAGCCCATGACGCACCGGGTATTCCCACTGCAAGGACAAGTCCAGATAATGCAAAACCACGAATGAAATCTCGGCGGCTAATATTACTGATTTGCTCTGCTAAATTAGTGTTAGTTTTAATCATACTGTGGTCTCCAAGCTTTCCGCAGCCACTTTGATAGCATGACGAATACGAGTGTAGGTTCCACAACGACAGATATTGCCACTCATAAAATTATCAATGTCTTTATCACTGGGTTTGGGATTATCACGAAGTAATGCGGTTGCCGAGACTATTTGGCCTGATTGACAATAACCACATTGTGGAACGGCAATATCAAGCCAAGCTTGTTGAACTGCTTGACCTACTCTTTGCTCAGAGATAGCTTCGATTGTAGTAATGGCTTTATTTTCTGCAGAGCTGATAGGCATGATACAGGAGCGTATAGGCGTACCATCTAGCATGACGGTACAGGCACCACACAGCGCTTTACCACAACCAAACTTAGTGCCGGTCATGCCTAGTACATCTCTCAATGTCCATAAGATCGGCGTATCTGTTGGTAAGTCTACGTTGTGAGTTTTTCCATTGATATTGAGTTTCATACTATTTCCTCTTTACTTGATAGCTATATATATTATTTCTGAAAGCGGATTTTCACGTCAGCCGCTAAGCCGGGCACTTTCGGGATCATCAGATTGTTCCGACGGGACTAGTGCGCGTACCAGTTTACGCATGTCAAGTACGCCAACGGGTTCGCCGTCCTTCATCACGCGATAACTGAGGGCGGTGTCGCCCTTGGACAGTGCAATCACAGATTCCAGCGTGTCGTTATGATCAATCTCGCCGGCCTGTTCGCCCGTCGCATCTGCGGTCGGCACCATGACGGAACAGACCCGCAGAACACGAGCGCGGTTAATATCGCTCACGAAGTCCTCGATGTAAGGATCCGCCGGATTAAGCAAGATATGCTGCGGCTCGCCCTGTTGGACGACGAAACCGTCTTTAAGAATGACCAGATGGTCGGCCAGTTTTAGCGCCTCGTCTAGATCGTGGGTGATGAACACTACCGTCTTCTGTAACTCTGCCTGCAATTCGATCAACAGATCCTGCATGTCGGTTCGGATCAGCGGATCGAGCGCGGAGAAGGCTTCATCCATCAGCATGATGTCGGAGTTACTGGTCAGCGCGCGGGCGATGCCCACCCGTTGCTGCATCCCGCCTGACAGTTGATGCGGATACTGGTCGCCTTGCCCCTGCAGCCCGACACGGTCTAGCCATTTTCCCGCCTCATCTGCATATTCGATTTCACTTCGTCCCTCTATGGCAGGCGCGAGGCCAGCGTTTTGTA
>JBDNJA010000148.1:0-4720 GCA_041688005.1 Gammaproteobacteria bacterium
ACGATGATTCCGGCGTCGCTATTTATGCGCCGACATGGTCGCCGTGCGGGCTTTGCATTGGGTGGGAGTTCGGGCGTGATTGGTGCCTCCATATCAGCGATGGGTATCTATTATCATAGCTTTTTGTTTTTTTGTATTGGCTCTGCAGTGTTTGGTATCGCCAATGGTTTCGCTCAGTACTATCGTTTTGCGGCGGCTGAAATTGTCGATCCAGCACATAAAGCTCGAGCGATCTCCTGGGTACTGATGGGCGGGTTGGTTGCTGCTTTTATTGGCCCGAATGTTGCGAATTTAACCCGCGAGATTATTCCCGACGCATTGTTTAGTGTCTCCTATGCGGTGATTGCTTTGTTTTGTGTTGGTGTCGTAATTGTTCAGATTTTTCTTCGAATGCCACTCCCATCCCTTGATGAGTCGGCAGGCCATAAGCGATCGCTGCGCCTGGTGTTAACGCGCCCTACTTTTTTGGTGGCCGCACTGTGTGCGATGGTGGCGTATGGCACCATGAATTTACTAATGACGGTGACGCCGCTTGCGATGCATGAGCGAGATATGGCATTTGGCGCGACGGCTCTCGTCATTCAATGGCACATTGTCGGCATGTTCGCCCCGTCATTCTTTACCGGTAGCATTATTGACCGGTTCGGTGTTCTAAAGGTGATGTTTACGGGTGCATTGATTCTGATTGTCTGTGCAATGGTAGCGCTATCAGGGCAATTCTATTCCTACTTTATCGTTGGCTTAATCATGCTCGGTATCGGTTGGAATTTTCTTTATATTGGGGGCACAACATTATTGACTGAGGCTTATCTGCCTGCGGAGAAGGGCATGATTCAGGGTATTAATGAATTCATGGTGTTTTCTACAACCGCCCTGACAGCATTTTCAGCGGGTTATTTACACCACAAATTTGGATGGGAAACGCTCAATGCATACGCAATTCCGGTGGCTTGTATTACGGCTGGTATCATTGTGTTGCTCGGTTGGACTCGGCATCGGAGTCAGCAGGCGCAAGTAGCATAGATACACCTTATGGACCTGTTTTCTCAATTGTTGGATCCTCCGATCAATTTACTAGCCAAAGACGGCGAGGCTAATTATCACGGCATAGTGCTTGAGGCTGAAGATGCTAATTATTTTTTAGCCTGTTTGCTAAATAACATTGAATGGAAAAACGATGAGGCAATTATCTTTGATAAAAAGGTGATAACGAAACGTAAGGTTGCCTGGTATGCCGACCAACCATTTGATTACAGCTATTCAAAAGTGACGCGATCAGCATTGCCGTGGACGAGTGAACTACTTGATTTAAAAAATAGAGTCGAGACTGTCAGCGGCGAGACATTCAACTCCTGTCTGCTCAACTTATATCACAGTGGCGACGAAGGCATGGCTTGGCATAGTGATAGCGAAAAGCAGTTAAAGCGAAACGGCGCAATAGCATCGGTCAGTCTGGGTGCAGAGCGTCAGTTTTGTTTTAAACATAAACAAAGCAAACAGATGCATTGTTCGGCTTTGCAGCATGGCAGTTTACTGGTGATGAAAGGGACTACTCAAACGCACTGGATACATCGCCTGCCGCCAACTAAAAAAGTAAATGGTCTAAGAGTCAATTTGACGTTTAGAACAATTGTTAGCCAGTGATCTGCTGTCTTGATTAAGTTGATGGCTGCCTATCAAACGATATCTATTATTCCACTACGCGAGCTTTACACGCTGAAACTTTGAAACTTCAAATTCAGCAAATAAAAAACCGCTAAAAACCATAGCCAACATCCACGCGATATCGTAGGGCAATAGTATTTTAAGCAGGAAAAACCTCGCCTTGTTGATAAGAGCGAATGTCAGGTCATTGCTGAGATTGTTGCTTCAGTAGATCTTTCATTTTTTCATTTTCTCGATCATTTCCGGTGTTACCTCACCGCTTTGCTGGAGCTGTTGCATGATCGCGTTCATGTCTGGCATGTCGTCGCCCATGCCTTGAATCAATTGTTGCGTAGCTTGACCTGCCTGGTTCATTTAATCCTTCACATTGATCACTTCGAAATTGTCAGGAATATGGCGCCAGGCTCTTGTTGCTGTCTTTGCTGGTTACCTGAATTTCCAGGTGGCCGTTTTCATCCAGAATCCGCAGTGGCGTACCGGTAGTTTTATAAGTGTCTGCCATTTGTAAACTGGCCTGAGTGAGGGCATCCATCGTGCCGCTCAAGCCGCCAAACATTCTCTTCGATTGCTGTTGAAACTGGTTCATTGTATCCATCAGTTTTTGAATGCCTTTTTTCTTTAATACTGCTTGAGAACCAAATATGGTTGCGCAATGTGTGCCATTCGCACCAAGCGTAAATTTTTGCGTGGCATATCCCGCAATCCTGGGACCACTACCGGCTTTTTGCAGGTCGATACGAACTTTATGCCACCCATGCCTGCATGACCTGCCGACGCTGAGGATCGACCATGCTAAATAATCCTTTTTGATAATCGATGATGACATAAGTTGGATCTTGACTATGGCTCATGTGCCCTAAAATATCATTGTTACTAATCGTACTGCTGCGACCATCGCCATCTTGAATGCCAATTTGTAAATCGGCCCGTACGGCTGAAGACATTGTTACTAACGCCACAATCACTATTTGCTTAATCATTGCTGCTTTTTCTGTTTCGATTGGGTGTATAGACTTTCTGTGATTTACCAGTGTTTACGAAATTGAGTCGATAATGGTTACTCATTTTGAGTAACTTGTCACCGGTTTCGTTTAGCTATTAGTCAGCTTCCCTGTCGACTCGCCGCAATCACGGGAAAAGTGCATTATTAGAGACATCCTTAAATCCAACAGATTGGATTAATAGACCCAGTTTATTAAAAACCAACTAGAAATTTGAATGCCCATTGACACAGTCGTTGAGTGTCCATTGCATCAGGGACGCTTCGATGTTCTTACCGCTAAGGCTTTAAGCGCACCGGTTTTTGCCGATCTCAAAACCTATTTGGTTAAAGTAAAAAGTGGTGATATCTATCTCAATGTCGGCGTGCATTAACCCAGGTATTGGCAGGGCCCATTCGCTTAAATCTATTTGCGTAAATGCACCTAATTAGGGCAGATATTTAATCGAGAAATACTTATTGCTCAAATTTATAAACCATGCTTTTATGCGCCCAATTGATAGACTTACCTCTCTACAGGAAGCCGAAGAATGAGCCGATTTAGTATGTTGCAGGAATTGTTTACTAACCTGTCGGAACGCAGTCTGAGGGCGTTTGCTCCCGGATCCACAGCTAAACCGAATGTCAAAACACTGCTTGAATGGTGCGATAACTTACTTTCACGCAAAGGTGAGGCATCTGGCGTTGCCTGGGCACAAAGGCTATTAGAAGGTTTTCGCTCACTGGACGACGAATCGCGTCTGGTATTTTATCGAGAGCTGGCGAAGCGCTATCAACCTGATCCTGCTGACGTGCTTCAAAAATCGACAGCCTATACGGAAGATCAAAATGCAGAGACATTGAAGCAATTGATCATTGCGGTTGAACCACAAAGACAGGAGTTGTTTCGACGCTTGAATCTGGCGCCAAATGGCACGAAAACACTTGTCGCGTTGAGGCAGGGGCTGTTTCAATACCTTCAGAAAGTACCCGAGTTAAAGGCGATTGATAATGATTTAAAGCACCTGTTTAGTTCCTGGTTTAATAGGGGCTTTTTGATACTGCGCCGCATCGACTGGAACACACCAGCATTGTTGCTGGAAAAAATAATTCAATACGAAGCAGTTCACGAAATTAATGGCTGGGACGATTTGCGCCGACGTGTGAACCCATCTGATCGACGTTGCTTCGCGTTCTTTCATCCAGCACTTGGTGAAGACCCGCTCATCTTTGTTGAAGTAGCGCTGACACGAGAAACACCGGCCTCTATTGCTGAGGTACTCGACGAAAATCGTCAGCCTAACAGCGGTGAGAAGCCGACTACCGCCGTGTTTTATTCGATATCAAATTGTCAGGATGGATTGCGAGGCGTTTCCTTTGGCAGTTTCCTGATAAAGCAGGTTGTCCGCGAACTATCTCTGGAGTTACCTTCGTTAAATCGTTTCGTGACACTCTCACCCGTACCTGGATTGGTCAAATGGTTGAGATCTAATAAAGACAAAGCAATCGCTGAACGTTGCACTGCAGCACTTGAAATTATTGATCAGCCTGACTGGATTCAAGATGAAGGTAAGAATGCAGCCGCAAAGAAGTTGCTAATGCCGCTGGCTGCTCATTATCAGGTGAAAGTGCAGCACAAAAACTTACCGTTCGATCCAGTCACTCGGTTTCATATTGGCAATGGTTCATCGTTAGATCGAATTAATTGGGCTGCCGATACCTCGACTCAAGCAATGCAGCAATCAGCTGGCATTATGGTGAACTACCTTTACGATTTGGATAAAATTGAAGTAAATCACGAAGCCTGTGTTGAGAAGGGGATAGTCACCGCATCAAAAAATGTAACCAGTTTGTTATAACGGTCAGAAGACATTAAAAGTTTTAGTTCAGACTGTCAGGCGAAGAAATTACTCATGCAGTGATTGGTGCTTGTGGCAAGCCTCACTTTCCGCCATTGCCTGATTCATTCTTAAGACCCGTAGCTTAATTATTCCGTCTACGATTGAGCATGGCTTTGAAATACGAGTACAGGAGAGGTAATTGCAAAACTCCAAAATCAAGCTGAATTCTTAGCTA
>JBDNJA010000149.1:0-2602 GCA_041688005.1 Gammaproteobacteria bacterium
CAGATCTGGACTCAACAGATCTTAGCCCATCAGATTTGGGCGTAACTGAAGGGGCTGATGATTGATGCTAGAAGTCAGTCAAATCGAAACGTTTTATGGTCAATCACAAGCACTGTTTGGTATCGACCTGACGGTTGCTGCCGGTGAGTTGATCGCCCTGATGGGGCGTAATGGTATGGGGAAATCAACCACCATTCGCTCGATTTGCCAATTGAATCGAGTGAGTGCGGGGCATATTATTTTCGATGGTCATGATTTGACGAAGCTGCCTGCTTTTCAGGTAGCTCGGCTGGGCATCGGCTTAGTGCCTGAGGGGCGGCGTTGCTTTAGCAACCTAACGGTACATGAAAATATGCTTGTAACTGCCAGACAGGGCGCCTGGAATTATCAAAAGGCGGTTTCTCTGTTCCCGCGTTTGGGCGAACGAGCAGGGCAGCTGGCCAATACATTATCCGGTGGCGAACAGCAAATGCTGGCGATTGCGCGGGCTTTAATGACTAATCCCAAACTATTGATTCTGGATGAAGCAACCGAGGGACTCGCGCCGTTAATTCGCCAGGAAATCTGGGCTGCTATCGAAATATTGATGCAAGAAGGGCTCTCCATATTGCTCGTTGATAAATCACTCAAAGAATTGCTTAAAGTGGCGAGCCGGTGTGTGGTTCTCGAGAAGGGAGTGACTTGCTGGCAGGGTAAACCCGCTGATTTGACGCCGGAATTGGCTGTTCGTTATTTAGGTGTCTGATTCATTTTTCGTTTATTAGCAAACGGCTCCATTAAACGACCGGTTGCTATCTTGCACGCCCACACCCACAAAGAGCGCGGAAAGCAAGGTGTGCAAGGTGTGCAAGGTGTGCAAGGTGTGCAAGGTGTGCACAAGGTGAGTGAGGTAGGATGGTTTATACAGATCTTTAAGCTTAGTGCAGAGCACCCTTGCTAATCATCATACTCGCTAACCAAAGACACCTTTAAAAAAGAAAAAGAAGAAAATAGACAGGAGCGCACCTGCGGGTAGGGTGATCATCCATGACATGAAAATAGTACCAACCACGCTAAGATTAAGCGCACCAATACCGCGGGCTAGACCAACACCAAGCACCGCGCCAACCAGGGTGTGAGTGGTCGAAATAGGCAATCCAGTACTTGAGGCGATGACCACAGTGGTAGATGCCGCAAGTTGGCAGGCGAATCCTCGGCTGGGTGTTAATTCGGTAATTTTGCTACCGATGGTGGCGATAACTTTCTTGCCGTACATGGCAAGCCCCAACACGATACCAACGCCACCTATTAGCAATATCCACACTGGCATTGCCGATTGTTGGCTAACCACACCATCATTTGCGATGCTGATGACCGCGGCCATTGGGCCGACCGCATTCGCTACGTCGTTCGAGCCATGCGCGAAAGCGATGGAGCAGGCCGTTACGACCATCAATACGCTAAAGATCTTTTCGACATTCGCAAAGTGAAAGTCTTTGTCATCCGACGGATCAAATTTAAGTCGAGATATATAAAGCATGCCAATGCCGGTTACGATCAGCCCGATAACCACGGCGATGATGTAGTTCTGTGATGTACTAAATTCAAGTCCAATGTGCTTTAAGCCTTTGAACAAGGTAACCAGTGCGATCATAAATCCGGTGAGGAATATGTATATAGGGACATAGCGTTTCGCCATCGCCAATGGGTTGTCGGCGTGTAAAATGAGTTTTTGAACACTGCGGAATAAGAAAAATGCGAGCGCACCCGACAAAACTGGAGATACCACCCAGCTCATCACAATGCTGCCCACCTTGCTCCAATGTACGGCCTCGGTACCGATGCCAACGATTGCAAAACCAACAATGGCACCAACAATGGTATGTGTGGTTGACACAGGCCAGCCTGCACGCGAAGCAATGAGTAGCCAGGTGCCGGCAGCCATTAGAGAGGCGAGCATGCCGTATATGAGTAATTCAGGGGTATCGGCGATTGAAGCGTTATCAATAATACCTTTGCGGATAGTGGAGGTGACTTGCCCGCCCGCCAGGAAGGCACCTGAAAATTCAAATATAGCGGCAATGATAACGGCTTGTTTAATGGTGATTGCCTTAGCGCCAATCGATGTACCCATCGCATTCGCGACATCGTTAGCACCGATGCCCCAGGCCATGAAAAGACCGAGAGCGCCTGCGAGTATGATGTAAATGGTGACGTGGTCCATAAGGAGCTACCTAAAAGATAATGCTGAAATAAAGTGATGCAACAGGTGGGATAATTTATTTTGCGAGTATTATTTGGCCAGTAAAAGCTCGACACGGCTGCCAATACGTTGCGCAATATCGGCAACTTCGCCGACACCTTCGATAATTTTGTAATAAAACATAACGTCAACGGGTGGTAAGTCTTTTTCCATTTTTAACAGTGCCGCACGAATTTTGATTTGCATTTTATCCGTGTCTTTTTCGATGCTATCAAGTTTGTTGATGATCGATGAAACGATTTCTATTTCTTTTCCGGCAAAGCCTGTTTCGACCAGTTCGTCGAGTTCGTCGATGACTTTTTTGGCTTGTTTGCAGGCATCGACGCAGCGTTTGACATAGTCAGGAATCAGTTCAGACAC
>JBDNJA010000150.1:0-9387 GCA_041688005.1 Gammaproteobacteria bacterium
AAGTTAATCAATGAAGTTAATCAATGAAGTTAATCAATGAAGTTAATCAATGAAGTTAATCAATGAAGTTAATCAATGAAGTTAATCAATGAAGTGACTCGATAGAAGTCACTCAACACTAACAGTTTGTACCAAACTTGATTTTTGGTTGAATCACAATCACATACCTATGACTCAATCGGGTGTGCTGATATAGTTGTGCTTTTAAAACGTGAAGCTAGAACCAATGACTGAAAAAGACCCCGTACAAAACCATTTTTCTATCCAGAAGATTTACGTTAAGGACGTTTCCTTCGAGTCCCCAACGTCACCAGAAACAATTGGTTTCAAGCAATGGGACCCTAAAATAGAGCTCAATATCAACAACGCGCATACGCGCTTAAACGAGCAAATGTATGAAGCAGTACTGACGGTCACTGCAACGGTAAAGCAAGAAGACAAAACTGCCTTCTTAATTGAAGTGCAGCAGGCAGGTATCTTCGCAATAACGGGGTTTAGTGATCAGGACCTGGGCTATTTGATTGGCAGTCAATGCATGAACATCTTATTGCCTTATGCCCGTGAAGCCGTCTCTGATATGACTACGCGTGGTGGATTTCCACCACTTATACTGGCACCGGTTAATTTTGATGCCCTATATCAACAACACCTGAAAGAACAGCAAGCCAAAGTCTCACCGGCCTCAGAGTCCCTAACTGAAGATGGCGCTGCTCAAGCCGAGGTGATCAAAGAAGATCAAACCCAGGAAGATCAGGCAACTGCCGCCGACGCTGTTAAGCACTAGCGCTGATTTGTCAGTCCTCTAGCAAAACAAGTCACTGAGCATTTTGCAATCAATGGAAAAAAAACCGACAGTTGCTTTGTTCGGTGCGGGCTCATGGGGCACGGCATTGGCAATGCAGCTGGCGCGTAATGGTTCGATAGTTAATCTATGGGGGCATCAGACTGAGCATATCGATAGCCTGATTATCAGCAATGAGAATGCCGCCTATCTGCCCGGGATTACACTTACGTCCAATATAAGGCCAACCGCTTCGATTGAAGACTGCTTGCAAGATGCCGACGTCGTTCTTATCGCGATACCGAGCAAGGCTTTTCGAGCCTTCCTTAAATCATTGAAGCCATTCATTGATCCTGCCATCAGCGTTTTCTGGGCCAGTAAAGGCTTCGAAATTGAGAGTGGTAAACTACTACACGAACTAGTCTCAGAAGAGCTACCAGGCCATAGTTATGGCGTGGTATCAGGTCCAACCTTTGCCACTGAAGTGGCAAAAGGCATGCCTGCTGCCATCACCTGTGCAGGCAATGACGATGCCACAACCAAATACTTCGCCAGCCTTTTGCACGGCAGCCGCTTTCGTTGTTATACATCGGATGATGTTATCGGTGTTGAATTAGGCGGTGCACTCAAAAATATTCTCGCGATTGCGGTCGGCACGGCAGATGGCTTGGGCTTTGGGGCGAATACCCGAGCCGCGTTAATGACGAGAGGTCTGGCTGAAGTAATGCGCCTTGGCAAAGAGCTCGATGCTAGGCAAGAGACGCTCATGGGGCTTGCAGGGCTGGGCGATTTAATCTTGACCTGTACTGATGATCAAAGTCGAAATCGTCGTTTTGGTTTGGCAATCGGACAAGGTAAAACGGTTGAGCAGGCCGTGGTCGCAGTCGGGCAAACCGTTGAAGGCTTGAGGGCAACCAAGGCGATCTATTTGATGGCGCAGGCAAAGTCGATAGAATTACCCATTATGGAACAGACGTATCATGTTCTGTACGACAATAAAAATCCTCACGATGCCGTCAAAGCGCTGGAAGATCGACCCCAGCGTTCGGAGCTTAGTCGATAAACTGATGTCGTTAAGCAGAAGTCGCTTACTCCTCGTTAAAGTTAAGTTGACGCCACGCCTCATAAACACCAACAGCAACCGTATTTGATAAGTTCAAACTTCTTGAATCTTTAACCATCGGGATCAGAAGCTTGTTGTCACTACTCAGTGAATCCAACACGCCTGCTGGTAAGCCACGCGACTCTGGTCCAAAAAGAAGTGCGTCACCCTGCGCAAAGCAAGCATCGCTATAGGACTGTTTTGCTTTTGTCGTAAATGCATATAACTGTTTGAAATCAGCATTTTTTATAAAGTCTTCATACGACTGATACAGTGCGATGTCGGCCCATTCGTGATAGTCGAGCCCCGCCCTTCTTAGTTGCTTATCATTAAGCTCAAATCCGAGAGGTTCGATCAAATGCAACTTGCAGCCTGTATTGGCCGCAAGGCGGATGATATTGCCGGTATTCGGCGGTATTTCGGGTTCGAAAAGGACAATGTGGAACATATTTGTGACAATGGCTTGTTAAATCGCAACTATAGGCTAAAATATTGAGCAATGACAATAAGTTATGTATGTTTATTTAAGGAAACTCTAGAATAATAAAAATCTCTCAAGCAGTTTTTGAACGAAGGTTTATACTCATCTAATAGTAATGGGAAAGGACGATGCGGTGAACTGTTCTGGTTGACCCTGAAGAGATGTTTCAACTCATGAAGCGATTGATATACAAAGAATCGAAGCTTAAATTAACGTAACTATTCAGAACCCATCCTAAAGAAGCCAGGTAGTTCTCCATCGTAAAGCGCCCTTAGAGCTTCACTAGCACTTACTTTTTGTTTTCGGCATGTTGATAAATATCCACGTATCAGGCAGAAAGTTTCTGTGCCTTCCATTGAGCGAAAGCAACCTGATATTTTCTGTTGAACTTTGGTCATTCGAATATCATTTTCCCCAAGATTATTCGTAAATGGCACCTCGACAACGACCATAAAGCGGAGAACGTCATCCTCAAACTGACGCAGCCTCTCTAACAATGATCTGGCCTTGGTTCGTTTCAATCGACCTCGCTTTCCGTTTCTTTGTTGTTCATCGGGCGGCGGGGATTCGATATCTCCCCGCGTTAGAATACGCCGGTATTGCTGTCGAAAGCGCTTGCCCTTTTCAGGCGACAGCGATCCACCGGTGGCATCAACCGATTGATTGATAGTGATCAAGAGTTTCTGCATTTCGCCTGCCCATCGTTGATCGTCTTGATCAAAGGCCCTCTCTAGTTCGCGTAGGTGATGTGCGTTACACAAAGCGTGATCGCATTGATCATACGTGTAATAGGGTTTGACCGCCATGGATGGTGGAAATGCAGGTTTTGCAGGAGCAAAAACCTGTCCAGTGATCGTGACATAAGACGCCCTGGAATACGGGGATTACCGCGTCATCCACCATTGCTTCGGTACCACGTTTTCGATGTGCACTATATTGTGTCCATAGCGGTGTCGAGGCGCAGTGCAACCAGTGCCGAGTGGCATTGATATTAATGCCTGTTTCGTCGATATGCAGTGCTGATGCCTGCTGTAACGCCATGCGGATAATATTCGATGCACCAGAATCAACGACACGTGATGCGGCATCGAGATTAAAATTAACGATGGACCCCGTACTTAAGGGAATACCCAGTTGATCCTGAAAATAATCTTGACTGCGTTGGTAGGGCAGCAATTGAAACTGAGATAGATAAACCGAGTGCGCTTTAATCTGATAAGCCGTATTGAATTGGTCGGGTAACGGCTTCTGGGAAGCTGGCGACAAAGCGCTTTCCATGACCATCAATCAATACCTGCGCGCGGTATTCAGTCACAATCCGCGCAATATCGATATCGACTACCTGACGTACCTCGAATCCTTTTTCATGGTATTGCCCTTTGGGTAAGCATCGGCGATCGACTGATAATACTTCAATAAAATCGGGATCATCATAGGGCTGCAATGTGCTGCCGCGATGGCCGGGTTGCCCACTAGGTTGTTTGTCGCTCTTTGTTCGTGAGGGTTTCATGCGATTCGGATCCGTGGTGGGCGGCTTGCTGCTATTACGACTATTGAGGTTGAACCGATTGAGTAGCAGAGAAACTACCGGGATAAGCACCTCGATAGAAGCTCTCATCGCTGGTGAAGCGTCGTCGTCCTGGTCCAGTTGGTCACGGATATTATCAATGGCCAGCTGAATATCGAGGCCTTCTACTGATCGTGATACGGTTGATTTATGTGCCATGCGGGTATTATCGCATGGGTTTTTTAGCGTGATTTTTGGGGTCTAATCGCCCCTATCTGGGCAGTAAATTATTTGCTGGTAGCCCCGGTGACCAAGTCGAGGAAACAGGTCGCCCATTACCCCTCACAAGGATGCTGATAGGCTAAACTTAGGTGGTGTTATAGTATTGATTAAATAGGGTTGAATTAACTAAAATACCTGTCAAGACATATTTTCGGTTATTTTTCTTAATAGTTACAAAAAAACAATATTTATCCACTCCATCACTATTTTCTCCAATTTGACGAACGGCCTAATTACCCGCCCAAAACCGCATAACAATCATACTCATCAGTATCCACAACCTCGACCTGATGAAACTCACCCAAAGCCAATGCCTGGTCCGTCTCGATATAAACCAACCCATCTATCTCAGGCGCATCGGCATAAGATCGACCAACATAGCCCTCGTCGGTTTCTTCTTCGACTAGCACTTTCATGGTTTGTCCTATGCGCTGCTTTAACTTTGCGGTACTAATGACCTGTTGCGCCTGCATGAAAATATCGTAGCGTTCTTGTTTGATTTCCTCGGGCACCTGATCAGGCAGTTCATTTGCAGCAGCGCCTTCAACGGGGCTATACATAAAACAGCCAACTCGGTCGAGTTGTGCCTTTGCTATGAAATCTAATAGTTGCTGGAAGTCGTCGTCAGTTTCGCCGGGGAAGCCGACGATAAAGGTACTGCGGATGACCAGTTCGGGGCAAATTTCGCGCCAGGCGTGGATTCTTTCGAGTACGCGCTCGCGATTACCGGGGCGCTTCATCAGCTTTAGTATTTTTGGGCTGGCATGTTGGAACGGAATATCGAGATACGGCAGTATCAGCCCTTGTGCCATCAGTGGTATGACGTCATCGACATGGGGGTAGGGGTAAACGTAGTGCATTCGCACCCAAACACCTAGCTGGCCGAGCGCTTTAGCAAGGTCGAGAAATTTAGTTTTAAGTGGCTGTCCTTCCCAGAAGTGCATGGCGTATTTAACGTCGACGCCATAGGCGCTGGTGTCCTGTGAGATAACCAGTATTTCTTTTACACCGGCATTCGCTAAATGGGCGGCTTCTTGCATTACCTGGTCAATTGGACGGCTGACAAGGTCGCCTCGAAATGAGGGAATGATGCAAAAGCTACAACGATGATTGCAGCCTTCTGAAATTTTCAAATAGGCATAGTGTCGTGGAGTTAGTTTTACGCCTTGTTTGGGGACTAAATCAAAAAATGGGTCATGCGGTGCTGGGAAGTGTTTATGCACGGCCTGCATCACTTCGTCTTTTGCATGTGGGCCGGTGACTGCGAGCAGAGAGGGAAATTTTTCCTTGATCATCTCTGACCGAGCGCCAAGACAGCCGGTGACAACCACCTTGCCGTTTTCATGCAGGGCTTCGCCGATGGTGTCGAGCGATTCTTCCACTGCCGAGTCTATAAAACCGCAGGTGTTAACGATGACCATATCGGCTTCGTCGTAGCGAGGGACTATCTCATAACCTTCAGCCTTAAGCTGGGTGATGACTTGCTCTGAATCGACAGTTGCTTTGGGGCAACCGAGGCTGACGAATCCAATTTTATGTGGTGTGTTCATGTCTTCTCAATTTTTTTGGCTTGAACTGTTCTGGATCGAAGTTTTCTGTCTTAAACTTTCTGTTTCAAACTTTTTCGTATCAAATAGGGCTGGTAGGAAGAATTCACTCACCAGTAATGATTTTTTGCCCATAGAAAACAGAGAGCGTCTGCCCCATAACTGATCACAGTGTTGCTCGGCGTCTGGCAGGGCGATTTCGAATAGCGGGTCTTTCCTAATGATACGTGCAATATGTTGATTACTGCGTATTAAATTGGGTTGCGCGAACAAATACCCACCTAAAGGCTTGTTGGCGAGTCGCTTCAAGCGTTGATGCTTGCCCTTTAGTGTGGCGAGCGGAATAATCGAACGTGCATAGACGCAGACTGTGTCATCGCATAGCAACTGAACCTGCCTTAATAAAGCCTGCTGGTGGCGAGGCACGCCTAACAATTTTGCTTCTTCGGCCTGTGGTCTTATCCACTGCTGGCTCAAAACCCGAACAGAAAATCGTCCTGGGCAGTAATCCATTAAACGTTTGGTTAACGAGCCCTGATCATTTAGCCACGAGATAACCACAGGATCGAGTTTTCTGGCGGATAGATGAGTATGGTGGAACCAACGGGAAGCACGGGGGTGTTTCAATAAAAGGGCGTCACTAAAAAAGTTGGCGCATTATCCTCGAAAACCGGACCTAGCGCAAAATTACAGTGACCCGTCGAGGCTGAAACTGGATGAAATTGGCCAGACGTGATTTAATCTGAAGACAGTAACGGATAGGGAAATCCCATGACAAGCAATAAGATTGCATTGACACTACTTTGCACCTTTTGCGGCCTGATATCGTCATCCAGCAGCCGCGCCGAACTACTCGACCAGGGCTTGAACTCGATCATGGTTATTATCGACAGGGCACTGACCGAAATCAATCAAGTAGCAGACGCCTCAAGTGAGTTACCTGAAACGGATGCCACGGCAAAAATAGCCGCCAATAACACGATTGTTAACTTATCGAGAACGCTTGGTACCTTGAGTTATTCTCGTCTGCAATGTGGCGAGGCCGATGTACTGGCCGAATTTACGCACCGCGTACACCGCATGCCCACCGAAGCGCAAGATGCCATGCGAGGTGCTTTTCAGGAAGGCTTCGATAAGAGTAAAAGAGAGACTACATTTCTATCAGAAGATGAGTGCAAGCGCCTAACCCAATCAAGAAAACATGTCGCAGCGGTAGACGAAACCAATGTGATTGAAGAGGATAAACTAAAGGTGAGCGAAAAGGCCGTGGTGGAAGTAGAAAAGCCAGCCGAAGACCCTAAACTGCGTCATATGCGTATTGCCGAGCTAACCGGCCAACTAGCCTATAAACGTCAATTTTGTTCTGGCGACAAAGTATTTAACCGTGACTTCAATGCGTTTATTAAAGTGGTGCCAGAAGAGTTTCAGGCAGATGTGAAAACGTCGTACTGGAAAGGCTTTAAACACGGTAAAAGATTGAATGTGAACTTAACCAGCGAGCAATGTTAATCAGGGTGCTATTAATCAGATCACTTCCAATCCAGGCGCTTGCACCCGTTTGTTTAGGCGGTAATGTAGAATTCCTGCTCGGCATCATTTGGCAGCTTTAACCACTACAGGTGCTGTTGTTGTCGCTTATTTGCCCTGCCTGTTTTGGGTATAACTTCTAGCGATGGCCCACCCAAGTCGAGCGCCGATTTTTGTCCAGCACGTTGATAATCAAGTAGCAGTGACTGTTTGACTGGATTGGAGTCCTCACCTAAGCCTTCTACCAAAACCTTATAGAGCAACTCGAATATGCGCTTCAGCGATATTTTCCAGGTACTGCCCGCTTTTTCATATAAGTGATCGCTGAGTATGAGGAATCGCTGGAACGGAGTATCGCCCAAAATAAGCGGCAGGGTTTCTCGAAATCGACCCGAGTTACCAATCATGTCCCAAAACCGTGCGAATCGATTAACCCGTTGCATAGTCGCAAAATTAATATCACGGGTGCTGAGTATATTGTACGGCGGGTTCGGATTGTAACGCAGTTGGTACCAGTCGCTATGGCGATTGATTGGCGCACCACGCAGCCGCTTTAATATGCCGAGTTGGATTTCCTGCGGCTGTAGTGTAACGAGTTGATCAAAGCTATCGGCGAAATTATCGAGACTGTCTTCGGGTAAGCCGAAAATCAAATCAGCGTGGATATGAGCGCCTGTATTTTTACGCAGCCAGCGTAAGTTATCGTGGGTTTTTTGGTTGTCTTGTTTGCGGCTGATGAGTTGTTGAATGTCTGGGTCAAAGGTCTGTACGCCAATTTCAAACTGCAATGAGTTTTTCGGGAATTTAACCAACACTGCTTTCAATTTTTGAGGCAGGTTATCGGGAATGACTTCAAAGTGAAGATAGAGATCGTCGGACATCCGTGCCAGAAAAAACTCTAAGATAGCGACACTGGTAGCGACCTTCAAATTAAAAGTGCGGTCAATGAACTTGAAGTTACGCGCACCTCGCCGATGTAACTTGTCCATCTCGTTTAAAAATGCCTCAAGTTCGAAGGGGACGGAGGTCTTATCGAGAGACGAAAGGCAGAACTCACATTTAAACGGGCATCCTCGTGATGCCTCGACATAGATAAGACGGTTACGAATATCTTCATCGTTGTAGTACTCGTAAGGTAGATTTAGATCGACGAGATTGAGTGCCTCACCGGTGACTATTTTTTGTTCGGGCGCTTGGCCTATGAGGAGTTGAAAACATAAGGTCGGGAAGCTTTTTTCGCCCGGGCCGGTAATAATATAGTCGGCCAAATCAGCCAGTGGTGGTAAGTCGTTTGGAAAGCTAACCTCAGGCCCACCGAGCACAATTTTTACCTTTGGTGCCACCTGCCTAACGAGTGCGATTACGTCGCTAATTTCTTTTACATTCCAGATGTAGACACTAAGGCCAATGACTTTGGGTTCATAGCTCAGAAGCTTTTCGGCAATATCCATCGGACGCTGACTAATGGTGAATTCAACTATCTGCGCCTGGGCTTGTAGCTCACCCAGGTTGGCATAAAGATAACGCAGACCAAACGCAGAATGCATGTACCTGGCATTCAGCGTTGTCAAAACAATACTAGTGGTTACATCACTCACATTAAGTACCAGACAAAATGATTTCGATTCGAATGTCACCAGGCTCGTCCCGACTCTCCCCATCCCTGGTACTGCACAAAAAATCGACGGTTTGATCGAGGTTACCGGCCGATAACCCTAAATGGTTAAGACTTTGGGTGGTTGCCATATCTAAACGCCTATCATATAAACCTAGGATTTTAGCAAACAATAGATTTAGCGTCTCGGTTCGGCTCTATTTCTTTGCTTTTAGGTGCCGGGCCACACTGACCACCCAATACGACATTAGCCAGCTTCAATCCATTGCAGGAGCCTAATATGGGTTTTCCCAGTTCGAACAATATTCTATGGTTTGTCTTAGTATGGTCGCTTCGACATCGTCGACACCTCAGGTCACGCTTGATAATCATATAGAAATCCCCTCCAGTCTAGCTGTAAGGTAAGTGGTTCCAACCACACAAACCAAACCGCGTAGCGGAGGAGATCAGCATGAAACTATATGGTGGAATAGATTTGCATTCAAACAATAGCGTGATTCATATCATTGACGAACAGGGCGATAGTCAACTCAGAAAGAAAGTGA
>JBDNJA010000151.1:0-12792 GCA_041688005.1 Gammaproteobacteria bacterium
CTAGTAGTTATTCTCGAACACATGGGATTTGAGCTGGAGCTAGGGGCTTCCGAAACTAATGCTTACCACCATTAGGAATAAAGCAACGCATCCTCGACAATTGCTCCTGCATTGTTCTAATACAGTCCATCCATGGACATATGCTCCAGCTCCTTACCGGGACTAAAGTCCCAGCCCCCTATTGGAGATTTCAAGGCACGAGCGTTTAAACTTCAAACTCTATCAAAGCATCCTGCATCCACAACAATAAATAGTCAGCAAAACTTCGGCGGATAATCAATTCAAATCCTGATCCGTCAAGTAAGGGCGCAATTATCGCCCCCGATTTTGCTAGCCTGGTTTGTGCGCATTGACCGGCCTTAAATACACTTGGATGTAAGTCCAACGGGCAATCTCTAGCAATTAAGTTAGCGGCATTGTCACCAGTAACATTTAATAGGGTTAACCCGCTACTATTATCAACTACCGTAGAAAAGGCATCCCCTAGCGCTAGTTTCAACTCTGATTGAACCTTGGCTTGTTGCTCGGTGGGTGTTACCACTAACCATTCGTCTGGCCCTAGCCAATAGATTTTGTAATCACCCGATACGACAACGGTATTCGGTTTGATAGGCAACGAACAACTGAGTACTTTTTTAACCGCTGCGAGGAAGTCAGAGTTGTCAGGCTTTCCACGCAGATTCAAGAATCCCTGGAAAGGAATCTCTCGTATTGACGGTTGATTGGCCTTTGCTTCAGTCAACTTAATTTGCACGATAGGGCTTTGTTGCTGAAATAAATCAGGCATTAGGTTTATCTCCTTCTTTATCGTAAAACAAGGGTTGGGTAATGGTTGCTTTAAGGATCCGTCCATCCGACAGAGGCGCATAAACAGTTTCGCCCATTCGCTGATGTCCATTTTTCACTAGCGCCATCGCGATCGAGTGACCACAACAAGCACTGTAATAACTGGAGCTGACGTGACCTACCATCGGCACTGGCGTCGCTGCACCTGGATCATTAACTAGCTGGGCACCTTCCGGCAGCACACTATCGGGCTGGTCGGTCAACAAACCTACCAATTGCTTTCGATCGGTACGCGCTGTGTCTGGGCGTGTTAGTGATCGCTTACCAATAAAGTCAGCTTTGGTTTTTGATACTGCCCAACTCATACCCAAATCTTTTACAGTCACCGAACCGTCAGTGTCTTGGCCGACGATGACATAACCTTTTTCTGCGCGTAATACGTGCATGGTCTCAGTACCATAAGGCGTGATGCCATATTGTTTGCCAGCATCCATGAGCTTTTCCCACATGAAACGTCCGTAATTGGCCGGTAGGTTGACTTCATAAGCCAGCTCACCTGAAAAACTGATGCGATTAACACGACATTCGAGCTCGCCTATTTTACCAATGCGTGAGGCCATAAAAGGAAAGGCTTCGGCACTAAAGTCGATACCATCACAAATAGCAGAGACCACTTTTCGACTATTGGGTCCAACAACCGCTGCGGTAGCCCAGTGATCCGTGACTGATGTAAGGAACACTTCCATCTCGGGCCATTCAGTTTGTAGCCAACGCTCCATCCAGCCCAGTACGCCTGCGGCGCCACCGGTTGTGGTATGCATGTAAAAATGATCTTCGGCTAAACGAATGGTGACACCATCGTCCATTACCATGCCATCTTCACCGAGCATGAAGCCGTAGCGCGCCTTGCCAACGGGTAGTTTCATCCAGTTGTTGGCGTACATCATTTCTAGGAACTTAGCCGAGTCCTTACCTTTGACTTCGATCTTTCCAAGGGTCGATGCGTCTAAGATTCCGACACTGTTTCGGGTTGCTAAACATTCGCGGTTGACGGCGTCCTGAATGGTTTCGCCTGCTTTGGGATAATACCAGGGACGCTTCCACTGACCGACATCTTCGAACTCAGCACCGTTTTCTTCATGCCAACCGTGCATGGCAGTTTTGCGTGCCGGATCAAATAAGCGATCCCCTAAATTTTGCCCTGCCATTGAACCAAAAGTCACCGGAGTGTAGTTGGGTCGGTAGGTGGTTGTGCCGGTTTCTGCAATGGTTTGGTTCAAGGTTTTAGCCAAAATCGCCATACCATTGATATTACCGGTTTTCCCCTGGTCGGTACCAAAGCCCATCGCGGTATAACGCTTAACGTGTTCGACCGAATGAAAGCCTTCACGGGCTGCTAGTTCGATGTCAGCTGAACCAACATCATTTTGCAAGTCGATGAATGCTTTTGGCGCTCGCCCCTTCTCTTTACCTGAAGGCACTAACCATAGCGGCATAATAGGATCGCTTTCGACAGCGTCGGACTGCGGTGCTGCCATGCTGGAAACAAAACCACAAGCTTTGGCTGCCGCATTACCGGCATCTGCAGCTTCGATTAATGAGTTTTTCAAGTCTAACGTGCCATTGGCTGCACCGACTGATGCTTGCTGCTGAACTGGCTCGCCAGGCATAAACATTGCTGCCTCTTCATTCCAAACCGCCTTTGCGCCTGACTGCGAACTTAGGTGTACCACCGGGCTCCAACCGCCTGATACCGCAAGCAAGTCGCAACTGAGTGTATTACTTTGTCCACTGACTGATTGACCGTCACTCGATAAGCTCATTACTCGAACCGACTGTAATCGCTTACCACCCGAGGTATCGACCACTGCACTGCTATTCATCACTTCGATGCCGGCACTACGCACCATATTAGCCAGTTCGCTTGATGACTGACTACGCGCATCAACCACTGCAACCACCTGGGCACCTGCTGCCTTCAGGTCCAGAGCAGCTTGGTAGGCACTGTCGTTGTTAGTGAATATGACGGTTCTCTCGCCGGGCCTTACCGCGTAACGATTAACGTAGGTTGAAACAGCAGACGCCAACATGATGCCTGGGCGATCATTGTTGGGGTGCACCAACGGTCGCTCCATTGCGCCAGTCGCCAATACGACTTGATGAGCGCGAATGTGCCATAACTTTTCACGTCCACCCTGGCGCTTATTGAGTGACAGATGGTCAGTTAAACGCTGATTAACGGTGAGGAAGTTGTAATCGTGATAGCCATAAGCGGTGCTGCGCGGTAACAACATTACCTCTGGCATGGCCTGTAATTCAGCAGCAGCGGCTTTGATCCAGTCACTCACTGGCTGATCATCGATCTTGTCGTGGCTTGATAACGCCATGCCACCAAATTCGGACTGTTCATCAACTAAAATGACGCGTGCTCCGGCTCGACCTGCGGCTAATGCAGCGGTTAATCCGGTAACACCACCACCAGCAACGAGTACGTCACAGTGACGATGACTATGCTCGTAACGATCAGTGTCCTTTTCTTCGGGTGATTTGCCAAGGCCACTCGCCTTGCGGATGATATGCTCATATTTCATCCACATGGACTTTGGCCACATGAATGTTTTGTAGTAGAAGCCCGCTGGCATCATGCGGCTAAATTTACTGTTGAGCGATAGCAAGTCGAAATCGAGACTCGGCCAACAGTTGACACTGCTCGCATCGAGATCATCGTATAACTCTACTTGTGTGGCTCGCGCATTCGGAATTGTTTTCGCTCCTTTTTCAAGTTGAAAAATGGCATTCGGCTCTTCGGCACCGGCACTTAAAATGCCGCGTGGTCGATGGTACTTCCAGCTGCGACCAACCATGTGTACGCCATTGGCAAGCAATGCCGACGCTAGCGTATCACCCGCTTGTCCAGTATAGGTTTTGCCATTAAAACTAAATTTGAGCTGGTTATCGCGATCTATTCGACCCCCTTGCGCTATACGAAATGATTGACTCATGACTCATCTCCTATGGGGCCTTGTTTGCCGCTTTTTGGCCCTTGTTCTTCGATCTTAGGGCCCTGATCGCCGATTTTGTAGGAACCGCTTATCTTGTAGCTGACAGTATTCCGTACGATATTAAAGTAACGTCGGCAACCAGCAGCATGATTCCACTGTTCGCGGTGCAAGCCTTTTGTATTCTTGCGTAAGAACAGGTAATTCGCCCATTCTTCATCACTGAGTTTTTCGGTTTCTAGCGGGCGCGCAATATGCGCTTCACCAGCATAAGAAAATTCAGATTCGTCGCGCTCGCCGCACCACGGACATTCAATTAATAACATTGCAAAATCTCCTAATGGGCAACGCCAGCAGCGCCGTGTTCGTCTATTAAAAAGCCAGAGGTGAAACGATCCAGGCCAAACGCTGCATTTAATTCGTGAGGTGTCCCTGTAGCCACATTGTGGGCAAATACCCAACCTGAGCCAGGTGTCGCTTTAAATCCACCCGTACCCCAGCCACAGTTGAAGTACAGTCCTTTAACTGGCGTGTTACCAATAATTGGGCAGGCGTCAGGTGTAGTATCAACGATACCGCCCCATTGTCGATTCATTCGGACACGACTAAAGATAGGGAACATTTCGATGATGGCAGCAACCGTATGCTCAATGCCCGAGAAACTGCCGCGCTGACCGTAACCGGTATAACTGTCGATACCGGCACCAATCACCAGATCACCTTTATCAGACTGGCTGACATAGCCGTGAACCGCATTCGACATAACGACGGTGTCGAGTACCGGTTTGATTGGTTCTGACACTAATGCCTGAAGTGGATGGCTTTCGATTGGCATACGAAAACCAGCCATATCGGCTAGTACTGAACAATGCCCAGCGACAACGACACCCACTTTCTTTGCCGATATCGTGCCTTTAGACGTTTCAACACCAGTCACTTCACCGTTTTCCTGTCGGATTGCAGTGACTTCACAGTTTTGAATAATATCGACGCCATACTTGTCGGCACCACGGGCAAAGCCCCAGGCAACCGCATCGTGTCGAGCGACACCCGCACGTGGCTGAAATGAAGCGCCTAGTACTGGATAGCGACAGCCGGCATCTACATTTAGGGCAGGAATTGCGCGTTTGATTTCTTCTGGACCAACAACATAACCATCGATGCCATTCAATCGATTGGCATTTACGCGGCGTTCGATGTCTCTCATGTCTTGCAAATTATGACCGAGGTTATAGACACCGCGTTGGCTGAACATGACGTTGTAATTCAAGTCCTGACTTAAGCCTTCCCACAATTTCATCGCTTTTTCGTAGAGATGCGCGGATTCATCCCATAAATAGTTTGATCGAACGATAGTCGTATTTCGACCCGTATTGCCGCCGCCTATCCAGCCTTTTTCGAGCACAGCAATATTTTTAATACCATGCTCTTTTGCAAGATAATAAGCGGTCGCCAGGCCATGCCCGCCGCCGCCGACGATGATCACATCGTATTGCTTTTTAGGCTCAGGGCTGCGCCAGGCCTTCTCCCAGTTCTGGTGAAAGCTCAGTGCGTTTCGCGCTAACGAAAATATCGAGTATTTACTCATAATTTAGGTATCCAGAATCGATAGTTGAATCTTGTTAAGGTAATTATATGCTGAGTTGCATATTCCGAATAATACAATTTTATTTATTCGACATCATAAAAAGTGATAGCATTCAAGGCATGCTACAGTTCAGACAAATTCAAGCGTTTCATACCATTATGGATACGGGTACTGTTACTCAGGCAGCAAAGCGACTCGGTATTTCTCAGCCAGGTGTCAGCAACCTAATTAGCAGCCTGGAACACGAGCTTGGTTTTGCACTGTTTACCCGGATCAGTGGTCGACTGCAGCCAACGGCTGAGGCACAGCGATTGATGAGCTCGACAGAAACCGTCATATCGAGTTTTGAACAATTAAATCGACAAGCCAGGGCTATTCGAAGCCAGGAGGTAGGTAAACTCGATGTGGCCGCACTACCCGAATTGTCAATGGCCTTCCTGCCCGATGAAATCCACCATTTTGTACAGAATAAGAAAGATATTACCATTTCTTTTCAAACCCGTTCTTCCATCCATATACAGGAGATGGTGTCGGGTCACCTGGCAGAAATCGGCGTCGCCGAAGCGCCTATAGGGCATGAGAACCTTGCAGGCGAAATATTCTCTTACGAGTGCCTTTGCATACTACCCGCCGATCACCCGCTCGCAAGCAAATCAATCATCACGGTTGAAGACCTGGACGGCGAGCCGCTAGTCACACTCGGGGCAGGGCACATGACTTATCATCGTTTGCGAGAAATATTTGGCGCAAAAAACTGTGTCTGGAATAATCACTGCGAAACTCGGTTATTCCACACTGCTTTAAAATTTGTACAAAGTGGCTTGGGCATAGCGCTAGTAGATCCTTTTACTATTACTTCACAACCTATGGGCAATGTAGTCGCCAGAAAATTTGAACCGATAGTCTCCTTCGATTTAGCGATTATCTGGGCGACAGATAAGCCAATTTCGATCGTCGGCCAATCATTTATTAGTTGTTTAAAAACTCGCATGCTCGAAGCAAAGCAACAATTTAGCGACCCTCATTTTTTATAGGTACTACGCACCAAGGTGATTTTGGTAGCAAACTGCATGAGTTTTGGAAAACCATAGCAATGTTACGGCTGTGCGGCGCGACATCGTTAATAGACTGGCCATCAAGAATAACGCTTTCGTAACTCTTTTGGACGTTACTATAATTGCACGTATGGTTGTACGTTTGACACTTAAACTAACCTACCTCTGTATAGAGATTAGCAGGCAAAAAAACCAACTTGCTTCATTATCCACTAGTTGGCTTTTATATTCCTACACAAACTGTCTATTGCATAGACGTTTATCGCTTTGCGTTTATCTTTGCTAGCTAACTTATAGCGCGGCTTCCAACTCAGGCACGGCATCAAACAAATCAGCGACAAGCCCATAATCAGCCACCTGAAAAATCGGCGCTTCGCTATCATTATTGATCGCGACAATCACCTTACTTTCTTTCATACCCGCCAAATGCTGAATAGCACCTGAGATACCTACGGCGATGTATAAATCGGGGGCGATGACTTTTCCGGTCTGGCCAACCTGGAGTTCATTCGGTACGAATCCAGAATCGACTGCCGCACGAGAGGCGCCAACTGCGGCACCAAGCTTATCAGCAACCGCTTGCAACATAGCGAAGTTTTCGCCATTTTTCATGCCACGCCCGCCTGACACTACGATGCTGGCTGAGGTCAATTCCACCTTGTCACCGCCAGATACTGCCTGCGATACCCAGCTCGAAAGCCCAGCATCTGCCCCGCCGCTAATGGCTTCGATAGCAGCCGAGCCACCTGTCGCTGCTGCTGCTTTGAACTTGATAGTCCGCACTGTGATGACTTTGATCGCATCAGATGACTGAACTGTCGCTAGAGCATTACCCGCATAAATAGGGCGAACAAAAGTATCAGCCGACTTAACTTCAACTATTTCAGAAATCTGCGCCACATCTAGCAATGCCGATGCGCGTGGCATCATGTTTTTGCCAAACGTAGTTGCCGCAACTAATACGTGACTATAGTCCTTAGCGATGTCCACAACCAGTGACGCCAGGTTTTCTGCCATGTGATGACCATACATGGCATTGTCAACCACTTTAACTTTTGCAATACCGGCAATTTGTGCGGCGCTGTCGGCGACTGACTGGCAGTTTTCACCAGCCACTAACAAGTCGATATCACCACCGATTTGTTGCGCTGCCGTGATTGCATTCAAGGTAGATACAGCTACTTCATTATTATCGTGCTCAACAACTACTAGATTTTTCTGGGCTAGATTACTCATAACTAAATCACCTTCGCTTCGTTGCGTAACTTATCGACCAGCTCGGCTACATTGGCGACAATAACGCCAGCAGCACGGCCTTCAGGTTCAACCACTTCAAGGGTTGTTAAGCGATTTGCTGTATCTAATCCTAAACTATCTAATTCGCTGATATCCATTGGCTTACGCTTGGCCTTCATCACGTCAGGGAGTTTGACATAGCGCGGCTCATTTAAACGTAAATCAACACTAATGACAGCGGGCATTTTAACGCTGATCGTTTCCAGACCAGCATCGACTTCACGAGTCGTGGTTGCGGTATCGCCATCGAGTTTAAAATCAGAAATAAAAGTGCTCTGAGACCAACCCAGCATTGCCGATAGCATTTGAGCGGTTTGATTAGAGTCATCGTCGATAGCCTGCTTGCCCGCTAGCACGAGGCCTGGCGCTTCTTGCTCAACAATGTGTTTCAATACCTTGGCAATCGCTAATGGCTCTAAAGCCTCTTCGGTAACAACATTAATCGCACGATCAGCACCCATCGCCAAACCATGACGCAGTGTTTCCGGAGTCTTACCGCCACCAATCGAGACAACAATAACCTCGTCAGCTGATCCAGCTTCACGCAAACGTAACGCCTCTTCCAACGCATTTTCGTCAAAAGGATTCATCGTCATCTTGGCATTCGCCAAATCAACACCCGAACCATCTGCCTTAACCCGAGCTTTGACCTGCGGGTCTAGCACACGCTTAACACATACCAATACTTTCATTACTTTCTCAACTTTTAAAGTTCAACTTTTCATTTTCAGGATCGAAGGATAATGCTTCGACTATCGTTGCTAAAATAGAGCTCATTCTTTACTTTGTGCCGATCAACCTAATCGAGTATCCGTCTAGTTCGACCATGGCGGCGAAATATTCTATCCACATTTCGACAAGTATCAAGTGATAGAGCGAACCTGTGGGATAGTGGATACTGGTCTGTCACTCAAACCCAATAATTCCCAGATGCGACACCATTAGTCAGCCTCGCGACCTTCTCGATCAAAATGCTTGTGGAAATTAATTTTGCTTGTTTATACTTAAGTTAAAGTGTGGTTATGATATCACCAAACATGCACGCGCGAATTCAGTCCCACCCATAGGTATATAGGTGGTTTCTTATAGAATTATAAATTTCGTTGTACACCTCAAGCTATCGATTAACACCTGAAAACGAAAGCTAACGATGGTTGTTTATTTTAAATACATTTTGAAGTTGGGCCGGTATCTGCCGGCCGCTATTGGAGAATAGTCATGGCACAGTTTCCAGAAAAAGCCAATGTCGTTGTTATCGGACTGGGCGGTATCGTCGGCTCCTCGGTGATGCACCACTTGGTCGAAAGTGGTTGGGACGATATTGTCGGCATCGACAAGACATCGGTTCCCACCGACATCGGATCAACCTCTCACGCATCCGACTTTTGCTATGCCACCGATCACAGCAAATTCGTTTGTTATACCACGGGCTACAGCATCGATTTCTTCGACAAAATGGGACACTACTCTCGTATCGGTGGACTCGAAGTCGCGCGTGTCGGCGACGATGACCGCATGATGGAACTAAAGCGCAAGGTTGCCTCAGGCAAAGCCTTCGGTACCAACGTCAAAATGGTGAGCGCAGCTGAAGCCAAAGCGCTCTTCCCTCTGCTTGAAGAAGACATGATCCAGGGAGCCATGTGGGACCCGGATGCTGGCCTGGTTAAACCTCGCTCGCAAACCGTCGCCGGTGTTCTAGTCGACAACGCAGTCAAAACTGGCAAGGCGCAATCCTGGGCCAACACCAACGCAATCGGCCTCGATATCCAAGACGGGCGTATTATTGGTGTTGAAACTAGTCGTGGTTATATTGCCGCCAAACACGTCATCGTCTGTGCTGGACTCTGGGGCCGAAGCATCGCAGAAATGGCGGGTGAAGACCTTCCGGTTATGCCAGTCGATCATCCACTCGCATTCTTCGGCCCATACACTGAGTTCGAAGGTACTGGAAAAGATATCGGCTACCCACTCATGCGCGACCAGGGCAACTCAGCTTATATGCGCGATACGGGTGACCCATCAACACCAGAAGGCGGCCAGATTGAATGGGGTTACTATGAAGAAAAAGAACCTCGTCTGCTACACCCGCGTGACCTACCCGAAAAAGGTGAAACTCATTGGTCACCATCACAGCGCGATTTAGAACTCGATCAAATCATGGAACCACTCGAACGCGCTATGGAACTAACCCCAATTTTGGGCGAAATCGGCTACAACGAGAAGCATTCCTTTAACGGCTTGCTACAGGTCACTACTGACGGCGGCCCATCTGTAGGTGAATCGGTACTCACTCGCGGGCTATGGTATGCGATCGGCGTGTGGGTTAAAGATGCCCCTGGCATCGCTAAGGTATTAGTCGACTGGATGACCGACGGCGTTGCCGAAATGGACTTCAATGGTATTGATACTGCTCGTCACTACCCGATTCAAAAAACACCTTCTTATATCCACGATCGTTGCTACGAGTCTGCATTCAAAATCTACAACCCTGCTGTCCATAACCGCGAACCTTATACTAAAGGCCGTGGTCTGCGACGTAGCCCCTTCTGGACGCGCGAGAAAGAACTCGGCGGCTACTTCATGGAACTTGCAGGCTGGGAACGCGCACACGGTTATGCTGCCAACGAACACCTGCTAGAAAAATACGGAGACAGAGCACCCATACGCGAGCACGAATGGGACAACCGTCACTTCTGTCGGGTCTCCAATGCGGAGCATCTTGAGATGTCAGAAAACGTCGGCATGATCAACCTGTCACACTTCGCTGTCTACGACATTATTGGCCCCGACGCCGAGGCACTGATGGAATTCGCCTGTACCGCAAAAGTCGGCGGCGACACCGCTATTGGTAAGGGTGTTTACACTCACTTCTTAGACAAGCGTGGCGGCGTGCGTGCAGATCTTACCGTCATTCGTCACGCCAAAGACAGATATCGGTTAATTGATGGTGCCGATGCGGGTCATCGTGATTACATTTGGCTCAAGCGCATGGCAGAAGACAATAACTGGCATGTCTACATTGATGACCGCTCAGATCAAATGGCTTGTCTGGGTGTCTGGGGGCCGAATGCGCGTAAGCTCATTAAGTCTGTCGCCGACGACCCAGCTACCTGGGAAGACGATCGTTTCCCATTTGCAGCCACTCGAAAGCTGTCATTAAAAGGCATTCCGGTAGAGGCTTTCCGTATCTCTTATGTTGGCGAGCAAGGCTGGGAGCTGCACGTGCCATTTAGTTACGGCCTATCGCTTTGGGACTTAATCTTCGAACAGGGCGCCTGCCCAGTTGGAATCGAAACCTACGCCAACAGCCGACGCATGGAAAAAAGCCTACGCCTGCAAAATGCTGACCTGTTAACCGAATACAACCTGTACGAAGCCGGGCTGTCTCGCCCAGTGGTTAAGCAAGCTGACTTCCATGGCAAGGCGCCTTATCTTGAACAACGCGCACTTGAAAACCAGGTCGCCTATTTGTGTACGCTGTCGATGACCAACAATGTGGACTCTAATGGCATAGCACGTTATCCGGTTGGCTCTTGCCCATTGATGGACGCCAAAACAGGTGAAGTACCGGTTGACTCTAAAGGTCGGCGTTCGTACCTCACCAGCATCGCCTATGGCCCGACCATTGGCAAAAATATTGGTCTTGGTTACCTACCTTTTGAGTATTGTGAGGTTGGTCGTGAAATGGTGATGGAATATCTTGGAGAGCAATTTCCGATGAGAGTTGAATCGGTCGGCTACAAGCCAATGTATGATCCAGAGAACAAGTTGCCACGATCTTAATATCGTCACTGTTTAAGCATTAAATTAAAGGCGCTATTAATTAGCGCCTTTTTTTAGCTTATTTTCAACCACCTATAATGACAAACCTGCCACCACTCCCTTCCCATCAACCCCACGAAACCGTAGGGTGTCAATAGCGCAGCGTATTGCACCGAATGAAAACACCAATTTAAAGAGCCGAAGATAGACCATCCTTAACGTTAATCATTTCAATAGTGCCATGTTTATCCTGGAAATTGGCTTGGCCCCTGGACCTAGACTTCAAATTGGAACTGGTGAGAGAGCAGCATCAGCATTTTGAGACATGCGGCGCAATACGCTACAAGACTGCTATTGCGCCCTACGAGCTAAATTAAAAGCGCTATTGATTAGCGCCTTTTTTTTGCTTATTTTCAACGACCTATAATGACAAACCTGCCACCATTCCCTTCCCAACAACCCCACGAAACCGTAGGGTGTCAATAGCGCAGCGTATTGCACCGGCACCAGAAGCTATTCCACCGACACCAAAAAAAACCTCAACACTAAACAACAACCAAGCACCAACTAATTACGATTGATGATGACAGGATCAAAGCATCCTATACAATCAGACCCAATAAGTTCAACACGGTAACCTCGGCTCGGAAAGTTTAGCCCAGCCCAAAAAAACAATCGAACAGGAAATAAACATGTCGTTATTGGCCAGACGTACCCAACGAATTGATTCCAGCGGAATCCGAAGAATATTCGAACTCGCTCAAAGCATGAAAGATCCGATTAATCTCAGCATCGGACAGCCCGACTTCGACGTGCCAGATACAATCAAATCAGCCGCAATCGATGCGATTCAACAAGGCCATAACAGTTACACCCCAACTCTTGGCATTGTGCCGCTACGCGAACAACTAATCGCTGAAGAAAAAGCATTCACTGGACGTGATTACCCAATCAACCAAATGCTAATCACCTCAGGTGTCAGCGGCGGTTTATTTCTGGCTCTGCTGGCATTAATCGAGGCCGGTGACGAAGTGATTATCCCCGACCCTTATTTTGTCATGTACAAACATTTGGTTAATTTGAATGAAGGCACACCGGTTTATCTCGACACCTATGATGATGGCTTTACGATCAACCCCGACAAACTCGAAGCGTTGATCACCAGTAAAACCAAACTACTATTACTCAACAGCCCTGGCAATCCGACAGGCTGCATTTTTCCGCCTGATCAGCTAAAGGCCATAGCTCAAATTTGTGACAAGCACGGTGTGCTAATTATTACCGATGAAATTTACCGCGAGTTTGC
>JBDNJA010000152.1:0-9630 GCA_041688005.1 Gammaproteobacteria bacterium
AGTTGTAAAGCGCACTATGGCATTGCTCTGCTGTGCCATACTGTTTAAAAAACTCGGGTAAACTGATTCCCTTTTGAAATTGAACCTGATTTCTTGACATAGTAATCACCGGTTGGCTGATAGATGTGTCGATTATAATCGATCACTAGCTCACTAGCTGAGCCTCAGGGGTAATCAGGTTTCTTTTTGTCATCAAACTGTCATAATAAACTGGTATGTGTTGGTACTCTTGATGAAATGATTTTACAGGGTTTATGAAGATACTAAGTTTATGACGAAGTTGGATTTATGAAGATACTGGTGGTGGAGGATGATACCGATATCCGGGAGCTGATTTGTCAGTGTTTGACGCAGGCTGATTATCAGGTTCAAAGTTGCATGGATGTCAAATCTGCCCGCCAGTTGGTCGAAGCCTTCAGGCCAGACTGCCTCGTCGTTGACTGGATGCTGCCAGATACCAGTGGTGTTGAATTGATCCGCTGGTTACGCCGGCAACCGGACTATGCGCAAATTCCTTGTTTGATGCTAACGGCGCGTTCTCAGGAAGTGGATAAAATCACTGGTTTAGAGTCGGGTGCAGATGATTACATGACGAAACCAATGTCGCTACGTGAACTTAAGGCACGGATAAAAGCGCTGTTAAGGCGGCCATCGGTCTACCTTGAAGCGAGCGATTTAATCATAGTTGGTCCGATCAAATTGAATTTGAGTCGTCATGAAGTCGAGATTGCTGGCACATTGCTCGACTTAACGCCTACCGAATATAAACTGTTGAAGTTTTTTATGCGCAACCACCATAAGGTGTTTTCGAGGGACCAGATTCTGACAGCTGTGTGGGGAGATGACGCTTACATTAGCGATCGGACGGTCGATGTTCATATTTTAAGATTGCGCAAGGCCCTCAAGGGTTTCGAAGTTGATGCTATGATTAGCACCGTTCGGGGTGCCGGTTACCGTTTTGTTGAGCTGGCAAGCTAAAGTGAATAAAATCTGGATCACTGAGCGTCTCACATTGCTAGTGGCTTTGTTCGTGATGATATTTTTGACAGTATTAAGCAGTGACTGGATGCTCTCTGCTTTGTTGACGCTGGTGGGTTATATTGGCTGGTTATACTATCGATTGATACGGCTCGAGCAGTGGTTATCGCGCGGCACGAAGGTGAGTGAAGTCTTCGACGACAATGGCTTTATTGGCATTATCGTGCGACATTTGTATCGTCAGAAAAAACACAACAACGAACGAAAAAAACGAACCAAAGATATTTTGGGGCGATTGAATCGAAATATAGCCGCATTGCCCGATGCGACTGTTTTGCTCAATCAATATCGAGAAATCGAATGGTGTAATGAGCCTGCCCAGTATTTGCTCGCAATACATGGTCGCTACGACCTTGGTCAACGTATCACCAATTTGATTCGGCACCCAGAATTTTCGAGCTACCTGGATGAGCCCGAAGCTCGACAGCATTTAGACGTCCGGGCACCGGGCGATTCCGGGTTAACCATTCAGATACGGGTCGTACGTTTTGGTGATGACCAAACCTTATTGATCGCCAGAAACATTAGCGATCAGGCGCTATTGCAGGTAGGGCTGAAACATTTTGTTGCCAATGCATCGCATGAATTGAAGTCGCCGTTAACGGTTATATCTGGTCATTTGGAAATGCTCGAAAATGAAAAAGAATTAACAGCGTCTGGCCAAAAGTCATTGAAAACCGCGCAGCGTCAAGCTAACAAAATGAAAGACCTAGTAGAAGACCTGTTATTGCTTTCACAGGTTGAGAGTTATCACTTGCAGGCAGATGAAGGCGAGCGTATTGATTGCCATGCATTAACCAAAAATATTATCTCTGCGCTGGATACTGGTTTGAATCAGGGGCGGATTGAGACCATGGCGGATGAACAATTTTGGTTGTTAGGTGTGAAGACAGAGATCGAAGGTATTTGCATCAACCTGATTGAAAATGCCTTGAAATATTCTCCACAGAAAACAAGCGTAGCGGTAAGTTGGTCGCTTAATCGGCAGGGTGAATTATTGTTTAGCGTGAGTGATTGTGGCACCGGCATTAGTGCGAACGATTTGCCGCATATCACCGAACGCTATTATCGTGGCAGTTTTACCAGTGAAAAATCGTCGACCGAAGGCTCTGGCCTTGGTCTGTCGATTGTGCAGCAGGCTGCGAACAAACACGGCGCGTCATTAATCATTGATAGCGAGCCGCAGCAGGGCAGTCGATTTACGATTAGCTTCCCTAGTTATCGCGTTTTACAGCAACTTGAAAAGTCAGCTGTCATTAACTTGGTGGGTTACCAGTCGTTATAGTTCGGCGGCCTATGACTTTGGGAGATGTCCTTTTCCCTTATTGTCACATAGCTGTAACATTCAACAGTCATACTACTCCAATGAACAACTTATATGATCATTTTAAACTAAGAAACTCAGGAGTTAATATGAAGAAGTTAATGCTCGTAACAACACTGGCTGCGATGTCGATTGGCAATATTCAGGCGGCTGGCAGAGACACGATTAGTGTAGTCGGCTCTTCGACTGTCTACCCATTTGCAACGGTTGTTGCGGAAAAATTTGGAAAGAAAACTGGCTTTAACACCCCAAAAATTGAGTCCACTGGCTCTGGTGGTGGAATGAAATTATTCTGTTCTGGGCTTGGCGTTAATTCACCCGACATCACCAATGCATCGAGGGCGATCAAAAAATCTGAATATGACAAATGCCAGAAAAACGGCGTAACGGATATTACCGAAGTGCATATTGGATTTGACGGCATTGCTATTGCTAATTCAAAGCAATCTGAACTGTTTAAGTTGACTCGCAAAGACTTATTCCTCGCGCTAGCGATGAAGGTACCTAACCCAGATGGAAGCCAGACTTTGGTTGATAATCCCTACCAGAGCTGGGATGAAGTTAACCCTGACTTACCGGCCAGACGCATTGAAGTGCTGGGGCCACCGCCAACCTCGGGTACGCGTGACGCCTTTGCTGAGCTGGCACTAGAAGGTGGCTGTAAGACATTTGACTGGATCAAGGCGATGAAAAAAATTGACAAGCAAGCCTACAAAGGCATTTGTCACAGTATTCGGGAAGATGGCAGTTATATCGAAGCGGGTGAAAATGACAACCTGATCGTACAGAAACTGGATAGAAATCCGAACGCACTCGGTATCTTTGGTTACTCTTTTCTAGAACAGAACGATGACAAGGTTCAAGGTTCGGTTATAGAGGGGAAGCAGCCAGAATTTGAATCGATCGCGGATGGCAGCTATCCAATATCGCGCCCGCTGTTCTTTTATGTTAAAAATGCACATACTGGTGCAATTCCGGGTATGAAAGAATTTCTGAAAGAATTCAGTAGCGAAGCGGCTATGGGTGACGATGGTTATTTGATAGACAAAGGGTTGATTCCTTTGTCAGTTGAAGCGCGAGCCGAGGTGCGTAAAAACGTGAGTTCGGCAACTAGTTTGGTGTTGAATTAGTCGTTGCTGTTTGACTGAATAGGATGAGCATCTAACTTCGGTTAGGTGCTTTTTCGTGTTACCTTTTTAGTTTGGAATCAGTAATCAGTAATTATTAACAGGTAATGAGTACTCTGGAATATTAAAGAAATATGACAACCACCTCTTTATTTTTGATGGTCGCGGGCCTCGGTTTGTTTGCTTTTTTTCTCAGCTTTCAACGCGCTGCGCGATATAGCGGGCCAAAGCGCTTACGGTCGTTACCACATCACTACGCCAGCTTAACTGCGGTCTGGACAGCTTTTCCGGCCTTATTGTTAATGATGGTATGGACCGTTATCGAACCCGGTTATTTGCAACAACAAATTGAAACTAACCTGCCGACTGAAATAGCGAGTCAGTCATCAGAGGTGATAGGGCTTTACCTGAATAAAGTCCATCTAACGATAGAAAGTCAGACGGTCGATGCTGACCCTGTTATTCAGTCATTAGTCGTGGCTTACGAAAAGGCAGCGCTGAATAGCCGTTATTTGAATACGGCAATGGTGTTGGTTTTGTGTCTAGGTGGCATCGCGGTTGGTCTTAGCAAAATATTGTTTAAGGTGCATGCACGGGTCGGTATTGAACGACTACTGAAGGCTTTTTTAATACTGTGCTCTGGAGTGGCGATAGTGACGACAATCGGCATTGTATTGTCAGTGTTGTTTGAAGCGATTCGCTTCTTCAATGCGGTATCGGTTTTTGATTTTATGTTCGGTACTACCTGGAGCCCTCAAACATCGATTCGAGTGGGTCAGGTCGGTTCTAGCGGTAGCTTTGGTGCTGTACCGTTATTTTTGGGCACCATGTTAATTTCACTCATCGCAATGTTTATCGCTGTTCCGGTTGGTTTAATGACAGCGATCTATCTCAGTGAATACGCATCACCGAAGTTTCGCCTCATGGCAAAGCCCGCATTAGAAGTTTTAGCGGGTATCCCCACCGTTGTTTATGGTTTTTTTGCGGCATTGACGGTAGCGCCATTTATTAGAGATGTTGGCGGATTGATAGGACTAAGCGTGGCCTCGGAAAGTGCATTGGCAGCGGGTATCGTGATGGGCGTGATGATCATACCTTTTGTATCATCGCTCTCAGACGACGTGATTAAAGCGGTGCCACAGACGATGCGTGACGGGTCGTTAGCCTTGGGTGCAACGCAATCAGAAACGATCAAGAAGGTGATTATCCCCGCGGCCTTGCCGGGCATTGTCGGTGGCGTGTTGCTCGCCGCATCACGGGCGATTGGTGAAACAATGATCGTTGTCATGGCGGCAGGTTTGGCAGCCAATTTGACCGTCAATCCATTAGAAGCGGTGACCACTGTAACCGTGCAAATTGTCACCCTGCTGACAGGTGATCAAGCGTTCGATAGTCCTAAAACATTAGCCGCATTTGCGCTTGGGTTGATGCTATTTATCACAACTTTATTTCTCAATATCATCGCATTGCATGTCGTGCGCCGATACCGAGAACAATATGAATAATACCGAAATCGTCAAAGCAGGGTTGTGCAAGCGCTACGCTCGAGAAAAGAGATTCCAGTTTTATGGCAAGGCTGCTGTCATGTCGGGGTTTGTTTTTCTGATCATTCTCTTGTTTGATATCACAACCAAGGCTATGCCAGCCTTTAGTATTACCGAAATTTTACTCGATATACCAATGGACCGAGGCACTTTAAACCTATCAACTGATACGAGGGTGAGTATCGATGATGCAGCCCTGGCTGGAATCGATTACGCTGGGCTAGTCAAAAAAGCACTGCGAACGCAGTTTCCTGAAGTGACAAAACGTAAACACAAAAAACTACTCTATCGCTTAATGTCGAGTGGTGCGGGGTTTGAGATAAAGCGACAACTGAGCAATAATCCTGGATTGATAGGCGATAAACCCTTGTCGATCTGGCTTAAAGCCGATGACGACGTTGATACTTTCTACAAGTTGGAGCGAATCACCAGTCGAATCAAAACTGAACAAGTCGAGTTTATAGCATCACTAAAAACACAATCCCGAATTCGCACGGCGTTAAATTGGGATTTCTTTACGAATAGCGATTCACGCGAGCCGGAACAAGCGGGCATCAAAGGGGCTTTACTCGGTTCATTCTGGACTCTGCTGGTTACGCTGATGGTCTCGTTGCCGGTGGGCATTGCCGCAGCAATATACCTGGAGGAGTTTGCGCCGCAAAATCGACTCACCGATTTCATCGAAATTAATATCAATAATCTCGCCGCAGTGCCCTCGATTGTGTTTGGATTATTGGGGCTAGCGGTATTTATCAATTTTTTTGGGATGCCTCGCTCGGCTCCCCTGGTCGGTGGTCTGGTGCTATCTTTGATGACTTTGCCGACGATTATTATCTCTAGTCGTGCTGCAATAAAGTCAGTGCCGCCATCACTCAAGGAGGCTGCATTGGGTCTTGGTGCATCGCATATGCAAACGGTTTTTCATCATGTATTACCGCAGGCAATGCCGGGTGTTTTAACCGGTGCCATCATTGGCATGGCGCAAGCGTTAGGCGAGACAGCGCCTTTATTGATGATTGGCATGGTTGCGTTTATCGTCGATGTGCCAGGTGGCGTATTGGATTCGGCAACAGTATTGCCGGTTCAAATTTATTTATGGTCGGATAGTCCAGAGCGCGCTTTTACCGCGCTGACTGCGGCAACCATTTTAGTGTTACTGGCATTTTTGACAGTGATGAATGCCGTGGCCATTACGCTTAGAACTTATTTCGAGCGTCGACGCTAATTGAGGCTCCACAATATGGACAAAAACGTGCTAAAGAAAAAAAACAAACCGGCTTCTCCCTGCTTAAGTCTCGGTAGTTTCGAGGCCACCATTGGCGAGAACATGTTAAATGACGCCAAGATTTCAACCCGTGATGTGAATGTCAGCTACGGTGACAAGCAGGCAATTTATGATGCTTCATTGGATATCGGGCGTAATCAGGTGATTGCTTTAATCGGGCCTTCGGGTTGTGGTAAATCGACGTTCTTGCGTTGTCTTAACCGGATGAATGATACGATTGCGATCTGTAAAATCAGTGGCAAGCTCCTGCTTGATGGAGAGGATATTTACGCCAAAAAAATGGATCCGGTATTATTAAGGGCGCGAGTAGGAATGGTGTTTCAAAAACCTAATCCCTTCCCGAAATCGATATACGATAATGTTGCTTACGGGCCGCGTATTCATGGTCTAGCTCGAAACAATGCCGAGTTAGATGAAATCGTTATTACCAGTCTTGAAAAATCGGGCCTATTTGAAGAAGTGAAAGATCGACTCAATGCGCCAGGCACGAGTTTATCGGGTGGACAGCAACAACGGTTGTGTATCGCACGTACGATTGCAGTCAGCCCAGAAGTTATTTTGATGGATGAGCCTGCCTCTGCACTGGACCCGATAGCAACTGCTATTATCGAAGAGCTGATCGATGAGCTACGTCAAAATTACACCATCGTAATCGTCACTCATTCGATGCAGCAGGCAGCAAGGGTGTCACAACGGACCGCTTATTTTCACATGGGTAAAATTGTTGAGGTCGGTGAAACCAGCCGAATATTCACCAATCCGTGCCATAAAATGACTGAAAACTATATCACTGGAAAATTTGGGTAATCGACATGAATCAAGATACGCCATTAGGTGGACATATTTCCAAACGTTTTGATAACGAGCTGGAAGACATTCGTCATCAGGTTTTAGCCATGGGTGGATTGATCGAAACCCAGGTGGCGAACGGCCTCAGAGGCTTATTCGAATCAGATTCTGACATTGCGCGGCGGGTGGTACAGGATGACGATAAGGTCAATCGGATGGAGCTCGATATCGATGATCAGTGTCTTAAAATACTGGCTCGACGACGACCTGCGGCGAGTGACCTGCGCTTAGTCGTTGCTATCATAAAAACTATCAATGACCTTGAACGAATTGGCGATCAGGCCGAAAAGCTTGGGCGAAACCAACTCGAACTTGTCGACGATGACGCGGGATCATTACACTTTATGAAGCTCGAACACCTAGGTGAATTGGTGAGCAAAATGCTCAATAAAGCGCTCGATAGTTTCGCCCGAATGGATGTCGATGAAGCGCTCAAAACCATCGCACTGGATGAAAAAATAAATGCCGAATTCGACGGTATGATGCGCCAACTCATCACCCACATGATGGAAGATCCACGAACTATCCGCAACGTTTTGCGGGTATCCTGGTGTGCTCGAGCGTTAGAGCGTATCGGTGATCATTCAAAAAATATCTGTGAGCACGTGGTGTTTTTAGTTCAGGGAAAAGACGTGCGTCATATTGGCCTTAAAGCACAGGTTGAAATGGCGTCGGAGTAATCTCTTCATTGCCCAAAAGCACCCAAGGCCGAACCAGAGGCCAAAATCGATATCGTTAGATTTTGGCCTCTGACTATTATCTTTAGAGAGAGCCTATTGTTGGGTCTATAAAGTAATGGGATTGAAGTCGACCAGCGGATCGACGTCTGCTTCGTAATCGATACCATCGATACCAAAACCAAATAACTTTAAGAACTCATTTTTATAGAGTTGATAGTCAGACATTTCAAACAGGTTTTCGCTGGTGATCTGAGGCCATAGGTCACGACAGGCTTGCTGCACATCTTCACGCAATTCCCAGTCATCCAGGCGTAGTCGGTTATTGTCATCGACCAGCTCGGCGGGATTTAAATTATTGTAGAGACGTTCGGCAAACAGGCGATAAATTTGATCCATACACCCTTCGTGAATACCTGCCTGACGCATGACTTTAAACACCATCGACAGGTACAACGGCATCACCGGAATGGCGGAAGAAGCCTGAGTAACAACCGACTTAAGTACTGCTACATTGGCACCGCCACCATTGGGTGCCAGCTTGGTGTTCAGAGCATGAGCGGCGCGATCAACATCTTCCTTCGCTTTACCAAGCGCACCATGCCAGTAGATAGGCCATGTAATATCGGAACCAATATAAGAATAAGCAACGGTGCGAACATTGTCAGCAAGCACACCGGCATCGGACAGCGCATTGATCCATAGCTCCCAATCCTCGCCACCCATGACCGTAACGGTATCTGCAATTTCGGCTTCGGTAGCGAGTTCGATTTCAGTATTAATGATGGCATCACGGCTGGTATCGATAGCGGTAGAACGATAAGTCTCGCCGATAGGTTTGAGTACGGATCGGATCACTTCTCCACTATCCGGCATTTTGCGCACGGGGGAGGCGAGAGAGTAAACCACCATATCGATTTCACCCAGATCGTCTTTAATCAACTGGATGACCTGATCACGTGCCTCGTTGGAGAATGCATCGCCATTGATGCTTTTCGCGTAAAGTCCAGCTTCGGCAGCATATTTCTCAAAGGCCGCGCTGTTATACCAACCAGCAGTACCGGTTTTCCTTTCAGTTGCCGCTTTTTCAAAAAACACACCAATAGTCGCTGCACCACTACCAAACGCAGCCGCGATCCGTGAAGACATGCCGTAACCACTGGAAGCCCCGATGACGAGTACCTTTTTAGGGCCATTTTCAACGGCGCCTTTTTGTTGGGTGTATTCAATTTGCTGCTTAATGTTGAGGTCACAGCCAGTGGGGTGAGTGGTGGTGCAAATAAAGCCGCGAATCTTGGGTGTGATGATCATAAGTAAATCCTGAATCCGATTGAAAGCAATGAAATTGAGAACAGCAAAGAATGATACTACAGATGACTATGGTTGTTTAGTATGGCCATAATCGAGGGGCAGGATTTAATTAAAGAACGGTTTAATATTAAGGACCAGCATCACGTTCTCGCCAAGCGTCGCAGATAAAGTATTTTACAATCTAGGAATGAGCCTGAAACAGGAATAACCCAAAATTGAGTTAAGCCCTTAAATCATGTCGTTCATTTAATTGTTTAAAGAGTGTATCTCGTGCTGTATTTAATTGTTCAGCGGCTTCATTATCATTCTTATTTTTGCTGAATGCATTGAGTTTTTCCAGAGTGATACCAGGTTTCAAATATTGCTTTGGATTGGTTAATGAGATGAACTTATCGTAAGGCGTCATCATATCGCTGTAAGCATATTTTTTTCGAGCAACTAAATGAACGGGGTTTTCCCGAATTATTATTGCTTC
>JBDNJA010000153.1:0-9516 GCA_041688005.1 Gammaproteobacteria bacterium
ATCTCGATTGATCAAAAAACGATCATTCGGACGAAGCATTGCATTTTTTTGGGCAATGATGGGGGAGGTAGACGTTTTACCATATCCCAGGTTCATAAATGCCTTCCAGCTCGCCTTAGTAATATCATCCTCGCATTGCAACAACTCAATCCATCGATACAGGGTTTCCTTACAACCACCGCCCCCTGGTACAACGCCAACCAAAGACTCTACTAATCCCATGGTTGAGTTGGCGTGGCAGATAACCTGTTTAGCATGTAACACCACTTCAAAACCGCCACCGATTGAAAGCCCGGCCGGGGCCGCTACGACTGGCGCTTGTATGTGAGCCATGCGGTGTACGGTTTGTTGAAACTGGGCTAGAAACTGATCGAGTCCATCCATATCTTCCCTGCGGAAGAAGCCACGAACTGCCTGCAGGTTAACGCCGCAGGAAAAATGCTGGGCATCGTTGTGAACAATCAGTCCGCGCATGTCTTTTGACTCGACCTGGTCGATTGCATCGGCCAGTATTGCCATCGATTCGGCATCCAGCGCATTTGCCTTGCTATGAAATTCGACCATGGCGATATTATCGAGATCGTACCAGCTAGCGACTGCACAGCTATTAACGGGTTGAATGGTTTGTCTTTTTTCTGTGAAACGGGCAATGCCTTCATCACGTTGAATGGTCTGCCATTGCCCACCAATGAGTCTACATTGCAGCTCACCTTGGTGATTATTTGGGTGATCATTGTGGTGAACGCGATAAAAACTAGAACCACGCGCTTCTAACAGAAAGGTTGGCACAGCACTGTTGTCTGCTTCAAGGCGGTTGATGAAGTAATCAAGACCAATGTCATCGAGCAATTCGAATGGGCCCTTAATCCAGTTGTAGCCAAGCTTCATGGCATCGTCGATACCGACCGGACTATCGCCAACTTCAGGAATGAGCGACGCGGCATAACACAGTGACCGTGATAAGACGCGCCAGGCAAATTGACCGTACACACTACTATCTTCGAGTAAGCGCTTAACGCCCTGTTGTTCGGCTTTTTCGGCCAAAGCTAGATTCAATCGTGGTGCAGGCCCGTAGGTGAGGCTTTTTAGGTCGAGTACTTCGCGGCCATCGTCTGAATCCCGGTAAAAACCAAGCCCCTTCTTATTGCCAGTTTGTCCGTTTTCGATCATCTGCGTCATCATCGAAATACGGGCAGCTTCCTGATGAAAGGCATCTTCACTGGGTAGAATGTTGACCAGGCTTTGTACGACATCAGACATTAAGTCGATGCCAATTAAGTCATAGAGTCCGAATACGCCTGTTTTCGGAATGCCCATTGGGCGACCAAAAAGCGCATCAGCTTCTAACGGTTTTAGACCAAGATCGAACGCCGCATGCAAGGCACACTGAATGGCAAAAACACCAACCCGATTACCGAGAAAACCAGGAGTATCGAGACATTGCACGACGCCTTTACCGAGTTGCTGTTCACAAAAACTGGCCAGCGTTGCCATGATTTCAGGATCAGTATCTTCACCCCGTACTAATTCCAGTAAGCGCATGAAACGAACCGGATTGAAAAAATGCGTGATTGCAAAGCGTTGACGGAAAGACTCAGGCATATCTTCGACTAACAGGCTAATCGGAATGGTCGATGTGTTAGAGGAGATAATGGCCTTGTCGTGGCAAGTTTCATCCAGGCGTTTGTAGAGTGCCTTTTTGATTTCAAGACGTTCGACTACAGCCTCTGCTATCCAATCACAATCAGCTAGCTGGTCGAAGTCGTCGCGCGTATTACCCAGATGAATAAAGGATTCTGCTTCATCACTGATGAGTACGGGTTGATCGGGATCACGGAGGCGTTCAAGACCTCGTTCGGCGAGTACATTGCGGTTGTCATTACTAGAATCGTCGCCCTTATTATCTTCCTTATTAGAGGTCGGTAAGTCCAGCAACCAGACTTCGATACCCGCATTGGCAACCTGTCCTGCTATTCCGGCACCCATGGTGCCAGCTCCTATCACTGCGACTTTTTTGAACATTTTGGTTATCTCAGGTTGTTATTTGATGAGGCCATTATTTTGAAGTGGCAATAATATTGCGTAATGCCTGTAAACACTGCTTGGGGGCTTCGATGGGTAGCATGTGGCCGTAACCGTCGATTATTGTGTGGTTAGCATTTAATTGTTTGGCGAGGGCTAAGCCTGTCTTTAAGGGCGTTAACTTGTCCTGACCTGCCAGTATCAAGTGACTTGGTACCTTGATTTCAGATGCCGCTTGCTCGCCAGATGTGTAGTCAGCACAGGCTCGAAGATCGGCTTCGACAGGGTTGTCAGCCATAATTTGTCGCCCGATGGCGATGGGCTGCATGCCTGGTACAACGCTAATTCCCATGTGTGCTTTTTGACCAAAACCCCACTGTATTAGCATGTTAGCTGCCTCAGCCGAAGACCGTTGGGCTGCTTCTATGAGTGCCGGGTTAACCGGAATGGCAGCAGCAGTGCCTATACCTATCAGTGATGCGACCCGTTCTAGCGCCTGGCGGGCGAGTTCCAGAGCAGACAGGAAGCCCTGTGAATGTCCGACAATATACGCCTTGTCGATGCCCGTTGAATCCAGTACTTCGACTAGCCATTTGCCCATGTCTTCGATGCTGGTTAAAGGCTTACCCTCGGACAGGCTATGCCCCGGAAAATCAGGTGCTAATACGGCGTAACCATTGTAAGCAAACCATCGTGTTTGCAGTGCCCAGCAACGGTGATCTAAACCCGTGCCATGCAGGAAAACCACCGTCTCCAGCTTGTTGTCGAATGCCTTGCCGCCCGTGGCAGCGTAAGTTTTGCTGCCGCCTACTATGAATTCCACTATTGTTCTCCCGCGACACGCTTTGCGGCTCGTAATCCACGTCCAAAGTCAGCTTTGATGTCGGAGATGTCTTCGATACCAACGGATACTCGAATCATATCTTCGCTAATACCGGCAGCGATCATGTCTTCGGGGGTTAATCGAGAATGGGTGGTGCTACCCGGGTGTAATACCAGCGTGCGGGAGTCTCCGACGTTTGCCAGATTTGAGGCTAGTTGCAGTGCATCGATAAATGCAGCACCGCCAGCTCTACCGCCGACAACGCCAAAACACACTATTGAGCCAGCACCATTGGGGAATAACTTCGCTGCGATTTGATGGCTTGGATTAGATTCCATATCAGGATGATTAACCCACAGGGCATCTTCCTGAGTTTGCAGCCACTCGGTCATTTGCTTTGCATTATGGACATGTTGTTTCATACGCAAGCTGAGGGTTTCGATGCCTTGTAAAATCAAAAATGCACTGTGCGGGCTTAATGCCGCACCGATATCACGCATTGATTCAGCTCTGATTTTCATCGCCAAAGCAGACGGGCCGTATTCTTCCCAGAAACGAATGCCATGAAATGGCGCATAGGGTTCAGTTAATTCAGGGAACCGGCCACTGGCAGCCCAATCGAATTGACCGCCATCAACAATGACACCACCAACGGCGATACCATGACCGCCCATCCATTTAGTCACGGAGTGAACAACAACATCTGCGCCATGGTCGATAGGGCGGCATAAACTGGGTGTCGCAAATGTCGCATCAACCAAGACTGGCAATCCCATTTCATGTGCGATTTTACTTATTTGAGGTAGATCAGCGACTTCTAACCCCGGGTTGCCGATGGATTCGCAGAAAACCAGTTTGGTATTGGGTTGAATGGCATCACGCAACGCCTGTTCATCGTTGATAGCTATGAAGCTGCACACGATATTGAGTCGTTTTAAGGTATGGCGCAGTAAAGTCGCCGTCGAGCCATAAATTTGGGCCGATGAGACAATATGATCGCCGGCAGAGCAGAGCGTAATAAAGGTCGTAAACACTGCACTCATGCCCGATGCGGTACAAATAGCACCCACGCCACCTTCTAACGCGGCGATCCGCTGTTCGAGCACGGCTACCGTTGGATTAGTGATTCGGCTATAAATGTGCCCCCCTTGTTCGACGTTAAACAACGACGAGGCGTCACTCACGCTTTCGAACACATAGGAGGTTGTTTGGTAAACAGGGACGGCGCGTGATCCATGGTCACTTTCGGGCGTGTAACCACTGTGTAAAGCAATGGTGTCTGGCTTAAGATAGGAGGATCGGCTCATGCTAAGTGTCTCTATTATGCTTTATATCTTATGGCTTTTTTCTAAGATTGAAGCGTTTTAAGTCTAAAAGGTAGGTCGGTGATGCCCCCTTCCCAGCCGTTCATTTCTGTCACCGATTGATTGTTTAAGTAGTCACATTGGATCATCGCAAAAGCCAGGTGCTTGTTGTAGCGTGGCGACCAGATATGCGAGGTTACTTCCCCAACGACTTGGTCATTATGCCTTACTTTTCTGTCTGTAAAAATCATCGGTTGATCGAAGATAAGGCCGACCAGCCGTTGCTTCACATTACCAGCGAGTGTGCGTAAGGCTGGCAGGCTTAAAGACTCGATATCAGCATCGAGATTAATAAATTGATCCAATCCACATTCGAAAGGGTTATTAGAAGTATCGATTTCGTTACCGTAGGACAATAGACTACTCTCAAGACGTTCGATCGCATTGGGGCAACCTGCTCTGACGTTTAAATCCTCTCCTTCTTCAAATAGTTCATCCCATAGTGGGAGGGCAAGATCGGGGTTGTTCAAATAGATTTCAAATCCGCCTTGCTTGCTCCATCCAGAGCGAGCCACGTACATGTCTGTTCCCTGAAAATTAAGTATTTTTCCGTGAAAGAAACGAATATCACGAACTGATTCGCCAAATATACGAGCGACTAGCTCTTCGGCCTTTGGGCCTTGTACGGCTAAAGGTGAAATACTGGGCTCTGTCACTTTTACGTCTAATCCGTATCCCGTGGCCAGGCCTTTCGCCCAAAGTTTGACATCGCTATCGGCAATAGAAAGCCACCAGCAATCATCTGCGTGCCTAATCGCTATCGGGTCATTAATGATACCACCGTCTACATCACATAATGGGGCATAAAGGCCTTGACCTACGACAGCTCGACTAATATCTCGGGGGGTCATTAATTGTACTAGCCGCGTGCTATCGGGGCCTGTTATTTCGACCTGAACTTCCGCAGCCACATCCCACACCTGAACATGCTCACACAAATGCCAATAGTCCGCTTCGAATGATTCAAATTCTGTGGGTAACAACATGTGGTTGTATACGGTGTACGATTGAATGTTAGTCGCTTCTACTCGTTCGGAAAACACGGTAGAGCGTGTGCGCCGAGAAATGCACAGAAATCTATTTGTCAAGGTCAGGCCTCACTAGATAAAAGGTTGAGATGCCAGTATTTTTAAACGGCTTATTAGCGTGGTTCTGACTGGACCAAAGTAGGTAATATTTACACCGATATATTAGCGTTTATTTATTTGTCTTACAAATAGGTGAATGTTGTGTGCCCGTCACTTTAATAGCCATTCGCGACTTTTATGTGGCGGTATCTGTCAAGGGGGATCTAAGTAATTGTTTTAATGCGAATGATTATCATGTATATTAAGGTCTTGTTTAATTATAGAGACTTGATGAAATGAATTGCAAAGATATGAAATCGTTGGGTGGCCAAAGTCCTAAGATTCGATGGGATATAACAGTAGAAACAGGAAAAGCTAAACTTTGTAATAATAACTGTCGTGACTGCCCCAATAAGCAGCCATCAAGGACAATTAATGAAATTAGTCAGGTAGTGAAGTGAATTCGAATGCTAAATTATCTTTATCTAATTCGGTGCAAATTGAAGTTGATGTCGAAAAGCTGGCTTATTTATTCTCTATCGGTGTTTTATGTGCGGCAGATTTACGTTGTTTAAATCGAACGTCAAAGAACCGTGTTTGGGCATTATGTCTTAAAATCTGCCTTAATAGCTGTATGAAAAGAGACGAATGCTCGTTAGTGGTCAAGAGATCAATCAGACATTTATCTAATCGGCCTTAGTTCTGAATTATCACAAATAAATCGATAGAGTCTGTTATCTTCGGGAATAGCAAAGTGCACGGTTCAATCTTCACCGGCGGGCATGGTTTAGGCTAATTTCCCGGCACAATGGGCTGGTGCCGGATGAAAGACCATTGTGGTGTAATTCTGAATTCGAGTTGGCTAATTTTGAACTGTGTGGGTGACGGCAGGATTGTAATAGCCGACGTAATGGCTAATTGTGGTCAAATTGCGATTTCATATTTAACCATCATTTTCCTCTTCTACCTTCAGGCCTTCCTCAGGCAAATCTTTCAGGATTTTTCACGCTCTTCGGGCGTTAAGATAGGTGTATCGTCATCTGCCATCATATTTACCTCAGTTTTTTTCTCATCTTTTTTATACGCATAGAATGATTGCTTACCTAACTCTGACGTCATTGGGATGAGCATCACATTTTTCATATCACTCTAGGCTAATCACAGGTGGCTAAGACCCCCACGAGTCCTTCTTTTTCCAGCTAACACGTGTGATGGCTATACCCAATAAAAATGCAATGAGAGATACCGCTGCACCACGAACAAACCAATCAATTTTCGTCGAATCGTTCAAACTCGCATTTTCATCACTGAGCTGGCGTTTTTCTGTGCGTAGATCTTCCTCAATGCTCTTGAGTCGGTTGTTATCATCAAGAATAGACAGCGTATTGTCGGACACTTCTTTGACATAACTTAACTCGTCTTCTGATGTTTGCAAGGTTTCTTTTAGATCTGAGTTGTCTGTTCTTTCGCTACTGAGTGCCTGCTCTAAGTCTTTTAAGTCGGCCCTGAGGGTAGCAATTTGATCTTTTTGTTTCGTATCCTTTACTTTTAGTTTTTCGAGTTGCTTTCGGGCAGAGCTGCCTTCTAGCAGGAAACGACTAAGTACATAGCCTGTTTTACCATCTTCGGTCTCTACCAATGAGTACTTCGATGCTAAGTCTACTTCCAAAATCTTGACGTCCTGGCCGCTTTTGAGCATTCTAATAATATTATTGGAGGTGCTTGTGCCACTGCGCATAGTGACTTCAAACTGATCGGTTATATACCGTGTAGCGGCACTACTAACCTGCCAGACGGTAACAGAGCACAGGAATAGAAGAAGAGTGAAACGGGTGTTTTTTGTCATTGCCTTGATTTTATCCATGATAGATCGATATGGTAGCGCTTTCACAAATATTGTCACTATTTACACAACAGACAACAGTAATAATTTTGCATATATAGCTATCCATTACACCATTTTTCTATTGGTTTGTATTTCATTCCTAAATTCTTAAAGTTTAAACCTTTAAAAAACCATACGTTTCAGAGCTGCCACTGATCGAAATGCTGGTTGGTCGAGTCACCCCGTTTGCTTCGGGGGCTATAAAATAAGTGCGTATGATTGAGGGGGATGAGATTGTCAGGGCTAATTACTGACGGTTACTTTTGTTGCTAAACCCTCCGCCTGTGACACTGCACTTTGCGATGCAACGGGAACTTCGTAAGGTGTTATCAATATCAACATTGAGAGTTCGGGACTATCGAGATAATGTAGAGTTTCACTTCGCATACGTCGGTGCTCTTTTAATCGATGATTATCCAGAATTCTGGCATCAGCCAGATTCTCGTAGAGCAACGGGTCTGAGCCAGCAGTCTCTAATAGTGAGTCTAGTGAACGACGGGGTTTACGCAGTACCAGGTCGGTATAAACATGTAGGTATCGAGAAAGAGCAACCGTAATCTCACCTTCGACTTCATATAATCCGCTTATCTTAGCCTTAGTGAGTGGCGCTGCTGCTTCAGTGATTCCAGGTTCATCTAAACTGTTTTGCGCAACATCTATCGAATTCAGGTTATCGACGTCGTCGACGGCTTGATTCTCTTTTAATAATACAATTTGGTCATCAATTGAGATGAACTCATTTCCGTAGCGACGACCTGCCTTAATCCAAACGGGTAATACTTGTGATTTGTCGAGCCCTGGCTGACGCCAGGCAAAGTGCTTCAAAAGTTCATAACGGGATGACCTGGTTATCCTTTTAGCGATATCAGTTAATTGCAATTCGGTTTCTGGGACGACTACATACTGCTGTTCTTTGGCTACCTCGATACTGGATGGGCTAGAGAAATCAAGGATTTCATCGTCTTTTATCGGAGAACTTATCGGTAAAGTATATTCCTTTGACTTAGGTACGTTGGTATTTTTATAGAGAACAATCTCGACTTCATAATGACGAATGGGGTCGCTATCTTGCGCCTGAGCCTTACCGGCCAAGATTGACCCTGCCAAGGATGGCGCAACGACGGTTAAGAGTATCAGGTGATGTAATTTCATAAATGACTATGACGTTAGTTTCTGGAGTAACGCTTCAGTTTGTTTAAAACGGAGTTCAAGTTCATCACTTTGACAGATGATGCGCAAGGTTTGTTTCCCATCGAAGCGGTATTTCGCTGGTTTCGACTGAATCAGTTGAATAATCGCCATTGGGTCGATATTCGGGTTTTTAGTGAATATGATTTTTCCACTTTGTTCGCCGATGTCGATTTTTTCTATGCCCAGTGCCAGTGTTTGCAGCTTGATTTGCGTCACTCGGAATAAATGCTTGAGTGGATCTGGCAGCAGACCAAAGCGGTCGATAAATTCTACCTGTAACTCCCGCAGTGCCTGAGGACTAATGGCTGAAGCAATGCGTTTATACTCAATTAAACGGTGATGAATATCAGGTATGTAACTTTCGGGTATCAGGGCAGGGATGTGAAAATCTACTTCTGAGGCCCGCATTAACGGTGATTCGAAGTCTATCAATTGATTCGATTTTAGTGACTTCACCGCCCGTTCGAGTAGCTCGGCATACAAGGTAAAACCAATTTCTGTAATTTGACCGCTCTGGCCTTCGCCGAGTAATTCACCTGCGCCGCGTATTTCCAAATCGTGTGTCGCCAGTGTAAAACCAACGCCAAGTTCTTCTAGTGATTCGATAGCCTGGAGTCGTTTTCGCGCATCGGCTGTCATGGTTCGTTCTGGTGGCACCATTAAATAGGCATAGGCTCGGTGATGCGATCGTCCGACACGACCTCGAATTTGATGCAGTTGTGCGAGGCCAAGTTTATCCGCACGGTTGATGAAAATAGTGTTAGCCGTTGGCACGTCGATGCCACTTTCGATGATAGTGGTGCAGACTAATAAATTGCAACGATGATGATAAAAATCCAGCATCACATGCTCTAGTGCCTTTTCCTTCATTTGACCGTGAACAATGCCAACCCTGGCATCTGGTATCAATTCCTGTAGTTGACTCGCGACTTTCTCAATCGATTTTACTTCGTTATGTAAGAAGTAAATTTGGCCACCGCGCTTTAATTCGCGCTGACAACCTTCGACGATAGTCTCGTCATTCCATTGAGATACAAAGGTCTTAATCGCATGTCGTTGCATGGGTGGCGTTGCAATAATAGACAGATCTCGCATGCCGGATAAAGACATGTTGAGCGTACGAGGGATTGGTGTTGCGGTCATTGTCAGCAAGTCGACCTGTGC
>JBDNJA010000154.1:0-6309 GCA_041688005.1 Gammaproteobacteria bacterium
GATTAGCAGCGAGACGCGCATACCGTAAAGAATGGTACTCCACAGGTCACGACCCTGGTCGTCAGTACCGAATAAAAACCGCGAGTCAGCTCCTTCGATCCACGCCGGCGGTAATTCTGAATTCATTAAATCAAGTTGCCGTAGATCATAGGGGTCAAACGGTGCGATGAGCGGGGACAAAAGCGCGAGTGTTGCCAGTATCAGGAACACCACGCTGCTTATAATGGCGACTTTATCGCGACTGTAATAATAGAATAAATCTGATTGCTTAATTCGTTGCCATCTCGAGGGTAGGTTGCTCCTTTGTTCCCGACTCATTTGTTACCACCCACCAGATCGACCATTGGATTGATGACACCGTAAAGTAAATCGACCAGGGTATTGACTACCACAAATAAGAATCCAACAAACATGATGTAGGCGGTGATTAACGGGATGTCAGATCGATTGACCGCTTCGAGAAACATAAATCCCATGCCCGGCCACTGGAATACTGACTCGGTCAGAATGGTGTAAGCCACCATGATTCCGATTTGAACACCGCCAACCGTAATCACCGGTAGCATGGTATTTTTAAGCGCATGTTTCATATAAACCTTAAACGAACTGAGTCCTTTGGCACGGGCAAACTTGACGTATTCTGAGCTGAGCACTTCGAGCATTTCAGCCCGAACCAAACGAATGAAGAGTGGTAACATGATCGATGACAGTGCAATCGCGGGCAGGATGATGTGCATTAGGCCATCACCGCTAAAAAAGTTACTGCTCCAGTATCCCCACATTTCTACAGTCTCACCGCGGCCAAACGATGGCATCCAGCCGAGTGTGACCGAGAAGACAAAGATCAATCCGAGTGCGGTTAAAAATACCGGGATCGAAATACCAATGACACTAATCGCCATGGTTAATCGACTAAACCAGTGGCGTGGTCGTATTGCGGTAAAGACACCGAGCGGAATCGATATCACGATAATGAGTATGGAAGCTGCGAATGACAGCTCTAAAGTTGCGGGCAATTTCTTAAGAATCACGGTCATCGCCGGTTCCTTAAAGAAGTAGGAGTTGCCCAGGTCGCCCTGTACTGCGCGGCCTAAAAAACGGCCAAACTGGATGATGACAGGATCATTTAATCCTAGTTCTTGTCGAAGCAACTCGCGTTCTTCGGTTGATATTGATTGGGCTGCCATTTCTCGGGTTGGATCACCCAGACTGTCTTGAATGGCAAAACAGGCAATACTGATGATTGACATCACCAGCATGGCCTGGAATAAGCGCTTTAATAGAAATTGAAGCATAGAATTATAATTATAATTAAGGGAAAGATAAGCTGGCCCGAATTAATTTCGAGCCAGCTTAATATTCAAAGGACTACATGATGATCAATCATTAAATATCAATTAATCGATCACTAAATCGCCCAGGTATGGGAAATTCATAGCGTTAACGATAGGATCGATGTTAACGCCTTTACGAGCGGCCCAGGCCAGGTTTTGCCAGTGTAATGGAACAAAACCAGCTTCCTGATAAATACGCTCTTCAACTGCTTGTAGCATGCTAGCGCGCTTGGCTGGATCAGTTTCCTGGTTCGCTGCCATTGTGTTTTTATCAACAAAACTACTACTGTAGTTACCTGAGTTGTAAGCACCCATACCAGTATCACTATTAGGTGTCATAGTTAAAAACTCGTGGAAGTTAGCGGTATCTTCGGTATCCGAATGCCAGCCAATCATCATTAAATCAGCAGCACGGTCGTCAAACATTGGCCAGTATTGTGCTTTAGGCATAGTTTGCAGATCGATCTTGATGTTGATTTTCGACAACATGGCTGCCACTGCCTGGGCAATTTTGTCGTCATTCACATAACGATTATTCGGTGCCATCATAGTTAAAGTGAAGCCATTTTCGTAGCCAGCTTCCTTCATCAGCCTGCGCGCTTCTTCAAGATCATACCGTGGTGTTAATTTTGGATTATAACCGAGGTATCCTTTAGGGCTCATTTGACCTGCAGTTGTCGCAAAACCTTTCATGAGTCTCTGCACGATCGCTTCGTTATTGACGGCATGTACAATCGCCTGACGAACACGGATATCCTTCAGTTCGGCACGACGTTCCTGGTTCATTTGGAACATGATGATGCGTGTGCCAGCCATGGTGACCAGATCAACTTCGCTACTGCTGCGAATTTGACCAAAGTCATTAGGTGAAACAGGTGCGATCAAATCAACGTCGCCAGACAGTAATGCGGCAACACGAGTTTGCTCATCTTTAATCGGAGTGAATACGATTTTGTCGACATTACCTGGCGAGCTCTTGTCCCAATAGTCTGCGAAGCGTTCGAACTCAACTTTTACACCTTGCTCGCGCGAAGTGACCCTAAATGGGCCGGTGCCTGACACATTAGTCGAAGCAAAAGAAGCGCCGTTCTTTACAATTTCGCCCTTGCCTTTTCCGTTAGCGTCAGTGCCAGTGTAGAACTTACTATCCATTGGGAAAATATAAGTTGCGGTGTGTAATACCAGAGGATAAGGCCCGGTAGTCACCAGGTCGATGGTGTAATCATCGATAACGTTAAGCGCGCTAAAATTGGTGAAAATGCCTTTGAAATCCTGGCTTTTTTTAAGACGATCAAAGGTCCATTTAAAGTCAGCTGCGGTCATAGGATTGCCGCTATGGAACTTGACGCCTTTGCGTACGTTGAATCGAACGGTCGTGTCATTCAATCGTTCATAACTTGTTGCCAGACGGTTTTCGAAGCCAAGTTCTTTTGTCCAGCGAATCAAAGGATCGAAAGACATGTGCGATAGTTGTAATACACCACCTGATAACTGCTCGTGAATATCGAGTGTGACGGGATCGGCGTCATACGCTAAGCGTAGCGTTTTTGCGTCGGCGACTGAAAACGCAAGCATCCCCGCGCAAAACAGACCACCCATTAGCTGTAGTTTATTCTTCATTCTAGTATCTCCATTAGTGATTTATGATTATAGATTAGAGTGTATAGACGGTTTTTAAAAAAAACCGCCAAAAAATTAATTCCTGGCCTGGTTCTTTCAGTATTCAGCTTGTTTCGTAAATATTATCAAACCGAGGCATTAAGCTCAGTAGTTCAGCGCTATAAGCATTTTCAGGATGTTCGAAAAACTGCTCACTCTCCGCTGTTTCCAGAATTTTTCCAGAGCGCATGATAGAGACTCGGTCGCACATTTGTCGAATAACCGGCAAGTCGTGACTAATGAATAACATGGTTAAACCGAGCTCATCTTGCAAGTCTTTCAATAAATTAAGAATCTGTGCCTGAACCGATACGTCGAGCGCCGAAGTAGGCTCGTCGCAAATTAATAACCGAGGCCGACTGGCTAGAGCGCGTGCGATTGAAATACGCTGGCGTTGGCCACCCGAAAATTCATGCGGATATTTTTTACCTGACTGACGACCCAAACCGACATGATCGAGTAGGTCACCAACAATTTGGTGGACTTCTCCTTGCGGCGCGATTTGGTGAAACAAGATCGGCTCCGCAATAATATCTTCAATCCTCATGCGCCCGTTGAGTGACGAATAAGGGTTCTGGAAAACCATCTGGATTTGTTTGCGTGCATCTCTGATAGCTACTTTATCTGGATTGCCAGCCAGCTCGAGACCGTCGAATTGAATCGATCCACTATCAGGTTTTTGTAGTCCCGCCACCATGCGCGCAATCGTTGATTTACCCGAACCACTTTCACCAACGAGGCCGTAAGTTTCACCTTGCTTTACGGTTAAATTGACATTTGATGTTGCCTGCAGGTAACGGCGATTGCGTTCAAACATGGCATCGCGAGTGATGAACCTCAAGTTCAAGTCTTTAATGACAAGTAAGTCATTGTTATGGATATGACGAACGCCCTGCCCTAACCAATGAGTTGAAACATCGATACTATTAAGACCTTTCTCGGTGGTTTCAATATATTCAACCAGTGGAAATCGGTCTGTTTTGCTATTTGACAGAGGTACGGCACTGATCAGGCTTTTGGTATATTCGTGGTTAGGCGCACCGAGAATCTGGGCAGTGTCGCCAATCTCTACCAGGTTACCCCGGTACATAACAGCAACTCGGTCGGCGACATCAGCAATGACGCCCATGTCGTGCGTCACTAGTAAGCACCCAACATTATGTTGGTGGCAGAGATCTTTGATTAGCGTTAGGATTTGATCCTGTACCGAGACGTCGAGCGCAGTCGTTGGTTCGTCTGCAATAATCAACTCGGGCTTGCCTGCGAGGGCAATGGCAATGACAACGCGCTGGCGCATGCCACCGGAAAATTGGTGCGGAAATTGTTTAATTCGAATCTCTGGATCGGGGATACCGACCTGAGTGAGTAGCTCTACCGCGTATTGACTGGCTTGCTGTTGATTCATGTCGAGACATTTGACGATGGTTTCAACCATCTGGTTTTCGATCGTAAAGAGCGGGTTTAACGAAGTCATCGGATCCTGAAAAATAAATCCAATGCGCGAACCTCTCACTTTGAGGATTTGCTCGGAGTTAAAATTGGAGATTAAATCGTCGTTAAGATAAATGTCGCCAGACGTGATGCGCCCAGGAGCGCTGAGTAGTTGGACGATACCATTGCCGATGGTCGATTTGCCTGCGCCAGACTCGCCCACCAGGCCTAGAATTTCACCGGCATTTAATTCGAAGCTAACGTTATTGGCGGCGCGTTCTACCTTGTCGCGCCCTGGAAATTCGATGCATAAATTCTTGATCGTTAGTAAAGGCATATATCTCGTTAGGCTGAGCAGTTTTCACTACAAATTGAAGCATGGTCCAAACGATAGAACCTGTTTGTTCTCTTATTGTTCTCTTATTGTTCTCTTATGGATTAGTATGAAACCTCATTTCGCACGAAATATTACCACCTTGGTGAATAAATCGGTACAAAAAAAGTGCTCAATTGAAACCAGGGCGTCTCTAAAAATTCATTCATCACAAATGCCAAGGCTAAACTCAGCCCCCATACTGTGGACAACAAGATGCGTGCCCCCATTGCGCTCAACGGCTTGCGCCGTATTGGCTAAGTCAAAAAAGGCGCTTCGGCTAATGAGTGCATCGAGTCCATTTCGAAAATGAACATAAGGTCTTGGTAGCCGAGTAACCGGGTCTGTTTCTACCCGAATTGGGTGTTGCTCGTCAGCAATGATGCGATCCCCGAGTGTTGTCGTAAAAGTTAATGCCCGATGATCGGCGTCCTCCATCGACTCCATAGTAGTCGCCACAAATGGCGCATCATCAACTCGTATTGCGAGCTTTTCTCCGGTCGTGACTAGATAGTGATTATCGCCCTCTCGACGTAACACACTGGCAAATAACTTTACTAAGGCGATGCGTTGAAATGGACGACCCTCATGAAACCATTGCCCATCGGCCTTAATATGAATATCGATCTCGCCAACATGCGCGGGCTGCCAATTCTGCTTGGCATGACCCGAAGATTCGGTCTGTTCGATGCTGGTGAGTAGTTGATCTAGTTTAGGCATATTTGAATTCGGATTTAGATTTAGACTGAAAAGGTGAATGCCAGATTAATCATGTTTCGGGAGTCAAGGACTGTCAAGTCGTCTACTTTAATATTAATCCTACTCATTTGCCCTGATTGATAATTATAAGCCTTTTCAAACCTCAAAAAACCTGCCTGGTGAGCAGCCTGGATAAATTTATTACCACCACAGTTGATAAAGCCAGGTTGAAAATGAAGGCATTAAATGACTCTCCAAAATAGGCTGGCATCTTCAACCAGGACATTCAGGCCAGAAAAACTGGCTATCTTGATCAGTTTTTAGCCGCTATCGTTCTCCCATGTCACAGGCGGTTTATTCCCTAACCAGCCGTCGGTCTTCAGCAGTTTAAATTCTAAGACAATATTTGTCGGTTCTAAGGTGGGATGTGTCGATTTGAGACTTCACCCCATTAGGCAAATTCTATACTATCTTGATCCCATGGTTAACCAGCGTGCTGCATGTTGGCATTTTAAGGTTGACTGATAAAGATAGTCGGGCTTTACAAAGCGAAGATCAACGAGTGATAATGTTCGGTAGGCAATGAATTTCTTAGGGTTGTACTAATTTAGTAGTCGATCATCACTCAGATTCTGGCATCCAGAATTTAAGCGTAAATAGCCAGCTAAAAATATCGGCTAAGAAAACCAGGCGCAAACTCAACAAAGTTTTAGCGCCGAACTAAAAACCTAGTGGTAGAGAGTGTTTATGTCCATAGCAGAAAAGAATCCTCAAGCGGTTGATCGTAAAACCAAACGCAACCGAGGTAAAATC
>JBDNJA010000155.1:0-6360 GCA_041688005.1 Gammaproteobacteria bacterium
CAGCGCGTTCCCGAACTTTATAAGGCTATGCCGGATGCACTAGTCTACATGCATCCTGATGATGCCAAGGCGAGAGGCATGCGCCGTGGAGATCTAGTGAAACTCGTTTCGCGACGAGGTGAAGTGCAAACGCGGGTCGAAACCCGAGGACGCAATAAACCACCCAAAGGGCTGGTATTTATGCCCTGGTTTGATGCCGGCAGATTAGTTAATAAGGTGACGCTGGATGCGACTGACCCGCTGTCAAAACAGACAGATTACAAAAAGTGCGCCATCAAAATAGTGAAGGTATAGGAGAGCAGCATGAGACATCTAATGACTAACATTGTTATTGCAATTCTACTTTTCTCTAGCGGGGCAATTGCAGTCGAGAATGAGATAGCAACACTACGCGACAAAACACCAATCGATCAGCAAAAAGAACCCAATATCATTCCCAAAGTGGTTAACAAGGATATTAAAAAAGCGCGTAACTATCCTATGCAACCACCTATTATTCCGCATACGATTCGCGGCTATGAAGTGAACCTGAATAATAATAAGTGTTTGTCCTGTCATAACCGCCAACGTACCGAAGAGTCGCAGGCACCGATGGTCAGTGTCACCCATTTTATGGATCGCGATGGAAATTTCCTGGCCGAGGTTTCACCACGGCGTTACTTTTGCAATCAGTGTCATGTCACGCAACTCGATGCCAAACCATTGATTGAAAATGACTTCATTGATATGCATAGCCTGATAAAACAAAAGCAGTCTCAGATTCTTGATCAAGAATATTGATCAAGAATATTGATCAAGAATATTGATCAAGAATAGTGACCAGGAATTAATAACCATGAAGAAAATAATACAAATTGGATGGCAGACTTTAAGGCGCCCCAGTGGTTACTTTAGCCTCGGCTTTCTGGTGCTTGGCGGGTTTATTGCGGGTGTTATTTTCTGGGGTGGTTTTAATACCGCACTGGAGTTAACCAATACTGAGGAGTTTTGTATTTCCTGCCACGAAATGGAAAATAACGTTTACGAAGAATTGAAGGCGACGATACATTTTACTAATCGATCCGGTGTGCGAGCAACCTGCCCAGATTGCCATGTACCCCATAAATGGAGCGACAAGATAGCACGTAAAATGCAGGCGTCGAAAGAGGTGTGGGGCACAATATTCGGTACCATCAATACACGTGAAAAATTTCTCGCCCAGCGTCGTCACCTGGCTCAAAACGAATGGACGCGACTAAAAGCGAATGACTCACTCGAATGCCGAAACTGTCATAACTTCGAGTTTATGGACTTTACTGAGCAAAGCCAACGAGCCGCGGTGCAGCATTCGAATACCCTGGCTACGGGTGAAAAAACCTGTATCGATTGCCATAAGGGTATCGCTCATGAGCTGCCTGATATGAAAGGGGTTGAAGGTTGGTAACTTAAGGGTGCTTTTAGAGATGGCAAATGGATTAAAAAAGGCCAGCTAAAGTAGCCGGCCAAAGGACTGTGTGCTCACTTTGACCACAAATAAAAGTCTAATCAATGGATGGCTCTGTTGATGTGACATGAGTTAATAAAAATCCAAGTCGCAGGACGAGATAGATCAAACCATTCGTGAAAACAAATTGGTTTTAACTGCTGGATTTATATAACGGTCAAACACCATGCAGATATTACGAACCAGTAACCGCCCAGGATTCAGGATGTTAATGGCATTGTGTTTCAGGCTTAGCAATCCATCTTCTTCCATCGTTTTTAACTGCACTAGTTCCTTCGCGAATTGTTCACCAAAATTAAGGCTCCAGCGTTTCTCGATATCACCTATGTCGAGCCTGAAATGGCAGATCAATTGTTGAATGATGTCGTTACGTATGATATCGGCCAATTCGGTTTCACAGCCTCGGTAAATAGGCAGCTGATCTTTGTGGATTGCATCGTGGTAGGCCACGATATCAGGTGTGTTTTGACTAAAGTGATCACCGATATGACTAATCGCCGAGACGCCCATCGCTACTGAGTCGCACAGCGCGTGCGAAGAATATCCCTGGAAATTTCGATGCAGCGTACCGTTACGTTGTGCGACGGCAAGCTCATCGTCGGGTAGCGCGAAGTGATCCATACCAATGTAGACATAACCTGCTTGTGTGAGTCGTTCGATCGAGTAACGCAGTATCTCAAGCTTTTCCTCAGGTTTCGGTAAGTCTTCATCATTAATTCGGCGTTGGGGTGGAAAACGGTGTGGTAAATGTGCGTAGTTATAGACCGCAATACGATCTGGCTTGATGTCTATCAGGGTATCTAGCGTTTGCGCGAAGCTAACCACGGACTGGAATGGCAAGCCATAGATCAAGTCGATATTTATTGATTTGAAACCAGAGTTGCGCGCCGTGTCGACCACCGAACGCGTCATGTCGATACTTTGCACCCGGTTCACCGCAGCCTGAACCCTGGGGTCGAAATCCTGTACGCCGATGCTAATGCGATTGAAACCAAGATGGCGTAAATGCTCGATACTGCCTTCACCGGTAGACCTTGGGTCAATTTCGATAGAATACTGGCCTTCATTGTGCAGCGTAAAGTGCTCACCGATTTTATCCATCAGAGCCTGCATTTGATCGTTGCTTAAAAAGGTCGGTGTACCGCCGCCCCAATGCAATTGATCGACAATTCGGTCACTATCAAAAAGTTCAGCTTGTAATTCGATTTCGCGAAACAGATCTTCCAGGTATTCAATAGAGTGTTGTTTGTTTTTGGTGACGATTTTATTGCAGGCGCAGTAGTAACAAATTGTATCGCAAAACGGAATATGGAAATAAAGCGACAATGGGCGTGGGATAGGCTCCTCATTGCTTGCGGTTGCCCAGGTTCGATAATCATCGCTGTTGATGCTATCGCGAAACTGCGTGGCAGGCGGATAAGAGGTGTAACGAGGGCCTGCTAAATCGTATCGTTTAATCAGCGCCTTATCGAATGTAATGTTGTTGTCCATAGTGAAACCAGATATAGGGAGACTTGAAGCGGGTTACAATAACCTACCCACAATATGACTTTTTGATAAATATCAACTAGACATGATGTCTGTCGGACTTAGGTAATCGTAGCGAGGGAAAGTCATTTTGAGCCATATTTTTTTGATCGAATAAGGCGAATAGTTATTCTATTCAACGAACTGGGTCGGGAAATCTGGCCAAAATGACTTTTTCGCAGTAGATTTATCCTAAGTCCGACAGGCTCCTGATATGTACATCGTATTCAAGTTAAAATCATATAACCCGGCTCACTGGAACAGATCACCAAAGACGGGTTTATGGTTTGATGGACAGTGCTAGTCTAGTAAAGCGGGTAGTTCCCTAATATCGTTCAGTACAACGTCTGTAATTTTTTCAAGTTCATCACGAGTACTGGTGCCGGTGAGCACGCCGACACAGAGACCAGCGTTAGCATTCCTGCCCATCTCGATGTCGTGGCTATTGTCGCCGACTATGATCACTTCAGCCGGGTTTAAAGATTGCGACTGGCAAAAGGCTAATACCATGCCTGCCTCGGGTTTAGTACCGTGCCCGCTGTCGTAGCCGCAGAGAAAGTCGAAGTCTTTTATAACGTCGAATGCACCTAGCGTGTTGAGTATGCCCTGGTAGCTGTCGGCGGTGGCGACACCGAGTTTTAACCCTGATTGTTTTAACTGCTGGAGTACGGGCTTTAGGTCAGGTACTGCGGCGGAGTTGATTCGTCCTTGTTCTGCGAATATGTCGTGCAGACGATTGGCAAGCGTTACACATTCCATTTGACTATTAATATGAGGCAGTTGTTTTGACCAGGCTTCAGCTACTTCTTTATTGTTGCCAGCGGCGAGTAGTGATCCGCCTATAAATGTTTGAGTGCCGGCATTGTAGCCATGCTGAGCGAGCAATTCGGCTGCCAATGTCTGGTCGCCCCTGGCTAATTCGATTGCAGCGAAATGGTAAGTGGGTGACCAGGTGGTGTGGAAGTCGATGAGCGTGCCATCCTTATCAAAAACGATGCCTTTGTATTTCATTGATTCGCTAGCCTGACTAAAAGAGCTTATTAAATAAGTGAAGCGAGAGGATAACCGTTTATTGTGCAATATGGGCGCAATGAGAAACCGATAACTTAGACTTAAGCACACTCAGAGTACTGTAGAGGCCATCGAGATCGCTGTAAGCGCCTTGCAAGTGACGTGTACCACCATCGGAGAATGCGGTTCGAGCATGCATCACACGGGTATTGTCGAATATCATTAACTCACCTGGATCGAGCTTGAAGGAGATTTGTAATTCTTTACGTTCGAGTATTTCTGCATAGTGGCGGTAGGCCGCATAGAATGCACGAACCTTCTCTGGTGCGAGGTTTAATGTTCCGATTGAACGGTTGTTATAGCGCACTTTGGTGATTTCCCGATTGTCGTTAAGCTCGATCATGGGCACACGTGATTGTAAATCGGTCTCGGCGTCCTGAAAACGATAGGTAACCCATTGATTGCAAAGAATGTCGAAGTGTTGCGGGTTTTCATCACGCAAAATGCTGGCGGCCTTAAAACCATCTTGCAATATTGATTCGCCACCCGCGGCTGAACTTTGCAGGCAATGTAATAATTGGATTCCAGGTACCGGATTGCGATAAGGATTGTCGAGATGACAGCCAAGCCCAAGGTTGGTGAAGGCTAGATTATTAGCATCGACTTTAGTGCGAACTTCGAAAAGTGGACCGTAGTTAGTCTCACGTACAAAACCAAACTCGGAAATAACCTTGAGGATTTCACCTGCTTCGCAAGGCACATTTTTGAGAACGGCAAAACCATAGTCTTTAACGGATTGCAGCGCGTCTATCTTGGTGTCGGCGGATGAGCAGAAAGAACCATAATCATAACGAGGTAAGTTACGATCAAAGTCACTCTTTTGCCACAGAGTTTTATGGGCTTCGCTAAAGTCATCGCCCTGATTATTAATGCAATAGCAATTATCGAGCAGCCAGTCGATAGAAAATTCTGACTGATGTCCATCGGGGTCAAAGTCGACAATGACTGAATCGTCGGTGCGACTGACATTGGCGATAGTTAAATCGGTCGGGATATCGGTAATGTTGAGTAAGCGTTGGCCACTTAAAGGGTCGCGGGATTGTGGCATTTGGCAATGGTCTCGTAACCAGATAGCGGCTAGCTGGCTTTGTCGGCCATCACCCCAATTAATGGTTAATTCATTGTTGTCGAAGTGAAATTGTTGGATTCTTTTCATTTTTAAGGATTTGGATGAGTTATTGAACTGGAGGTTTATGGAAGTTAGGTTGGCTTCTAACTGGTCACGGTAATCTTTGACTTGCTTGATATGCAATCCAAGTACCTTGCCATCATCGTCATAGTAGCGAGTTTTCACCGCAGCCAAATGATGTGGATTGGCTTCAAAGCTTTTCACTTCATCGGCTGTCATCGGGCCACCCTGCACATTGAGTGAATTGATCGATGCATCTGACAAGCGTTTGATATATTCGTTGTCCACGGCACAGAGATATTTCTTTGCCGCGACATGCAGACGGATAGGCTCTGTTACTTCAGCAGGGAAGTAAGGCGCAAGAAAGTTAGCGCCAGCATCTTCGTGCAAATTATTGATGCCATTTTCTAATGCTTCGACGGGAAAGTCGCCGACAAAATGACCGATGTCATGGAGTAGCGAGGCAATGACTAATGTTTCTGGAGCACCATCAGCTGCGGCGCAGGCGGCGGATTGCTCCATGTGTTGAGCCATGCTGACAGACTCTCCCATGTATTCTTCGGCACCTCGGTTTTCAAATAATTGTAGAATGAAATCGACGATATTATCGCGATTCAGCTCATTGTTATTCATAGGATACTCCTGAAAATAGTAGTGATGGATGTTAGTGGAAAACTCGGTGCTTTCTCGCTTAGAAGCGCCTACTCTTGGTGCACTTATTGCCATGGCATGTATGCCTGTTTCGCCTCAGGGCGCCTACTGTTGATGCATCGTTACAGGGATGTAACTAATTAGAACAATGCAGGAGCAATTGTCGAGGAGCAAAAACCAGGCCACAAAAAAACTATCTTTAGAGGAGCCCTGAAGTCAATTAAAAATTCAGCAGAGATATTCTGGTACAGATAGTTATATTAGTAAATTGAATTATAATGATAACTTCTATCGGAATAGTTGAACTAACGTCTGTGAATCTAATTTATGTCAAAACATTTCTTGAAATAGCAGTAACGCGTAATTTTTCTCAAGCGGCAATAATATTATATTCCCCTGGTGCCTAACATTGTAGGGTGGAAAAGTGCAGCATCATCCACCGCATGTCCGAATCAGATTAAAAGACTAATCTAACACCCAATTACTGAAGGAAACCGAG
>JBDNJA010000156.1:0-4102 GCA_041688005.1 Gammaproteobacteria bacterium
ACCCATCATTTATTACCCATCATTTATGGTCCATAACTTATCGCGGCGGCTGCCGACGTCGATAGGTTAAACGGTAAACAAAACCAATGGTGACTAATGAAAACACCAGTAAAAAAGCAGACATGGTACCAGCGGTGTGATTGTCAAAAGCCTGCACCCGGTCATAGATTGAAATAGCGATAGTCTTGGTCTCGCCTTCGATACTACCACCCACCATTAGCACCACACCAAATTCACCCAGTGTATGGGCGAAAGTGAGCGCCAATGCGGACATCGCGCCCGACCATGCTAACGGTAACTCGATACGCCACAACGACTCGAACCGCGACAAACCACAGCACCAGGCAGCTTCACGAATATTGGCCGGAATCGCCTCGAAGGCACGTTGCATTGGTTGAATCGCAAATGGCAAGTTAAAAATCACCGAAGCCACCAGTAACCCATCGAAGCTGAACACCAGATGATGCCCGGTGAGTGAAAAATAAAATTGACCTAGTGGTGAAGTCGCCCCCATACCCAACAACAGGTAAAAACCCAATACGGTCGGCGGTAATACTAGGGGTAAAGCAATCACCGCTTCGAGCCAGGCTTTACCGGCAAACTGTCGCCACGCGAGTAACCGGCCAAAGAAAATAGCCACTGGGAATAATATAACGCAGGTCCAGAAGGCCAGCTTTAATGAAAGAGTTAAGGCAGTAGTATCCATTGTGATTATTGATTCATGAGCTGGGTCTGGCTCATGCTCACGCTCGGACTTTCATATCCGAACTGAGTAAATATTGCCTGTGCCTGAGCACCGCTAATAAAATCGTAGAGCTGTCGGGCAACGTCACCGGCACCTTTTAGTAAGACCATTCGCTGCCCAATTGGCTGATGGCTGGATTGGAGAATTAACACTACTTGATTCGATTCGGCAATAATCGGTGATACCGCCAATGCATAAGGCACGATACCACCCTGACTCGATCCACTAACGGCGAACTGGGTAGCCTGAGATGCATTTTCTCCTTTGACTATAAAAGGCTGAATCACATTCCAGAGTCCATGTGTTTTCAGTGCCTCGCGTGCAGCACGACCATAAGGCGCATGATCGGGGTTGGCAATCGCGAATCTGGTAATCTCATTTTTTTCGAGCGCCTGACGCAAACCGCTTAAATTATCGCCCGGTTTCAACTCGCTGTTTTTAGGCACCACTAGCGCAATACGTCCTTGAGTATAGATAACTCCAGAATCAACCGTCAAACCCCGATCGACTAAAGCGTTAACATAAGACTCATTGGCCGACAGGAATAGCTCAAATGAAGCACCTTGAATAATCTGACGTCGAAAATTGCCAGAAGAACCAAAAGTAGCTCGCACAGAATGCCCTGATTGTCGTTTAAACTCAGCTAGCACTTCAGGCAAAGCAAACTGCAAGCTCGATGCTGCCGCAATTCGAGGAACTTGACCTGCCTGCACTGCCAACGGCAATAGTAGGGCAGCAAAATATAGGGGCAACCATTTGATGCTCATCAATGCCGATTAACCTATCAAACCCTGAACATGAGCCACGACACTGCGGCCTAATGCCTCGAGGCTATTACCACCTTCCAATACCGAAACCATTCGCGCCGAACATTCCGGGTGAGACTCACCCATATCATGTTCGCCACACAATGCATGGTAAGTAATGCCGAAAGCCATTAAGACACGCCAAGCTGCTGTTTTAACTCGGCGACCTCTGCTTCCAGGTCGCTTAATCTTTGTGCCAGATCAGCCAGACTCAATCGTGACGAGGGTTCGCTGCTTTTATTGGTCTGAACCGTTTCAACATAAGCTTCGACATCGATAGCGCCAGAAAATAAATGCATATATTCCGCGTCTTTGCGTCCAGGTGTTCGGGGTAACTGAACCACCAGCGGATCATCATCACGCGTCATCAATCCCGTCAATGCCTCGACAACGGCTGCGTTATCAGCAAACTGTAACCGTCCGCTATGCGCGCGAAGCTCACCTGGAGTTTGCGGGCCTCGCAATAAAAGCAGGCAGACAATGGCGTACTGCGCCTCATCAAACTGCAGTTCGCTATAAGATGTATTACAAAACCGATGGCTGTATTTTTCGATACCTCGACTAAAGTTTTCTTCGATTCGGACCAAGTGTTTATCCGATAAACCACGAACGGTGTGCTGCGCCGAGCCTTGCGTTAACGTCATCACCGGGCTACGGGCCGACTTTTGATTACAGGCATTGGTTAATGCATTCAATGTCAGTGGATACTGATCGGGTGTTGTGACCCACTTTTCCATCAAACAACCAATAATACGAACTTCATCTACAGAAAGATTTAATGAAACCATTAGCTTTTAACCTTCTCGATTACCAGTTCCTATTGTAGCAAGAATATTTAGCAATATTCAGTCGCAATATCGTATTGCCAAGCCATATCCGATAGGTGAGCTTTAACAAACTATGCTAGCGAACTAATACATAACTCTAACCAGCGTTTCAAAATGACACTACGATACTTTTGTCGGTGAATGATAAAGTAAAACTGCCGTTCAAAATTGCACGTCGGTGTTTTCAACTTGAAATTTGATTTGAGAATCGGGGTGTAAACGCGTGTATTTGGCCACCAGATCAACAGCCTGGTAATTACCAATCGTCAATGTTGCGCCCACATGCAGCAGGCCATTCTCAGCTTGTTGTTGGAGTAGTAATTCTAGCTCCTCAGCTTGCTCCAATAATGCTTCTGCCTGCGGGCGTATCAGCTTGCCTTGATCATTCATTTGCAATCTTTTACCTATACGGTCAAACAACTTCAAATCGTAATGTTGTTCAAGCCCCTTTAGAGTATTGCTGGCCGCTGATTGAGTCATGAATAACTGATCGGCAGCCTTACAAATGTTACAGTAGCTAGGAAAGCTTCAATCTGACGTAATGTGTATTTCAAAATCTTCTCGTATATTCATAAAACAGATTAAATATCAATTTAATCTGTTTTACAGATATAGTAAATCTACGATAGAATCTAGTGAAGTCAACCATACGAGAGCATAGCAATGAAGTCATACAACACCGAACAAATTACCGGTGTTCACCATTGGAATGAGCATTTATTTAGCTTTACCAGCACTCGTAACCCTGGATTTCGATTCAAGAATGGCCATTTCATCATGCTCGGGCTACAACAGGAAGCTGGGCCATTGATGCGTGCCTATAGTATTGCGAGCGCAAACCATGAAGATGAAATGGAGTTTTTCAGTATTAAAGTAGCGGATGGGCCACTAACATCGAAGCTACAAAATCTGGCCGTTGGCGATCAAATCCTGATGAGTCAAAAACCGACTGGAACACTAGTCACCGATGGCCTACTGCCGGGCAAGCACCTTTATCTGCTCAGTACCGGTACAGGGCTTGCTCCGTTCATGAGCATTATTAAAGACCCTGAAGTTTACGAAAACTTTGACCGAATCATTTTAACTCACAGTGTACGTTGGAAGTCAGAGTTGGCTTATCAGGACTTGATCGAAAATGAATTGCCAAACAATCCCTATTTTGGTGACAGTGTCCGCGAAAAATTACTCTATTATCCTACAGTTACACGCGAACCCTATCGCAATAATGGTCGCTTAACCCAACTGATGGAGTCCGGAAAGCTATTTCTTGATCTAGGCTTACCCAAGCCTAATATCGAAGATGACCGATTTATGATTTGTGGCAGTCCAGCAATGCTAAAGGATTTAACCGGTATGCTTAATAGCCATGGATTTACCGAAACACGGCAAGGTGTTCTGGGTCAGTTCGTGACTGAGCGTGCTTTTGTCGAATCATAAAAGTGTATTAAAGTGATTCGATTTCTATTCGATTTCGGCCTTTGGATTTAGCCTGATACCGGCAATGATCTGCTTCAGCGCCATAATGGTATGAGAGCAGATAGCAAATTCTCTCGGAGCCGAATCTTTATCAAACCCGTAGTCCGCTTTATGCCACTTTCTATTTTTAGAGCTGCCCTTATACTAATAGCCTTTAAAAATTTGACTCTGCCATGATCTCCAAACAACGATTACAACAGGCTGCCGACAAAGGTATTATCCAAAATACTCAAATCGAGCCGCTGCTC
>JBDNJA010000016.1:0-3484 GCA_041688005.1 Gammaproteobacteria bacterium
CGAGTCTGGGTGACACGTTCGAGGCAATGTGCGAGCACATCAGTTTCTATAGAACGATATTCAAACAACGCGCCATGTAATCGGGTGGTTTCGGTCAAACCTATAATTTGATCCCACATGCAAGTTGGTGCTACAACGCCGAGGCCAGGCTGTTTCCAGCCGCTAGCGATATCGGTCATTGCAATATCCGAATCAAAGGCTTCATAGTCTTCGACATAGCGCACACCCGTTGTCATATCGAGCACTTGCCTAAGTGTTGCGCCTTTCCAGCCGGTGTGTTCGAGTTCGGGTAGGTAGGTGCTTACCAACGCTTCGGGGTTCATTAGGCCGCGATCAATCAGAATACCGGCGACGCAACCGACGATCGATTTAGACATCGATTGTGCTAAATGCAGGGTACGTGGATTCATATTGTTGTGGTATTGCTCTAATACGATAGAGCCTTTATGTAAAACCAGAATGCCATCGGTATAACTGGTATCGATCCAGTCTTGTACTGTTTCGACCGTACCCTCTGCTGATTTAAACTTGATACCACCGAGCTTTTTTTTTGGCTTCACTGAAAGTTGATTGACTTTACCTTCACCGCGCCAGACTTCAGTAGTCGGTAGTATCTGCCGTACATTCTGGAATGACCAGCGATTCCAGGGCGCTCGATCCCATGCCTGACGTGGCACTCTCTGTACCGGTAAGACGGGAAAACCCTGCATGATCTCATTCATTAGTTTTGCTCACTAAATAGAAGTCAAATAAAAAAGAGCTACCGAAGTAGCCCTTATCACAACAATAACCGCTACTTCTGTAATTCAGTCCAGATAGCAGTGTAAATCTTAGTTGCCGCAGGTGAGCAGGCAGGTAAAAATTTACCGGCACCAGCGAGTTTCGGATCAATAATAATCTCCGGTGCATCTCGCATATCCGCAGGCATAAACTCAGGCGAGCCTTTAATACCATTGGCATAACGGGCAAAAGCTGATATCAGCGCGGCATTTTCAGGTGTCATTACGAAGTTTTGGAAAAGTTTGGCGTTTTCAACATTCTTAGCATCTTTCAATACAGCAACGCTATCCATCCATAAGGCGAAACCTTCCTGAGGATAACCGAAGCGAACATCTGGATTCTTTTCACGCGCGCGAAATGATGCGCCATTCCAGTACAAAGAAGCGGCCAGATCACGTCCAGCAAATTTTTCGATTACGCCATAATCCATCGACAGCCAGTTCGGCTTGGCAGCAACCAGTTTATCGCGAACTTTTTCCAGCAGCACCTTGTCGGTAGTACACGTCTCACCACCGAGGTACATGATGGTCGAATTGATAACATCATTCATTTCAGGCGCGACGTTTATCTTACCCTTGAGTTCTTCAGGCGGATCGAGGTAAATCGAGGCGGTATTAATGTCACCTTTATACACTGAAGTATCTACAATCATGCCGACACTACCCCATTGCCAGGGCACTGAATAACGACGCCCTTTATCCCAGTCAGGATTAGTAAATTCAGGCAGAACATGCTTGAAGTTGGACATCTTATCCGGGCGAGTTTCGAGTAAAAGTCCTTCATCAATCCAAATTTTCATGTAATTCGCAGACGGCACTACCAGATCATAACCATGACCACCGGCTTTGACTTTTGCCAGAGCAGTGCTATTTGAGTCATAGTCGGTAACCGTGACTTTGACGTCGTATTTCTTTTCGAACTTAGTGATTAATTCAGGGTTGGTGTAATTACCCCAATTGAATAGATTTAATTGCCCTGCGGCATAGCCTGTGCTGGTAACAGCAACCATTGCGATCGCAGCAACGGATTTTTTAAACTTATGTCTCATAGTCATCTCCAGTGGGTTTTTGTTAGTACTGTACTTTCAAGATTTCTTACGATTGAGCAAGAAAATCAATGAAACCATTAAAATAGAAACTAATAATAATAAACTCGAAATCGCGTTCATTTCAGGCGTAATAACCCGCCGCAACTGCCCAAGCATATAGGTCGGCAAGGTATCCTGTCCGGCTGATTTGACAAATTCGGTGATAACCACATCATCCAGCGAAATAACGAAAGCGAGCATCGCACCGGCCAGAATGCCCGGCCACATGAGCGGCAAAGTGATCTTATAAAAACAACGCCAAGGGGTTGCATACAAATCGGCCGCCGCAATTTCCAATGAGCGATCCATGCCTTCAAGTCTTGCCCGAATCGGCAGATAGGCAAAGGGAATACAGAAAGCGGTATGCGCCACAACCAGATAAGCCAGACCCTGATAATCTGTCAGTTGTTTAAGCGCAGCAAAACAGATTAACAATGCTACCGCAGTAACGATTTCTGGCACCATAATCGGCTGGTTAATCATCGTATAAATTGCAGTTTGACCCTTATAAGCTCTTGTTCGGGTTGTACCAAGTGCGGCCATAGTCGCCAGTATGGTGGCGTAAAATGCCGCCTGCAAAGCAATAATAAGGGACAGTATAGTTGCTTCCTGCACCTTGTCGTTTTGCCAGGCCGAACCATACCAGCGCAGGGAAAAACCCTCCCACAGCGCGAGCGAAGGGCCCGAGTTAAATGAATAACCAACCAACACCATAATAGGTGCATATAGCATCACAAAACAGCTCAAAGCGATCAGAGTAAACCCAGGCAATTTACGCACCGAAAAAGCTTTGCTAGCCAACTGCGGACTACCCATGCTGTGCTCCCGAGCGTTGCGCATTTTTGACATAGAGCAATAAAGCCGCCATAACGATGAATAATAAAGTAATCGAAAGCGCCGCGCCGAGCGGCCAGTTCTGACCCTGCCCAAATTGTAATTCGATTAGATTACCCAGCATCAGGTTTTTACCTCCACCTAAAACCCGCGGTGTTACAAAAGCACCGAGAGACGGTATAAACACGAGTATCGAACCGGCTACAATGCCGGATTTAATTAGCGGAATAATGACTTTACGCAATACACGTATACGCGTCGCATAAAGGTCATAGGCTGCTTCGACCAGGCTGAAATCGAGTTTTTCCATCGAAGCGTACAGCGGTAAAATCATCAGCGGCAAGTAGACATAGGTCATGCCCAGTATAATGGCAAAATCGGTATAGAGCATTTGTATCGGCTCCTGCACCAGACCCACGTCGATCAACGCATTGTTGATGACGCCTTTATTACGAATCATTTCCATGATGGCGAAAGTGCGAATCAGCAAATTAGTCCAAAACGGTATGGTAACCAGAAACAACCAAAAATTTCGACTTTGTTGAGGCCGAGTGGCGATAAAATAAGCCGTAGGAAACCCGAATATTAAACAGGCCACTGTGGTGATGAGAGACAGCCGAATCGAACGCCAGAAAATCGAAAAATGCGCATCGGCGATGGTAAGTACGTCGTCAAAAATATCACGAAAGAAAAATACATTAAACCAGCCGTCAAAAGACAGGTGATATTTGACACCGCCATAGTCCCCTGGTGTGAGGAAAGAATAAAATAACATCACTAGCA
>JBDNJA010000017.1:0-17346 GCA_041688005.1 Gammaproteobacteria bacterium
AAACTAACCTATTACTATCTTAGTAGTTTTCAACTACCGTCTACCACAACGCCACCCGGGCATTATAAAAGGGTGGGCTGGTTAAAACTAACCTATTACTATCTTAGTAGTTTTCAACTACCGTCTACCACAACGCCACCCAGACTTTGGGAGGCTTTTTATCGGAATATAGTGTCGGTCGCTACCTTGACTTTTTCCGGTTTATATATGGAGGCTGAGGGCGGAATCGAACCGCCGTTGACGGCTTTGCAGGCCGCTGCATGACCACTCTGCCACCCAGCCATTGAGTGTTCGGGTATGTTACATTATTTCTTAACTAAACCCAAAAAAAACCCCGACTGGATCGAGGCTTCTTATTTGGAGCGGGAAACGAGATTCGAACTCGCGACCCCAACCTTGGCAAGGTTGTGCTCTACCAGCTGAGCTATTCCCGCGAAGAGGCGTCATTCTATAGAAACACTAAATAGTGTCAAGCCGCTATTGGCATTTAATGGAGTTATTTTTTTACCCATTTTCAGTGATAATTGGCCATGCTGCTTTTAGGTAAAGAACCATGGAGATAATGGTGAAAATTGCAGCTATATAGTAAAGGCCTAAACCGATTTGGAACATGGAATACCCGAAAAATGGTTCCGCGTAAATCATCAGAAGTAAAGAAAATAATTGAGCAGCTGTTTTTACCTTTCCGATGAACGAAACTTTTATGGTCGCTCGACTACCTAGCTCTGCCATCCACTCTCGCAGGGCTGATACTGTTATTTCTCTAGCGACAATAATGACAGAGGGTAAGGCGACATAAATGCTTGGGTTAGCCGCTACGATCAATATGATCGCCGCTACGACAATGAGCTTGTCAGCCACTGGGTCGAGAAATGCGCCAAAGGCTGACTCTTGCTTTAGCATGCGCGCCAGGTAACCATCTACCCAGTCTGAAAAGCAGGCTAGGCCAAAGATGGCGGCAGCAATTTGGTTAGACCAAGGGAATGGCAAATAAAACACGATAACGAAAAGCGGGATTAGCGCGATGCGCAATAGCGTGATGCCTGTGGGAAGGGTGATTTTCATGGTGCCATCTGGAAACGAGTCAATTCAATCCGAACAGTATTAGCGTCGGCCTGATAATAATTTGGGTGACAGTATGGGTTACTGTATAGGTGATTTTAGCCGTGGAAAGTATCATAGATTACTTGTGCGGTCTCTCGATTTATGCCCTTGATTTTCATTAGCTCTTCGATACCGGCTGATTGCACGCCTTGTAGGCCGCCAAACTTATTGAGCAGTAGCTGCCGTTTTTTTGCACCTATGCCTGGTATCTGTTCTAGTCGTGATGTGTTGCGGGTTTTGGCTCTGGCTTTGCGGTGACCGGTGATTGCAAAACGATGGGCTTCGTCGCGGATTTGCTGTATCAGTAATAATGCTGGGGAATCCAGCGGGATATCCATCCGAGCGTAATTTTCATCGATAATATCTTCGTAGCCTGCTTTTCTGTCAGGGCCTTTTGATACGCCGAATACGCGCACATTTTGTTTAACTGAAAAAATATTCAAGTCTTCCATCACGTCCAGGGCAACATGAAGCTGCCCCTTACCACCATCGATTAATATGAGATCAGGCAATTGCGTTTCGTTGTCTTTGCGTTTGGTATATCGCTTTTCTAACACTTGTTTCATCGCGGCGTAGTCGTCCCCTGCCTGGACATCATTAATGTTGTAGCAACGGTACTCTGACTTGACTGCGCCCTCTCGATTGAACACGACGCAGGATGCTTTTGTCGATTCGCCCATGGTGTGACTGATATCGAAGCACTCTATTCTACCAGGCGCAGATTCGAGGTGTAGCTCTTCGATCAAGGCTTGAAATCGTTTATTTAAATGGCTAGCTGATAACAAATACACCTTGAGTGATTGCTTTGCATTATTGACTGCATTTTCTAGCGCGTGACGGCGCTTTTCTCTGACACTGTCTGATAGCTTCACCTTCTTTTCGGCCAGACCACTCAGGGTGTCTTCTAATGCTGTTTGGTTTGGTAATGCGTGGCTGACAATGATTTCACCGGGTGACGGGTGACGGGAATAATGCTGCATAATAAACGCTTCGATCAACGTGGGTTCGGTCGCATCGAGTTTAGTTTTGCTGATGAAAGGTTTGTTGCCCAGTGATGTTCCGTTTCGGATCATGAATAGTTGAATGCAACAAACATCTTGCTCTACCGCGCAGGCGATGATGTCGATATCGGTACGAAAATCGGTGACAAATTGTTTTTCTGTGATGCGGCGTAACATTTCGATTTTGTCGCGAGTTTGCGCCGCCTGCTCGAAGTTCAGATCACGTGAAAACTGTTCCATTAACGTGACTTGTTGATTAATCAAGGCGTCATTTTCGCCTTCTAAAAAAAGACGTGCCTGTTCGATTTGTTTTCGATAATTTTCTTCGTCGGTATGACCTACACACGGACCAGTACAGCGTTTGATTTGGTATTGCAGGCAAGCACGGCTACGATTTTTCATGACCGCATCTTCACAGTTGCGTAACTGAAAAATGCGTTGGACGTGTCCTATGGTGTAGCGTATCGCCGCTGCACTTGGAAAAGGCCCGAAGAAGCTGCCTTTTGCCTTGTTGATTTTGCCCCGATAAATTTTCAGGCGGGGATACTTGTGATGGGTTAGACAGATGTATGGATAACTTTTGTCATCCTTGAACAGAATGTTATATCGCGGGTTAAAGTTCTTTATTAAATCATTTTCGAGTATTAATGCTTCGCTTTCAGTCCTCGTATTAATCACTTCGATGTCATTGATATTATTGACCAATGACATGATCCGAGTTGAAAGGCCTGTCCTACGAAAGTAACTCGATAATCGGTTTTTTAAATTTTTAGCCTTGCCGACGTAGATGACCTTTTGCTGCCGATCGAGCATGCGGTAAACGCCTGGCTTTGTGCTGACGGACGACAGGAAAAAATTGTAATCGAAGGGTTTTACATCAGTCACGGGGTTAACCGCTATTGGACTGTCAATCATTGAACTGTCAGTCATTGAACCATCAGTCATCGAGCAAGCCTACGCCCTTATTCAGAGCTTGCAAATTCAACCATGCCTTGCTCGACCGCAATTTTAAGTAAGTCTACTTCGTTATGTGCGCCCAGTTTTTCTAGTAATCGGAGTCGGTAGGTACTGACTGTTTTTGGACTCAGGAAAAGCTTTTCGGACATTTGAAGATTACTCAATCCATGGGAAATCATCAACATTACTTGAAATTCGCGACGGGATAATTTATCGATGGGGTTTTCATTGTTACCGGATAACAGGGATAGCGCTAGCTGCTGAGCAATGGTAGGCGCGATGTAAGTCCCGCCATCTTTTACAATCTTTATCGCCTCGATCATTTCGGCTACGCCGCATTCCTTGGTCAAATAACCTTTTGCACCAATTTCTAACATTCGTTTAGGGAAGGTCTTTTCGGTATAGATGGTGAGCGCGATGATTTTTTGCTTGGGGTTGCGCTCGAGAATACGTCGACAGGCTTCGACGCCTCCGATACCCGGCATGTTAACGTCCATTAAAATAACATCGGGTTTAAGTTTGTGGGCTAATTCAATACTATCTTCACCACAACAAGCTTCACCAACTATCTCTACTTGTTGGCTGTCTTCGAGCAGACATTTGATGCCTGTTCTGACAAGGGTATGGTCGTCAGTTAACAAAACGGTGATCATCGAGAAGTGCCCTCCGTCAATTTGAGCAGAAGCTTAACACAGAGTGATTATCTTATGTACTGCCTCTCTTACAAACGCCTATTACTTTAAAAGCGTACTAACACCGAGCCCCAGGTAAATCCGCCACCGAATGCTTCTAGCAATAACAACTCGTTTTTCTTAATACGGCCATCTCTCACGGCAACATCGAGTGCCAGTGGCACTGACGCCGCAGACGTGTTGCCATGCTTATTAACCGTAACCACTACCTGGTCCATCGGCATCTTCAGTTTTTTAGCCGTGGCTGAGATAATTCGAATATTGGCTTGATGCGGTACTAACCAATCAATATCTGACTTCATCATATTGTTCGCAGCAAGCGTTTCATCCACGATTCGACCTAAGGTGTTAACTGCTACTTTGAATACTTCATTGCCGCGCATTTCGACAAATGCCAAACCAGCTTTAACCTTATCGTAACCATCGGCGATACCGTAGGGTACACGCAGCAAATCTTCGTACTGGCCATCGGCATGAATGTGGGTAGAGAGAATGCCGGTTTCTTCACTGGCTTCGAGTATTACAGCGCCTGCGCCATCACCAAATAAAACACAGGTGGTGCGGTCTTCCCAGTTTAGAATTTTTGAAAAAACTTCAGCGCCTACGACTAATGCCTTCTTACTACTACCTAACTTGATAAATTTCTCGGCAACTGTGGCGGCGTAAACGAAACCAGAACAAACCGCCTGTATGTCGAATGCTGGACAGCCATGAATACCGAGACGAGCTTGTAAGATACAGGCAGAGCTAGGAAAAATTTTATCCGGTGTTGATGTCGCCAGGATAATCAGATCGATTTCCGATGCATCGATGCCAGCCGCTTCGATAGCTAAGCGCGATGCGCCTTCAGCAAGGTCGACAGTTGTTTGACCATCAACGACAATATGACGTTGTTCGATACCCGTGCGCTCGCGAATCCACTGGTCGTTGGTGTCAACGAATTTTGCGATGTCATCATTAGTCATCACATTTTCAGGTAGGTATCCACCTGTGCCGGTAATACGAGCGTAAGTCATTACTTCACCGTTTTCATTTGTGCCAGATGACATTCCACTTCATGTGAAATGCGTTGAGGGACTTCATTTTCGATCTCAATACTGGCAATTTTTATCGCATTTAAAAAGGATCTTGTATCTGCCCCACCATGGCTTTTCACAACAATACCGTTCAATCCAAGCAAGCTTGCGCCGTTATATTGCCTTGGATCGAGTGTCTTTTTTACCGCATTCAAGACAGGTAACGAGATAAGCCCGAGCAGTTTGGTAAATAAATTTCGTTTAAATTCGGTTTGCAGAACATGTTTCACTAAAGATGCCAGTCCCTCACCTGTTTTAAGTGAGACATTACCCACGAATCCGTCAGCCACTACGATATTGACTGTGCCTTTGTAAATATCATCTCCTTCAACAAAACCATGATAGTTAAGGTTAGTTGCCGAGATCAGTTGGCTTGCCTTTTTAATCCGATCACCACCTTTCATATCTTCTGAGCCAATATTCAGCAATCCGATGGTTGGCTTGTCGATGCCCTCTACTGACTGCGCTAATACTGACCCCATCACTGCAAACTCTAATAAGTTTTCAGGTGTGCAATCAATATTTGCTCCCAGGTCAAGCATGTACGATTGTCCGGTTATCGCCGGCAACATACCGCAGATTGCGGGTCGACTAATGCCTTTGATGGTCTTTAATACAAACTTACTGGTAGCCATCAGCGCGCCGGTATTACCCGCACTTACACAGGCCTGCACCTTGTGCTCCTTCACAAGGTTAATCGCGACTCGCATGGAAGAGTCTTTTTTCTTTTTTAACGCCAGGGCTGGCGCTTCGGCCATGCCGACCATTTCCGATGCATGTTGAATGCTAATTCGTGAGTCATCAACAAGCCCATTCGCTTTCAATGCTTCAGTTAATAACACTGAGTCACCAACCAGCACCAGCTGAATACCGGGAATTTCATCAAGTGCCATTTTAGCGGCAGGCACTGTCACGACAGGACCGTGATCGCCACCCATGGCATCAAGGGCAATAATTTTTTGTTTCATCAAATAAAATTAACCATACATCGTAAATAAATACGGGCGGAAAAATCCGCCCGTATTAAGTCAATAAAAAGAAACCGTTCAGTTACTCTTCGTCATTATCCACTTTATCGGCAATGACTTGACGTCCACGATAAAAGCCATCGGCACTGATGTGATGACGACGGTGAGTTTCACCTGTTGTAGGCTCTACTGAAAGAGTTGATTCTCCAAGTGCGTCATGAGAACGTCTCATACCACGCCTAGATGGTGTCTTGCGACTTTTTTGAACAGCCATATATTTCTCCGGAAATTAAATTCTACTAAATAATGCTAAATACACAATTCTAATGTTTCGTTTTCAGCTTTTCTAACACTAAAAAAGGGTTTTCTCTTTCGGCTTTTTCCTGGACATTGTCCGAAACTTGCCAATATTCGTTACAACTACCACTTTCATGCAAGGCCACTAATGGTAGGCCAAGTATCAATTCGTCTTCCACAACTTCGAAGATATCGATAGTCCCATCTTCGCTGTACAGCGTATCTATACCACTGGTCTGTACAACATGGTCAGGTGCGTTTATCAATAACTTAAAATCCAGATCGACTGGCTGCACTACCGGTTTAAGGCAACGCTGACACTCAATCGCGAGCTCTGCCTCTACATGTCCCTTAACGACTGGCTGATCATACTCAATGTCTGAAAAAACGAATTTAACCGAAATTCCAGCCTGATCAGATTTTAACATAGCCGTCAGTCGGCTCAGTTCTTCGAGGGCTATCACACCTTCATGATAACTTCGCTGAGACGTTTCTTTCTGGATTTGATAGAGACGGTGTAGTTTGGTTTGCATAAACCGCGCGATTTTACAGGGATAAGGCCGAGTTTGTCTATTGAAATTAACAAAATACTCAGCGTTTTCATGGTTTTTCAGAATGCTTGTAATATACTCCGATTCCTTTCTACTTTGAAGCTCAAATGGCTAGGTATTTTGCCGAGTACTTTAAGCTTCGATTTTAGTTTAGTCATTTATTCAGGGTAGTACCGTGCAACCAAAAATAATACTCGCAAGCAGCTCACCATTTAGAAAAGAATTATTAGCTCGGCTTCATTTAGATTTCGAATGTCATTCTCCCGATATTGATGAATCTCGATTAAACGGTGAAACGGCGACTGACTATGTCTGCCGATTAGCCAAACAAAAAGCGCAGGCCGTTAGCAAAGATCACCCCGAGGCTCTTGTGATTGGTTCAGACCAATGTGCATTGAGGGACGATCAAATTCTGGGCAAACCGGGCAATCAAGCGAATGCATTACACCAGTTAAAGGCAGCCCAAGGTAAGACGGTTGTATTCCATACCGGACTTTGCGTCTTACACCCTGAAGCTAATTTCAGTGAAGTTGACGAAGTGCTATATCAGGTTAAATTCCGAACGCTGAGCGATGAGCAATTGACCCATTACCTGGAGTTGGAGCAACCCTACCAATGTGCCGGCAGCTTCAAATCGGAAGGCTATGGCAGCTGCTTGTTCAGCGCCATGGAAGGGTGTGACCCTAGCGCCTTGATAGGGTTACCACTGATTCGACTGGTTACCATGCTCGAAAATGCCGGTGTCGCTGTTGTTTAAAGGCACCGGGTAAAGCTGTCAAGTAAATTCAGTCAGCCAAATTCAGCAGCAATCGCGGAAAAGTGCATTTTTAGAGGGGCCCTTAATTCATTCGAGCACTAAAGTAGCCTTGAATTTGCTGGCTTGCAGCCGCACCGATTCGTTCTGCGATGCGATCAAAGAATTCACTTTTAGGGGTAAAATCAACCACCTTCTCTGCTTTTACAATATCTCTAGCGACTGATTTTGTTGTTCCATAAGCGTCAGCTAAACCAAGCTTAACGGCCTTCTCCCCTGTCCAAATTAAGCCACTAAACAGCCCTTCCTGTTCGTTTAAACGATCACCTCGCCCATTCTTAACCGCCGTAATAAAATGCTGATGCACTTCATTGAGCATTTTCTGGAGGTGATTTTTTTGAGCTTGATTCTCTGGTAGGAAAGGATCGAGCAAGCCTTTATTTTCACCCGCGGTCAATAATCGTCGTTCAATACCAATCTTTTTCATTAACTCGACAAAACCAAAATTATCCATTCGTACACCAATGGAGCCAACCAAACTGGATTGATTCACATAGATATTATCGGTCGCCGATGCAACAAAATATCCACCCGAGGCTGCGATATCAGACACGACCGCATAGATAGGTATCGATTGATGCGCTTTTCTCAACCGTTTAATTTCATCGTAAATATAAGCCGACTGGACTGGCGAGCCACCTGGCGAGTTTATCTCTAATACAACGGCAGCTGTATCCGCATTTTTAAAAGCAGCTTCGAGGCCCGCAACAATATTACTAGCACCGGCTGATTCGCCAGCAGAAATCACGCCTTCTAATGACACCAGCGCTGTGTGCTTACCATTCCCGCTAGAAACCGAATCACCTGAGCCCGTGACACCAGAAGATTCAATCAATAAATAAAGGGGTGGTGTTAGATAAGCGAAGAATAGAAACACAAAAAATATGCGCCAGCGACGCCTGAGACGTTGCTCATTAACGGCAGAGAATGCCAGGTCTCGAACCATTTTCTCGTAATCATTTGTGGCGCCTGAATAGCTTTCTGCTTTTTTAGATGAGCCGAACATTATTTTACCTATGGTTGAAGATACTACTTATACGTTGGGTCTTAGCTCATGTTATCTAGACTGAGCTATTTAGACTAGGCCATTTTGACCAGACTATAAACTCTGCCTATATAACTCAGTTTATCTGGGATTATTGTTCAATTGATTAAAAATATCCGGCGTATCTGCATTAATAACGATCTCCTCAGAAAACGCTGTCAGTGGCAATTCAAGCCTGCTGGCGTGCAACATCAATCGTTTGAACCCTTTCTTCTTCATCGTTTTATTAAAGTCGATATCACCATACTTCGTGTCACCGATTAACTCGTGTCCCTGCGACTGGCAATGAACTCTTATTTGATGCGTTCGCCCCGTCATCAGTTGGATAGTTAAGATGCTGTAATCTTCTTTTTGTTGGCAATCGACGATTTTCGTCAATGCGCTCTGCCCTGCCGGATCGACTAACACTCGTCGCTCACCATTAGCTAAGGTTACTTTTTTTAATGAGACGGCAATCTCCTTTTTATTGTGTGGCCAATGCCCCTTCGCTACCGCGAGATAAGTCTTAGTCAGGGTATTATCCAAAAAGCAGCGTTGCATCGCCAGCAACGACTGTCGATGCTTGGCCAGTAACAAACAGCCACTAGTGTCTCGGTCTAAGCGGTGTGCCAGTTCGATTTCGGTATCGGGGCGTAAACGTCGCATGATGTCGATCACCCCGAAGTTAATCCCCGAGCCGGAGTGAACCGCCAGCCCCGAAGGTTTATTAATTAAAATTAGATGCTTATTCTCGAATAAAATTGTCTTTTCAATGCTATTGATCAAGGCCGGAGCTATGTAGCTTTGGGCGTCATGAGTTTGATCAATTCGAACGGGCGGCACACGTACGATATCGCCAATTTTCAATTTATATTCTGGCTTACAACGCTTCTTATTAACCCGCACCTCACCCTTTCGTATAATTCGGTAGACCCGTGTCTTTGGAACCGTCTTTAAAGTCTTCAGTAAAAAGTTATCTAATCGTTGGTCGACCTGAGTATGATCGACTTCGACAAAAGAGACGCCACTAGTGACGGGTGTTGTATCGGGGTTTGGGATATTCGTATTCAATTGATGGCAGCGCTCATAAAGTATGGTATATTTCCGACCGTAGTATTGTACTGCCTATTTTCAAGGCAAACACTACCAAAACGTATTTTTATAGGAAGCAAGTTCATCAGGCCGAATCATTCGATACGGCAATTGGTTCCTTAGAAGATTAGCCCTTAAACTACTCAATGAAGTAGTTCTCACAGGGCATATTTACTGACTCAGGCTTATGTACAGTCTCTTTTATAGTTTTTTACTGATCAAGAATATTGAACTGATAAGTGGTTCGAACAAACCACTACAGCTTTGCGCTGTGCCCGTTCTAAACAATCCAAAGAAGTCATCAGAAAAACTGAAAACAACCAGTACTGAGCCTTTAATTGAAGGCAAACTCAAACATGAAACGTATTTTAATCAACGCCACGCAGACAGAAGAACTCCGGGTCGCCATGGTCAATGGCCAATGGCTTTACGATCTTGATATAGAAGTCCCCTCCAGGGAACAAAAAAAATCCAACATATACAAAGGTAAAATTACCCGCGTAGAACCAAGCCTTGAAGCGGCTTTCGTCAACTATGGTGCTGATCGCCATGGTTTTCTCCCCTTTAAAGAAATATCTACACAATATTATCGTGAAGGCGCCAAAGCTGAATCGGGCAAAATTAGCATCAAAGAAGCGATCAAGGTCGATCAAGAAGTCATCGTTCAAATCGAAAAAGAAGAACGCGGAAATAAAGGTGCTGCACTCACCACTTTTATCAGTCTTGCCGGTCGCTTTCTAGTTGCCATGCCGCAGAACCCTCGTGCTGGTGGTGTATCTCGCCGCATCGAAGGAGAGGATCGTGACGAACTAAAGAAGGTCCTCTCAGAACTCGTAATGCCAGAAAACATGGGCGTCATTGTTCGCACCGCTGGCGTCGGTCGATCAACCGAAGAAATGCAATGGGATTTGGATTACCTAAACCAGGTATGGACAGCCATCGAAACAGCAGGGAATGAAAAACCCGCACCATTTTTAATTTATCAAGAGTCCGATATCGTGGTACGCGCGCTACGCGATCATTATCGTGCTGATATCGGCGAAATCTTAATCGATTCACAGGAAGCTTATCAGCAGGCACATGACTTTATGTCAATGGTCATGCCTAACACGATTTCCAAACTGAAAAAATTCGATGAAGATTTACCTCTTTTCAATCGGTTCCAGATTGAGAGTCAAATCGAATCCGCATTTTCACGAGAAGTCACCCTACCCTCTGGTGGTGCAATCGTTATCGACCATACAGAAGCACTGATTTCGGTTGACGTTAACTCCGCACGCGCTACCAAGGGCAGCGATATTGAAGAAACAGCCAGGCAGACCAACCTCGAAGCAGCGGATGAACTGGCTCGTCAGTTACGCATACGTGATTTGGGTGGACTGATTGTTATCGATTTCATCGATATGATGCAAAACAAAAGCCAACGCGAGGTCGAAACTCGTCTGCGCAATGCCGTATACGACGATCGTGCTCGGGTTCAAATTGGTCGTATCTCTCGGTTTGGTTTGCTTGAAATGTCGCGCCAACGATTACGCCCATCATTGGGTGAATCGAGCCAGATTGTTTGCCCAAGGTGTATTGGTCAAGGCAGCATTCGTGATGTTGAATCACTATCACTGGCGGTATTGCGTTTACTCGAAGAAGAATCGCTAAAAGACAATACGGGAACAATTCTGGCTAGAATGCCGATTCAATGCGCCACTTATTTGTTAAATGAAAAGCGCGATAAAATTGATGACTTAGAAATGCGCCGCAAGGTAAAACTCGTTGTCATTCCAGATCAAAATCTGGAAACGCCTCATTACGAAATCGAGCGAGTCAAGGATAACGACACCCATCGTCATGAATCGAATTACAAGAAGTCATACGAATTAATAACGGAAGAAGACGTCGTTGACCTAGTTGAAATTGCAACCAACAACTTGACACCAGGGGAAGTCGCAGCGGTTCAAAGAATCGAGCCACCAGCACCTAAACCTGCCGCAAAGCCAGACCCAGTACCGGTAGCAGAAACTGGCCCTGGAATTTTTCAAAAAATATGGGGTGCTTTATTCGGAACCACCAAAAAGAAAAAAGAAGAGTCCGATCAGAAATCACTTCAGACCACTCGAGACAATCGGGGGTCTCAAAACCGTAGCCGTCGCGGGAAATATCGCGGCTCGCAAAATCGCGATCGTAATAGCAACTCTAACGGCAACGCTAACAACAAAAATAATGCTGCCGGCAATAAGAAAGAAGTGCCAGAAAAAGCGAGTACTAGTAACCAAAACCATAACCATAACCAAAACCAAAAGGATGATAGCCAGGCAGAGTCACAAGAAAACAAGCCTAGAGCAAAGCAGAATCGATCGCCACGATCTCGCAATAATCGGTCTGAAAATCGTCAAAATCGTTCCAACAATCAACGCACCGATAAACCGAATGATACAGTAGCTCAAGAAGGTTCGAACACGCCTGGTAATACCAATGAACAGCAAAAGCCGGCGAGTACTGAAAAGCCAAATCAAGCGATTAAGCCAGAAAACAATAAGGCACAAAGCAATACGCCTGCTTCGCAGACTAAACCTGCCGTTGCTCCGCCATCAACTCTGCGCTCTAACATGCCAAAAGTAGAGCCTGCTCAAAGTCAACCGAAACGCGAGACAGTGGCTCCGGCACCAATAGAAACCCAATCTCAAGTTGCCCCTCAATCAGCTAAGCCTGCACCTGCCCCAGTAGAACCAAAGCAAGGCGAGCCGAAGCAAGTAGAGACTAAGCCAACAGAAACAAAACGTGCAGAGCCTAAGCCGGTTGAGCCAAAGAAAGTTGAAGCAAAGCGTGAGACTAAGGCAGCTGAACCTAAGCCAGTTGCGGCCAAGCAAGTAGAAACCAAACCTGCACCAGCAAGTTCTGCCAGTGAAAGTAAACCGGCGAAAACTCGAGAGCCGGCACGAGCAAAAAAGAAATCGGGATCCACTGCAAAGAAAGAACCTGCAGCACAGGTTAAAGCAGCATCTAATGACGCTGCTACCAAGCCTTCTACTGCCGAATAGTCATCGCCTTAGAGAGCTGGTCAACATGGGTTGACCAGCGCTTGAAATCAATATTACCTGGCTTGGCTCCCTAGATAAAAGCAAAAATCATCGCCAACTGACGTTGTTGTCGTTGTCTTTCGCAGATTTTAGCAGTTCTAATAAAGGCATTGCCCTGGTACCCAGGGCGACTGAAGGCTGTTGGTCGTCATCTTCTTCTTTATCCTGATCTTCCTTGCAGTTTTCATTAGCAAGGTTTTTTTGCAAATTGGTGAGCGCTTGATGCACGTCTTTCGTGGCAATGGCGCCTGGTATCAGCTTTCCGAAATCCATCATCTCGAGCATCGCCTCTCCAATATCATGTAGCATAGTAATATCAGCATAGGACTTTGTTGTGAATGTAATTGTCATAGCGGTTTCCAAATAGCTGCTATCAGTCTACCCTTTTTTGGTTATCTGATGGTTTAAATATCGCTCGAAGTTGATAGAATCCGCTTCCTTTTTTTTGATTAAGATTACTACTGAGTTGCATATGAATAAAAGTCTGGTCACAAATTTAATCGCCCTCCTGGTAACCATAACGGCTTACTCAATTCATCACGACATTCTGTTTTCTGTTGGCATTTTTGCGCTATCTGGCGCCATTACGAATTGGTTAGCAATCCACATGTTGTTTGAAAAAGTGCCGGGGCTTTATGGCTCTGGTGTCATTCCTGCACACTTCGAAGAGTTTAAGCTGGGCATTCGTAATTTAATGATGGCGCAGTTTTTTAACGATGAAAATATCGATCGTTTTTTAAGCAAAGGCCAACCCAGTCATATGGGTCAGCATTTGGAACCTGTCATTCAAAAACTTGATCTTGCACCAGCCTACGACACTTTGGTTAAAACAATCATGGAATCATCTTTCGGCGGCATGCTCGCTATGTTTGGTGGCCAGGAAGCATTAGTGCCGCTGAAAGAACCTTTCATAGAAAATATGCGGGCGGTTATCATCGACATTAGTGCGACGGAGTCGTTTTCGAATCTGCTGATCGAAGAGTTAGAGCAGCCAGATATGATCAATGATATTCGTGATAATATCGAAGAGATTGTCGATAAACGACTGGATGAATTGACCCCTCAATTAGTGAAGACAATAATTCAGGATATGATCAGACAGCATCTTGGTTGGTTGGTGATATGGGGCGGTTTATTCGGTGGGTTAATCGGGCTGATCAGCGCGCTATTGGGCGTCCTATAAAGAAGCGTTGGTATTACTGATTATAGAAATGGACAATGCCTTGATCATTCTGATCGACTTTTTTCCCCAGACTTATGAACCCGACACCGAAGAGTGTTAATTTTTCACGTCGTAGGAACACTTCCTGTCCTTCTTGAGTTTTGATGAAAGTACCATTGGTGCTTTGATCGGTGATGATAAACTTTCTGCGTCGATACTCTATTTTAGAATGGTGCCGTGAGGTCAAATCGCCATCGACAAAAAGATCACAGTCGGTGCCCCGACCCAAAATATACGAAGTGGTAGCAACTGGAATTTTATAGCGTTTATTATGATAAATAAGTGTTAGATTTTCACCCTGCTTTTCGCTCTGACTATCTCCCAGTATTTGGAGCTCTAGGTCCGTAAGGTTACTCTCTGGTGGTATGTTAGTGGTATCAGCAGCCTCTTCCCATGAGAAGATATAAATGTCGATAGGCTCACTCTTGCCTTTGACTCTGATGCGATCAAAAGGTCGCATACTACTGGATAACGCTGAACTCTTAACCAAAAAAACCATTTCCTTGGAGCATAGAATTTGACGTGCTTTCGCCATGCTAGCAATTCTGGCGGCAACATTGACGGTATCACCAAAGATATCATTGGTTTCTAGAATGGCACTTCCAAATTGCATACCTATTCGAATCGAGACACCGATAGTCTCTGGTTTGTTGTCATCTTCCATGACTACCTGAATCGTATGGGCTGCCAGTAAGGCCATATCGACATCGGTAAAATAGACTAGAATTTCGTCACCGATTGTTTTTACCAAATGCCCCTGGTGTCTTCGCATAATGTCGATCAAGGTACTTAACGTATTCGATATATGTTCACGCGCTAATTCATCTCCCATATTTTGATAAATAGCCGTACTGCTGGCAACATCGGCAAACATGACAACACAGTTGATGGTTCTTCTAGTCATTAAATTTTATCCGTAAACTGACCTATTAGGTTTCGGCCAATTTTATGAAATCAATCGCTCTCAATATTCGCTTTAAAGTTTGGGGCTTGCCAATCACCTCTACGGTTTGATCGATTGGTGGAGAAAACGACCCGCCGGTCACAGCCACGCGCAATGGTTGGCCTACCTTACCCATTCCAACCTCTAGCTGCTCGGTGACTGCTTGAATCACCTCGTGAATAAGTGCTGCACGCCAGTCGGTCAATGACTCTAGCCCTTCACTCAGACACTTTAGTGGCTCTAGCGCATCGGCTCTAAGTGCTTTTTTAGCGGCTTTGGCGTCGTATTCTTCGAATTCTTTGAAACAATATAAAATACTCTCGGCTAGCTCATTGATGGTAGATACCCGTTGGCGGTATAAATCCACAATGGTGTCGATTTTAATGTCATCGGCTACGCTAACTTTGATCACTTTCAGGCGCTGTTTCACCAGTTCGACGATACCGCTTAACGGCATGCTCATCATATACTGCTGATTGATCCAGTTGAGTTTTTCGGTATTAAAAGCAGCTGCTGATCTATTAATATCACTCAAGTCGAAAAGTTCAATCATCTCTTCAATCGAAAATATTTCTTGATCACCATGCGACCAACCTAATCGGACGAGATAATTCAACACCGCCTCAGGTAAGTAACCGTCATCAAAATATTGCATGACGCCGACAGCCCCATGCCGTTTAGACAGCCGTTTGCCATCATAACCCAGAATCATGGGCAAATGCGCATACTCAGGGCAGTCGGCGCCAAGCGCCTTTAAGATATTAATTTGACGGGGTGTATTGTTCACATGATCATCACCGCGCACGACATGAGTAATATTCATATCCATATCATCTACCACGACGGTTAGATTATAGGTAGGCGTACTATCACTTCTGGCGATAATTAAATCATCTAGCTCCGAATTACTCACGGTGATGCTACCTTTAACATGATCAGCAAAAGTGACCGCACCTTGCTGAGGATTCTTAAACCTAACCACTAAATCCTGAGTACCATCGGGTGATAGCCCAAGATCACGGCAACTGCCGTCATAACGTGGTTTTTGCTTGTCTGCCATTTGCTGCTCTCGCAGAGACTCCAACTTTTCTTTGGAGCAAGCGCAATAATAGGCATCGCCTTGATCTAATAGCTGTTGAATAATTTCCTTATAGCGATCAAATCTTTGGGTCTGATAAACAGGTCCTTGGTCATGGTCCAGCTTGAGCCATTTCATCCCATCGAGTATCGCTTGAACCGATGCCTCACTCGATCGTTCTAAATCGGTGTCTTCAATTCTTAACACAAATTGACCACCCATTTTCTTGCTGTAAAGCCAGGAAAATAAAGCAGTTCGAGCACCCCCGACATGGAGTAATCCGGTAGGGCTAGGAGCGAAACGAGTTTTGATCATTGGAACTCTCTGAATCAGACAACAAGGCGCTGCATTCTAACAAAATGCCATCAATTTGAAATGGACGGGGCCGAATTAAGTCACTCAAAATAGAGGATTATGGGGTCTTTATTTTTGATTGTTTACAATGCCACTAACTGAAGAGTAATGTAATCCGAAATAATCGCCTATTTGCTTTAGTGTATAACCGCCGCTTTGATAAGCTTTGGTTATTGCTGTATTTCGATCATCATCGGCTTCATACTCGCTTAATTGTTTAGGTTTGGGGCGTCTTTGTGACATGGGTATTTCACTCAATTCTTTATCGCTATCAATCAGTGATTGCATTTTTTCAACAAATTGATCTGTACCTAAATAGATCTGATTTTTTAGCAGACCCCAGGGTGCTGCCTGGCCTTTACCTTCGGTTACAAACGCTTTGTATTTTTCAATCGCCAATGATTTTCTGACTGCGAAGGCTGCCAGTATCCAGTCTGTCGGTAAATAAGACGGAGGCTCTACTTGCCCTGTTGTAGCTCGATAGCTACTCCAGCGCCAGTCTTTCGCGGCGCGAACCATTTTTGCTCGAACAGAATTTAAGACAATATAGCGGGACAGCTCTAACAGATAGGCTTGTTTTTCTACCAGTATGCCTTTATAACGCCTCTGGAATACATGGCCAACACGATTGTGTTGTCGGTTGAATACTTGTGTATAGACACCATTGAGTTGACGCATACCTTGGGATAGGTTGCCTTCTGGTGTTTCTACCAATAAATGGTAATGATTGCTCATCACCATGCATGACAGCGCCAATTATGAGTTGTACAAACCTTTTCGAACACGGATAAGAAGTTGTTTCTGTCGGTATCATCTTCATAGATAGCCTCCTGTCGATTACCTCTTGAGGTGATATGATATAACGCATCTGCAAATTCTATTCGTAGTGGTCTGGCCATTGGTCTATTTATGTCATTTAGCTGTGCAGTAAGGTTAACAAACACCCAACCATAAATCGAAGACTTGATAATCATATAGAGATCTCCTCCGGACTAGCCGGTAAGGTAAGTGGTTCCAACAACACAAGCCAAACCGCGTAGCGGAGGAGATCAGCATGAAACTATATGGTGGAATAGATTTGCATTCAAACAATAGCGTGATT
>JBDNJA010000157.1:0-5135 GCA_041688005.1 Gammaproteobacteria bacterium
AATTAATCGACTTCATCATTAGACATCAGAAGAGCTTTTATTATTTAGGTCATCGAACTTGGCCGCCATAGTGGGGTTATGCCGAGTGAGCTTCTTGATAGTTACATCTTGTGACTTGTCATTTGCAAGACGAAGATTCCGATCCGTACTAAGCAAAGCATCCTTCGTTTTCTGCAGATGGTCGATTGACTTATCAATCTCATCGATCGCTGTCTGAAATTTCTTGGAGGCAAGGTCATAGTTCTTAGCAAATGCGGTCTTGAATTTATCAAGGTCGTTTTCGAAGTTTGTTATGTCGACGTTCTGTGCTTTAACAAGCGCTAGCTCTGTCTTGTATTCAAGCGACTTCATCGCTGCGTTACGCAGCAGCGTAATTATTGGAAGAAAGAACTGTGGCCGAATGATGTACATCTTTGGATAACGGTGAAACATGTCTACAATCCCAGTGTTGTAGAGTTCATTGTCGGGTTCGAGAAGGGATACTAGCACTGCGTACTCGCATCCTTTCTCGGTTCGATCCTTGTCGAGTTCCTTTAAAAAATCCTCATTCCTTTTCTTAGTTACAGTGGTATCGATTTCGTTCTTCATTTCAAACATGATCGAAACAATCTCAGTACCAGCTTCGTCCGAATCTCGAAAAATGTAGTCGCCCTTGCTACCAGCCCTTGCATCGTTATCTTTTTCGAAATAGGCCTTCGGAAATGCTGTTGCTCGAATGCGATTGAACTCCGTATCGCAGTGCTGTTCAAGGGTTTCGCCAACCATCTTGGTAGACAAGCGGGCCTTCATATCCCGGAGGCGCTCAATCGCATCGTCGCGATCCTTAATCTGCGTCTCGTATTTGTCCTTGAGCGACGTCTCGGCGAGTTGTTTTTCAAGCTCTGCTTGCTTTAATCCGTTCCTCAATTCGTCGCGCTCCTTCTCGACCGCATTAACTGCGCCGGTGATCGCGACCTTCTGCTCAAGGAGAGTGTTGTCGAGCTTGGCTTTTAACACATGGATTTCCTTATCTTTTGTTGCGGTAGTCTCTTGTAGACCCTTAGCAAGCTTCGCCTCGGCAAGTTCAGAAGCAGCTTTCTTATCGCGCTTAGTCTGTTCAATCTCGTTAGCCAGGGCATCTCTCTCTTTTTTAACGTCGCCCAGCGCCTCGGTCACAGCTAGTTTCTTCGTAACCTCACCCGTGTCTAATTGGGCTTTTAAGGCTTGAATTTCGGCATCCTTGGCAGTGGCGTTTTTTTGCATTTCGTTACCAGCCTGGCTCTTGGCGAGTTCGACCGCATTTACCTTATCCTTCTCGGCTAGCTCAAGCCGGTCGTGCAATTGTTGTTCAAACTCGTTGTCGCGAACCTGCTTTATGATGTCTGAATAGCCGGCTTCATCGATTTTGAATGCCTTATCGCAGTGCGGGCAGATGATTTCATGCATGTCTTATTTTCTCCTTTTTGACCTAAAAACGCTTATTACTATATTCTTGTGAATCCACTGTTCGCCCAATCTCTGTGATTTTCTCAATCAACACCCAAAGCCTTAAAAACAGCATCGACAGGATCGGCATAAAAACTGGTTTGAAATTTAGTAAATAACTCTGCAGGGATTGTTGGAATATGAGCAGCGCTTGCCATTGGTAGGGCTACTTTTTTAGCACCGGCATCAAAAGCGACTTGAAGGCACTCAGCAATACTCTCTACCGGCTTTACGCTTCCGCCAAGGCTCATATCACCCATTACCACCATTTGACTTTGTACTGGCTTGCCTAGAAGCCCTGAGGCAAATGCGACTAGGCTGGTGAGCGCCAAGTGGGTGAATGGACCTGTATTCTGTAATTCCACCACATGGATGTGAAAGTCGTAATCCATTACCTTTGTACCTGCACTAATCCTGCTGGCGTTTGCTTTAAAGAAATCAAACGCAATCTTGACTTGTTCTTTAGCCGCACTGGAATTCCATAAACCCGATGTCGCCAGTTTCCCAGAACCCTTAGTAACTTGCAGCTCCATCCGATATAGCCCCGGCATGCCCTTGTGACTCAGGCCTATGGTATGGATGATGCCTGGTTTGCTTGGTCCTTCTGGTATTAAACCACCACCACCTTGCTCTTTGACTGACACGAAATGTTCTTCGAGGGATTCGTTGTCAATGTAACTGAAATGAACATCATAAAATTCCATACCTCCAATTTTCTTTAACTGTTCTTTCACTCGTCGACGTACCTGGAGTGCATATTCCAGACACTCACGTACATCTTCCTTTTCGAACTGACCGTGGGGGTAGAGTAACTTGATCAAACCAGAGACAGTCTTTCTAACCGCGATAACATCACGCTGATTTAGGTTATTGCCGAGCTTGAAGTATTTATCAATGGCATCGGCAAAACTACGTTTACGCATTTCACGGTAAAACTCCGCCAGGTAATCCACGATCAGTCCATAACTATCGGTAAAGAACTCAGGGCGCATTTTGGGAATTTCCCAACCCGGTATATATGCATGGAAGCGATCAAAGAATGCCGCGTCGATCATTGCCTCAGGAAAAGGCGCTAAAAGGTGGCTGGTCTTAACCAGCGACTCGACACTCTGGTTTATATTACCGACAAAGACCATTGAGGCAGAGGCTTCCATTTGCTCACGTCCACGAGCGAAAGAACCCGAAGCCATAAAGTCCTTCATTATCTGTACGCCATCTTTGTCTTTAAACGAGATACCGGCAACTTCATCAAAAGCCACCAGATCCCACAAACCAACAAGACCAATACGCCGGGTACTCATGTTGTAAAACAAATTAGCGACTGTCGTCTGTCCACCAGAAACAAGAATACTGTTGGGAGAGCACTCTTTATAAATATGGCTTTTACCTGTGCCACGTGGGCCCAACTCACAGACGTTATAGTTGTTTTCGACAAACGGGATCATGCGAGCCAGAAGGTGCCATTGCACATCTTTATCTAGTGAAGAGGGTTCCATACCAATCGAACGTATTAATGTTTCACGCCATTGGTCTGTAGATAATTTTGCTCTGCCGGCAAAGAGTTCATCCATGTTCATATTTGGCATCTGTATCGGCTTAAGCAACGTCACACCAAAGGGTGAGCCAGACTGCCCTTCTTCATGGTAATAACTCAGTGTCGCGATCACCCAGATACCACCGACTAAAAGCTTTTCATATTCTTTTACGATACTGGCTGAAATTTCGGCATCTTTAATACCTAGATTACTGAATGCCGCCTCATACTTATCCTTTCTTTCATTCAGGCGAACCGTTACCCGATCAATGATTTTAAAAGATCCTCGCTCACGAACTAGCGACTTCACTTTTTCGGCTTCATCTGGTCGTACATAATTTTCAGCCAACACAGATTTGACATTTTTAAGGCCAACTTCAATTACTTCAGGATCATCCGAAGCACAGTACATGCCAAGCAAATATTCAAGAACATAAACGGGAACATTGGCCCCTTCTTTAATCAGCTTGGTAAGATCTTTACGCACTATCCTGCCGCCGAAGTGCTCATTCAGTAACTGATCCAGATCTTTATCGTCAATTGCATCCATAATAGTTCTCAAGCCTTAAAAAAAGTCATCGGTAAAAGCCAGATCAATAGTTACTCGGTAACGCTCAATTTCGGTGTTCAAATCTTTGTCTTTCAATATAAGAAAGTAATCTTTCTTGCGATCGAAATTAGTGCCGCTTAACGACAGGCGAACTTGCTTAACCCGATCCGCAGCAGAATCGGTCTGGCTATCGAAGGTCAGTACCTCTTCACTCGACACCATTGATTCTTCGTCATATATTGCGGCTGAAATCGTGACGGGTAAAATCTGGTCAGACACAGACTCAGTTTGCATAAGATCGAATCGCTGAATATTGTTGACCATCTTCAACCCAGCTTTAGGCGAAATAACACCGACCTTTCGTTTGGTGCGTTTCTCAGCCTTTTCACCCCGAAGTTGCTTAATCGTGAGTACGGGCACGACAATTTCCTGGGGCAAAACCCCACCATGCACAAAACGGGCTCCACCTACGAAGTGAAATCGATTAGCACCTTTAGGCACCCAAAAACGCGTATCAGAAGACGTGCCAGCAGTTTCCCGCGTAGTACCCGATAGCGCATCTTTCGGTTCAGGCAAATCAAAACCAATGACATAACGCTTTTTACTTTTAAGTGTATTTGTTGGCTTTTCGGCAAGAGAGGTACGATCAGAGTAATCCAGCTTGCTTTGCTGAAAGATAAAACCATGATCTGCCGTCACCAGAACTGTGGACGTATTGAATTGCAGTAATATTTTTCGGGTCAGTTCAGTCAGTTCTTCTATGGCGTGTTCCACAGCTAGAAAAGTTTCCGATTCAGTGGAAGCGCTATCGCCACGCGCATCGACTACATTGTGATAAACATAAATCACCTGTTTGTCCTTTAGTGCTTCGCGACCTTCATCCCTCGACCAATCCTTCATATCTTCAGCAGTCACTGCCATGCCACTGTGGTCAGACAGAATGTTATTACGAGCCGCAGTGCCTTTGGATGACTTGCCATCAACAAACACATCGTCGCCTACCCCTTCTCGATATTCCAGGGTATCGTGAGGCAGCAGAGACGCCATACCTAATGTCGTATAACTAGGCACTACACCCAGCTGTGAAGTTAAAGTCGCTTGGCTATAGCGTTTTTCATTGATTCTTTCCATCAATTCAACCGCAGCTTCATAACGAAAAGCATCACTGATGATGACCACGACACGCGCATTTTTAGCCTTGCCAAATGCTGGTAGAACATTCGCCGTAAAAAAATCTTGCTGGTTTTCTATACCATCTATTTTCCAATGACACAGCTTATCTTCCGATGCAATTTTTTCGCCCCAATTCTTTGCCAGGTTGTCGATAAACCAGTTTGAATAAACCTGTTCTATCGCCTCATCTAGATTTTTCAAGATTTCGACATGAGCCCGATAAGAAGAAGCCCAATAGTGACGATATGCCATATCAAACTTATAAAGGTCAGATTCATAAGCCTGATAAAGGTCCTTGATATTTGCAAAATGAAACCCAGTCGAATGACTGTGACGCAATGAAAACAGATCAATAGCCGAAGAAAGTGCCTTATAAATGATGCGATACTTTTTACGTGTATCGTCATCTTTATG
>JBDNJA010000158.1:0-11682 GCA_041688005.1 Gammaproteobacteria bacterium
AGTAAATGGGTATCTGCATTGAATTCGGTATAGAGCGGGATGGTCAGTAAGAAAGTAATAATCGATACCAGCAGCGCTAATTTTTTAGCGTCTGATGAATTTTCTTTATCGCCCGCGAACAATACCAGTATACCACCTATGATAGGTGTCCAGATAACGAGGCTTAATAATGGCCAATCAGCGTACATAAGTTTAACATTTACCTTTTATAATTATCAGGAGTGACAGCCTACTAGCTTAACCTACAGGCTTAGCCAACTGGCTTAACCTAAAATGGCCCAGCCGAGTAACAAAATCAAACCCGAAATCATTGCGAATGCATAATGGTTTAAATAACCCGTTTGCACGTGACGAACGACACCTGACACCCAACCAACTAGCTTGGCGCTACCATTAACAACCAGACCATCGATCATCAAAGCATCACCGACACGCCACAATACATGCCCAATACCACGGCTTGTCGTTGCAAAAACGGTTTCATTGAATTTATCGAAGTAGTATTTCTGATCTAATAAGTTGTAAATAAAACTGAATGTTGTCTTGAACCAGTCGGCAATCGACGGTTTCTTCATGTAGATATACCAGGACGACGCAACGCCTGCGAAAGCAAGATACAGCGCAGGCTCAGAGAACCCATGTGCAACAAAACTAGCCGGACCATGGAATGTCTGTGCAACAACCGCCATTGTGTCGTGCTCGTTCAGGACAAAAATCGGCTTGTCCAGAAACCCACTGAATAGGATACCATCTATCGCTAACCACCCGATGATGGCCGATGGAATGGCGAGCAATATCAATGGCAGAGTGACGATCGGTGGCGTTTCATGCAAGTGCGCTCGGGTGTGCTCATCCATACGCTCTTTACCGTGAAAAACCAGAAAGAACAGTCGGAAGGAATAGAAGGCGGTTACAAATACACCCAGTAGTACCATCCAATAAGCATATCCGGCACCAGGAATACTTGAGTTATGTACCGCTGAGATAATCGCATCTTTAGAAAAGTAACCAGAGAAACCAGGAAAACCGATCAATGACAAAGAGCCTATCAAAGACACCCAATAAGTTATCGGCATATATTTTTTCAATCCACCCATCTTGCGAATATCTTGTTCGTGGTGCATGGCAATAATCACCGAACCTGCGGCAAGAAATAACAGCGCCTTAAAGAATGCGTGAGTCATTAAATGAAAGATAGCCGCGGAATAAGCAGAAGCACCCAGCGCAACCGTCATATAACCCAACTGGGACAATGTCGAATAAGCAACCACTCGTTTTATATCGTTTTGTACAATACCAACCAATCCCATAAAGAATGCGGTGGTGGCGCCAATCACGAGAACGACGGAAAGCGCGGTTTCTGATAGTTCGAATAAAGGCGACATACGAGCCACCATAAAAATACCGGCTGTTACCATTGTGGCAGCATGAATGAGCGCAGAAATAGGCGTTGGACCTTCCATCGAATCAGGTAGCCAAACGTGCAGTGGTACCTGCGCTGACTTACCCATTGCGCCAACAAACAGTAAAATACAAGCCAGCGTTATTACCGACCATTCGATGCCTGGAATCACTTCCATAGTTTCACTAGTCATACTGCCAGCATTACTAAATACTTCGTAATAATCGAGTGACCCGGTATACATCAATATCACAGCAATACCGAGCAAGAAGCCAAAGTCACCAACACGGTTAACCAGGAAAGCCTTTAAGTTTGCATAAATAGCCGTGTCTTTTTTAAACCAAAATCCGATTAGCAAATAAGACACCAGTCCTACAGCTTCCCAGCCGAAGAAAAGCTGTAGGAAGTTATTCGACATAACCAGAATCAACATCGCAAAAGTAAACAATGAAATATAGCTAAAAAATCGTTGATACCCCGGATCATCATGCATGTAGCCAATAGTATAAATATGTACCATTAACGAAACACTGGTGACAACCACCATCATGATTGCGGTTAGACTATCGACCAAAAATCCAATTTCAAAGCGGATACCATCGCTTACCATCCAGGTATACAACGCTTTGTTATAAATAGCAGCGCCGTCGAAGGCCACATCTTTCAACACAATTAATGACAACGCGAACGAAGTACCGACACCCAGGATAGTCACCCAATGGGCAACACTACGGCCAATTTGCTTTCCAAAAAATCCCGCTATAATGGCACCAAATAAAGATGCTAGTGGAATTGCAAGATAGACCGATTCCATGCTCATCCTTTTAACTCATTGATATCAGCTACGTTAATAGACTGCTTGTTCCTAAATAAGACAACCAGTATAGCCAGACCAATGGCCGCTTCCGCCGCTGCCACTGTCAGAATAAAAAAGACGAATACTTGCCCAGCTAAATCATTCAGATAATGTGAAAAAGCAATGAAATTCAAATTCACAGCCAACAGCATGAGTTCAATCGACATCAATAAAATAATAATATTCTTACGATTGATAACGATGCCAGCAATGCTAATACTGAACAAAGTCGCAGCAAGAATTAGATAATGGCTTAAGGAAACAGTCATGGCTTATTGGTTACTCGAGGGTTCGCTACTTGATGGCATTTTAACAACACGAAGTCTATCCGCCTTAGTCACTCTTATTTGGGCTGATGGATCTTGATACTTGGTATGCGTGCGTTTTCTCATGGTTAAAGATATCGCTGCAACAATCGCAACTAATAAGATCACCGCTGCAATTTCAAATGCGAATACGTATTCGGTATACAAAACACCACCGAGTGCTTTGGTATTACTATAATCAGTTGCTTTGGCAATAGGCCCTACAAGGCTATCCCCAGAAAAACTACCACCAGTTATGACACTGATTATCATCACGAACATAATCACAGCAACAGCAATACCCAGGGGCAAGTAACGCACAAACCCTTCACGTAAACGGGCAATATTGATATCCAGCATCATCACAACAAACAAAAACAGCACCATTACCGCGCCGACATAAACCAACACTAAACTAATAGCTAAAAATTCTGCTTCTAACGTCATCCAAATTATGGCGCTGGTGAAAAAAGTGAGCACAAGGAACAAGGCCGCATGCACTGGGTTTCTGACAGTGACAACAGCCGTCGCTGTGACCACTGTCATCAAGGCAAAAACATAAAAAATAATCGTTTCAGTCATCTTACTTAGTTACCGATAAGGAGCGTCAGCTGCTCGAGCGGCAGCGATTTGAGGTTCATGATTGTCACCGATCTCGAGCAACTTTTCTTTTGTCATAATATTTTCACCGCGGTTTTCAAAGTGGTATTCAAAAATATGAGTTTCAACAATCGCATCAACCGGACAAGCTTCTTCACACAAGCCGCAGTAAATACATTTAAACAAGTCTATGTCGTATTTAGTTGTTCTTCTAGTACCGTCGTCACGCTCCTCGGACTCAATCGTAATCGCGAGGGCAGGACACACTGCTTCACATAATTTACAGGCAATACAACGCTCTTCCCCATTATCATAGCGGCGGAGTGCGTGCAAACCACGAAAACGCGGGCTGATTGGTGTTTTCTCTTCTGGATATTGAACCGTAACTTTCTTACGAAAAAAATACTTTCCAGTCACGACCATGCCCTTGAGTAACTCAAGGAAAAGGAAACTTTTCAGATAATATTTTATAGTTGCAAACATAATGATCTAGCAAACCTGCCTAATTAAACCAAGGACCGACTTTAAAATAGACAAACAATCCTTCGACTACAAGCCAGACGATAGTCACCGGAATTAAAACCTTCCAGCCCAACCGCATAATCTGGTCATAACGATATCGTGGGAAGGTCGCTCGAAACCATATAAATAACAGCATAAAGAAACCCGTCTTCAGAAATAGCCAGACGATGTTATCTCCCATCAACGACGGCCAGGGACTTAACCAACCACCAAAAAACATGAGTGATGCAAGCATCGCGATCAAAATCATATTGGCGTATTCAGCAAGGAAGAATACTGCGAAAGTCATACCCGAATATTCAACGTGAAAGCCTGCCACGATTTCGGATTCACCTTCCGCCACATCAAATGGGGCCCGATTAGTTTCAGCCACACCCGATATCAAATAAACCATGAATAGCGGAAACAATGGAATAATAAACCAATGATAGATACCACCAGTTTGACTCTCGACAATATCCCCAAGATTCAAGCTGCCACCAGCCATCAACACGCCAACCAAAGCAAAGCCCATAGCAATTTCGTAAGCCACAATCTGTGCCACCGAGCGCATCGCTCCTAACAAGGCATACTTAGAGTTAGAAGCCCAGCCCGCAATAATGACGCCATAAACGCCGAGTGACGTCATTGCCAAAATATACAAAAGGCCGGCGTTAATATCGGCAAAAACCAATGTGTCAGTAAAAGGCATGACAGCCCAGGCTGCCATCGAAGGAGCGAAGGTGATAATGGGGGCAATAATAAACAGATAACGGTTCGACTTAGTCGGAATGATGATCTCTTTGAACATCAATTTGAGCATGTCTGCGAATGGCTGGAACAGGCCTTTCGGGCCAACACGATTGGGGCCTATGCGAGCCTGCATGTAGCCGATGACTTTTCGTTCGGCCAAGGTGTAGTAAGCGACCACAATAAACAATGGCACCAAAATAATAACGACTTTCAGCAGTGTGTAAGCCGTAAACTGGATACCTTCGGGTAGTAATAACCAGAGATTAGTGAGTATATCGATCACCGCAGTTTCTCCAGTTCAACCATGCCATAAGCACTGGTCAAATCCTTCACTGCATCAATGCCTGTCGGAACAAAAACACAACCTGCTGGAACATTTTCATCAATTCGTAAAGGTAAATTAGCCGCACCCTGCCCTTGTTTAACTTGAATCTGTTCAGCACCAGTCAACTTAGATTGATCCGCCTGCGCCTGATTCATGGCCACGACAGATTGCTGGCTCGTCAGTGGTGTTTTTTGAAGGGGCTGAGCTTCACGCACCAAACTATCACTCGCATAAATTGGGGTGGCACTTACTTTCTGAAGCGACCGGAGTTTAGTTGGAAGCTTAGTATCAGCAGATTGAATGCCACAGAGATTATTCAGGCTTATGTCACGACAAGCTTCCTTCACTTCGTTACGCACTGAAATAGAATCGGAATATTCAAAAGCATCCGGTACCAGGAGCTGTCCTAATGCCGTCAGTATTTTCCAGCCTTGGCGAATACCACCTTCGGTTTGGGTAAAGCCTTTAAAACTCTGCCACAGGCCCTCAACATTGACAAAGGTACCTGAAGTTTCTGTAAAACTGGCTAAAGGCAAAACCAAATCGGCCTTTTCGCGTATAAAGTCGTTACTAAAACTATCGATAGCAATGATGAAATCGTTATTTTTTGATAACTGTTGATCGACTTCTGGAATATTTGTTTCTAGTACCGGATTAACCGCAAAGGTTAATAAGACCTGATGTTGTGACGACAAAATTTCACGGGTGTTTTGGCCAGTCTTGTCGATATTGGAACCAGCAACACCTCGATGCGGCAGCACACCAGCCAAACTAGCACCTGCGCTATTGGCCGATAGCGATAAATAGCCCAGAGTCGCACCAGATAACGTTGAAATCGCTTCACATAGTTCTTGAATGAGTGACAGATGTGGATTTGATAACGCCTGAATACCAACGATTACAGCCGCATTTTTTGCCTTGCTCAGCGAGTTTGCGATCGCTTTATGTTGCTTGCTGGCTTTGCAATCAACAATAATGTCTTGTATGTGTGTTGGTAATTCAGACGCTGATGTGATCTGACCAGCCAGCGCCACCAAAACGGCAGCCAAGTCCGTCACTAATTGCTCGGCAGAACCTGCCAACTCTTGCTCAAGTGGAAAGTTATACTGACCACTTAGGTGGCTGACAGAAGAAATTGTTGCGCCGTTATTAACAGCAGCCTTACGTAAACGGTGTGCCAAGATAGGCTGTTCTAGTCGAAGATTACCCGCGACTAATAAACAAGCATCTAGAGATTCGATCGATTCTAATGAGCGACCTAACCAGGGCATGGCAGGCGCTTTGTGCTGGGTAGAAAAATCGATTTGATTGAGTCGATAATCAATATTATTAGAACCCAGACCCCGTAACAACTTCTGCGCCAGAAACTGTTCTTCTAGTGTTGACTGAGGGCTAACCAGTGCAGCAATTTGATTGCCGTCATTATTGGCGGCCGCTGATAACTTTTCAGTTGCAGCATTTATCGCTGTCTCCCAGTCAACTTCTTTTAGTTGCCCATTCTGTCGCAACAGGGGCAATAGAATACGAGACTCACTATTAAGGCCGGTGTAACTAAAACGATCCCGATCTGAAATCCAGGATTCATTAATCGATTCATTTTCACGCGGTACAACACGAATCACCTTGTTATCGTAAGTATGAACGTAAAGGTTAGAACCAATACAGTCGTGTGCTGCCACTGTCGGGTGCTGTGTTAATTCCCAGGCACGTGCCGCGTATCGCGATGGCTTTGCAGTCAATGCACCGACAGGGCAGATATCGATGACATTACCGGATAATTCCGATGAAATAGCTTTTTCGATATACGTACCAATCTCAACATTTTCGCCTCGACCAGTTAAGCCCATTTCAGGTAACCCAGCAATTTCATCACCAAAACGAACACAACGGGTACAGTGGATACAACGGGTCAAATCAGTGGCAATCAACGGGCCAATATTCTTATCCATAACAACGCGTTTTTCTTCAGTATAACGTGAAACACCAGCCCCGAAGCCCATTGCTACATCCTGTAATTCACACTCGCCACCTTGATCACAGATAGGGCAATCTAATGGGTGATTGATCAGTAGAAACTCCATTGTCGATTTCTGTGCTGCAATGGCTTTTGAAGAACGAGTATAAACCACCATTCCATTAGCAATGGGAGTCGCGCAGGCTGGCATGGGCTTAGGCGCGCGTTCCACTTCAACCAGACACATACGGCAATTGGCGGCGACTGATAATTTTTTGTGGTAACAAAAACGAGGAATTTCAATATTGTTGTCATCAGCCACATCAATCAACAATCGTCCGGCTTCTGCCTCGATTTGCTGCCCATTGATGGTGAGTGTAATACCGTCGCTCATTGCTGTGTTTACCCTGTCTCTTTTCTTAAATTACATCGACCAATACTGATGACTAGCTTGCTTATCTAATCTTCGATTAATTGACGCCTGATCAACCGGCCCTAATTAATTAACTACTTATCAATTTAACATCGAGCGTTTATGCTCGACGTAGTATTCAAACTCATGTCGAAAATGTTTGATGAAGCTCCACACCGGCATCGCCGCCGCATCACCTAGTGCGCAAATTGTGCGACCTTCAATTTTATGCGAAACTTCTTCGAGTAGCTCGATATCTTCTGGTCGACCCTTGCCATCAACAATGCGGCAAAGCACTCGATACAACCAACCAGTACCTTCACGACAAGGCGTGCACTGCCCACAAGATTCTGAAAAATAGAATCGTGAAATTCGTCGCAACGCTTTAACCATATCGGTAGTTTCATCCATCACAATAACAGCACCTGAACCCAACATCGAACCAGCTTTGGTAATTGAGTCATAATCCATCGTACATTCCATCATCATGTCACCCGATAAAACAGGGACAGAGGAACCACCAGGAATAACAGCCTTTAGTTTACGGCCATCTTTTACACCACCAGACATTTCTAACAAGTCCTTAAATGGTGTGCCCATATTGATTTCAAAATTACCCGGGTTGTTAACATGTCCCGACACGGAAAATAATTTAACGCCACCATTATTAGGTATCCCAAGATTGGCAAACCATTCTGGACCGTTACGAATAATCGCAGACACAGAAGACAGTGACTCTGTATTATTAATCGTTGTTGGTTTACCGTATAAACCGAAGTTGGCAGGAAATGGTGGTTTGAATCTAGGCAGACCCTTTTTACCTTCCAAAGACTCTAGTAAAGCGGTTTCTTCACCACAGATATAAGCGCCAGCACCTAAAAAGCCATGCAGCTCGAAATCAACCCCACTACCTAAAATATTTTTTCCTACATAACCGGCTTCATAAGCTTCCTTTAATGCAGCTTCGAAACGCATGTACGGCTCATCCATAAATTCGCCACGCATATAGTTATAGCCGACCGTGGCACCGATTGAATATCCACCGATAATCATACCTTCGACCAAAGCATGCGGATTAAAACGCAAAATATCTCGGTCTTTACAAGTACCTGGTTCTGATTCATCCGAATTACAAACTAAGTATTTTTGGACAGCGACGCTGCGGGGCATGAAGCTCCACTTCAGTCCTGTTGGGAAACCAGCACCACCCCGACCACGCAATCCAGAATTTTTCACTACCTCAATTACTGCTTCCGGGGCAATTTTTTCATTGAGAATTTTTTTAAGCGCCTGATAACCACCTGTCTTTAGATAGCTTTCCATAGACCATGGCTGATCATATTGAAGCGTTGCAAAACATACGTCATTAGCCATGCTTATTCCAGTCCATCCAAAATATCATCGACTTTTTCGGGTGTTAAATTTTCGTGATAAACATGATTTACCTGCATCATCGGCCCACCAGAACAAGCGGCAAGACATTCTTCTTCACACTTGAGAAAAATTCGACCGTCTTCGGTACTTTCGCCGATTTTAATACCCAACTTGGCTTCGATATGATCAACGATATAATCTGACCCCATTAACATGCAGCTAATATTGGTGCAGATTGCAACGTTATTGCGAGCCACTGGCTTTGTCTCATACATCGAGTAAAACGATGCTACTTCATATACATGAATTGCGGCCAGACCCAAATAGTCTGCAACGGCATCCATTAACTCGGTAGTGAGAAACCCTTTATTTTGATGCTGAACAGCATTCAAAGCGCCTATCACTGCTGACCGTTTACGATCTTCAGGAAACTTCGACAACAAATGAACAATTTCCTTACGGGTATGATCCGATAGTATTTCAGCTTTTGAATTCTTCATCTTGGCCATTATCTATCGATCTCACCGAATACAATATCTTGCGTACCAATAATAGCGACAACGTCGGACAGCATGTGTCCTGTTGCCATTTCATTCATACTCGACAAATGAGCAAATCCTGCTGCACGCACTTTGAGCCTATAAGGTTTGTTAGCGCCGTCCGATATCAGGTAAACGCCAAACTCCCCTTTAGGATGCTCTATTGCAGTATAAACTTCACCCTCCGGCAATACGTAACCTTCGGTAAAAAGTTTAAAGTGATGAATTAAACCTTCCATGTCAGCCTTAGCCATTTCTCGCCTTGGCGCAGCCACTTTATGGTCTTCAGATAAGACTATGCCAGGGTTATTTTTTAACCAGGCGATGCACTGTTTAATAATGCTGTTGGATTGACGCATTTCTTCCATGCGTACCAGGTAACGATCATAGCAGTCGCCGTTGGTCCCGACAGGAATATCAAAGTCCATTCGGTCGTACACTTCATAAGGTTGTTTCTTACGCAAATCCCATTCGACACCCGAGCCACGCAGCATCGGACCAGTAAATCCTAATTGAAACGCCCTCTCCTGAGATACAACGCCGATACCAACAGTACGTTGCTTCCATATTCTGTTATCGGTTAATAGGGTTTCATATTCATCAATGTAATCCGGAAAGCGATTCGTGAAATCTTCCGTAAAATCCAACAGACTGCCCTGCCGGTTTTCATTCAACCGAGCGACCTCTTTTTTGCTACGCCACCGACTCTCTTGAAATTGCGGCATTGAATTGGGCAGGTCTCGAGCAACGCCACCAGGTCGATAATAATTTGCATGCATACGCGCGCCAGAGACGGCTTCGTATAAGTCCATCAAATCTTCGCGCTCACGGAATGCGTATAAAAACATGGTCATCGCGCCAACATCTAATGCATGCGTTCCGATCCACATAAGATGATTCAGTATGCGCGTGATTTCGTCGAACATGACTCGAATATATTTGGCCCGTTCGGGAATATCTAGCCCCAGTAATTTTTCAATCGCCAGCACATAGCCATGCTCATTACACATCATAGACACATAGTCGAGTCGATCCATATAACCAATGCTTTGATTATAGGGTTTGGTTTCTGCGAGCTTTTCTGTAGCGCGGTGTATTAATCCAATATGAGGATCGGCACGTACGATGACTTCTCCGTCCATCTCCAGTACTAAACGTAAAACGCCATGTGCAGCAGGATGTTGCGGGCCAAAATTCAGCGTATAGTTTTTAATTTCAGGCATCGCCCTGTGCCCCTTTCTTTTCTTGAGTAATTCGTTCTTCAGGAATATAGCGATGGTCTTCGCGTATCACTTTTGGGACTAATACTCGCGGCTCAATACTAACTGGCTCATATATAACACGTCTTTTTACTGGGTCATACCGCATTTCTACATTACCAATAAGAGGAAAGTCCTTACGGAACGGATGCCCAACAAATCCATAGTCGGTCAGTATTCGCCTTAAATCAGGATGACCACTAAACAATATACCGAATAAATCGAAGGCTTCTCGCTCATACCAATCGGCAGATGCCCAAACACCTACAATAGTTGGCACGACAGGGAAGCTATCGTCAAACGCAAAAACCTTAAGGCGCAATCGACGATTATATTGATAGGACATAAGATGATAAACCGCTGCAAAGCGCGCACCGTTATCGACGACTGATTCTAATTCATCACCAAACTGCAACCTACCGGTAGTGGTTGCAGCATCGACACCTCGACTGAATCCTGAACGGGAAGCATCATTAGTTTGCCATTCTGCTACACCGAACTGAGAATAATCAACGCCACATAAGTCGAGCAGCTGTTCGAATTTAAATTTATCACTATCTCGTAGCTGAGTGGCTACTTTAATCAAATTCTCAGGTGTAACTACAATGGTTACTTCATGATATTTAACTTCGACAGAAACCAATTGCTCACCAAAATCACTACCTAATGATTCGGTCAACTGTTGTAAAGAAGTCGCCATATTATCGGGCAATCGTATTGGTGTTTTTAATTTTATTTTGCAACTGCAAAATACCGTACAAAAGAGCCTCAGCTGTTGGTGGACAGCCGGGTACATAAACATCGACTGGCACTATTCGATCGCAGCCACGAACAACCGCATAAGAATAATGATAATAACCACCACCATTAGCACATGAACCCATTGATATAACCCAGCGCGGCTCGGCCATTTGATCATAGACTTTACGTAAGGCGGGTGCCATTTTATTGACCAACGTGCCTGCAACAATCATCACATCAGACTGTCTCGGGCTAGGACGAAATATTATTCCGAATCGATCCAAGTCATACCGGGATGCGCCTGCTTGCATCATTTCGACTGCACAACAAGCCAAACCGAAGGTCATTGGCCACATGGAACCTGTTCGAGCCCAGTTAATTAGCTTATCGGCAGAGGTCGTCATAAACCCTTGCTCGAATACACCTTCTATTCCCATTCGAGCGCCCCTTTTCTCCACTCAAAAATGAACCCGACAACGAGCACACCTAGAAAAATAGCCATTGCGACTAAACCAAATGTACCGATTTTGTCGAGCACAATTGCCCATGGAAATAAAAACGCGATTTCCAGATCAAAAATAATAAACAATATTGCAACCAGGTAATAGCGCACATCAAACTTCATACGGCTATCTTCGAATGCTTCGAAACCACATTCGTA
>JBDNJA010000159.1:0-40724 GCA_041688005.1 Gammaproteobacteria bacterium
ATTCTTTGCTTGCTGATTGATCGATCGGACATAAAAAGCCCCTCTAAAAGTCATTAAAAATAATTATTTTAAAACAGAGGTTATCCAGGCTACTTTAACTATGCGGCAAATAACTGCGGGTTTGGAGTGGTGTTAACAACGGGTCGATATCAGATATTTCTGATAAGTTATCTGTCTATAAATTTAATGTAAAGCTCCTTTAATACAACTACGGTAAATCAATCACTCAATAATGACTGCACGCCCTTGTCCAAGGCGTTCAATTACCTCATACCCAGAAGACCACATGATCATATCCTCAACTGTTCTGAGAGCAAAGTCTGGTGCATCTATAGCGATCTTACATGAGAAATCACCTTTGCGGATTGCCAGGTTTGTAGTTACTTTCAGAGAGTAGATATTCGAACTGATCACTTTCAAGTATGGTTTTCGCTTTAGAAATTTAAGTGATACCCATTTTCACGCCCCCACCGCCGTGCTAACTTCATTCATTGCATCAAGCAGTGGCATCGCTTCAATACCACCCCGCATTGGAAAGCGTTCCTTACCTTTATAAATAAGAATTCGGCGACTCGCTGCGATGTCATCAGCCGCATTATGGAAGCCACGATCGACTGTTGGTGCACTGCTGAGTTTGATTTCTATCGCCCAACATTTGCCCGGGGCAAACTCCAGAACAAGATCAGCCTCTGCGCCTGCTGCTGTGCGATAGAAATAGGGGCGAGCTTTTCCTTTGGCCGCGCTAATGATATTTTCGATAACATAGCCCTCCCAACTTTTCCCTGATACAACGTGACTTCTCAAGGCATCCATTGTTTGTATGTTTAACAACGCATGTAAAATACCGCTATCTCGTACAAAAGGTCGTGGTGATTTAACCAGGCGTTTACCCGTGTTAACAGACCAGGGCTGCAACGTTCGAACTAACAGGAGGCTTTCGAGAATATCAAGATAACGCGATATGGTGTGGCCACTGACCCCCAGTGAACGTGCAAACCGTTGTGCGTTGAACAATTCGCCCTGGTCATTGGCCAGCATTCGCCAAAAGCGTGCCAACTGCTCTGTCGCGACTTGTAAACCAAACTGCGGTATATCACGTTCCAGATAAGTTTGAATGAAGTCCAGACGCCATTGCAGTGATGCATCTTCATCCTCACGTTTGTAACTTTCTGGAAACCCACCTTTTAACCAGAGACTGTCCATCAGTCTTTGTTCATTTCCAACTTTGCTTTGATCAACACTATTAATCTCGCGATAGGTCAGCGGCGTCATCTCAACATAGCTAATACGACCCGCCAGACTTTCGGATGACTGGCGTAATAAATCCATCGAGGCTGAGCCTAGAATGAGAAATTTTCCGCCTTCACCCTCCATGCGTCGCCTTTGATCAATTTGACCACGAAGCACTTGAAATATTTCTGGCGCTCGCTGAACTTCATCCAATATGATCAGATGGTCAGAGTATGCTGAAAAATAAGCATCAGAGTCATCGAGCAATTGTCGATCAGGTCGGCTTTCCAAATCGAGATACCGAGCTTTTCTCCCAACCTCGGCCGCGATCGCTCTAGCCAGTGTGGTCTTACCCACCTGCCGAGGGCCAACAAGCGCAACGCTATCAAATTGAGCCAATCGAAGCCGAACTGTGTTAAAAATTTCACGACTAATCATCATTGCATTCTTGCACTTTGATTTCAATTTTACAAGGTTGAGTGCCTACAAAAAATATTCAAAACAGGCATCTGAACCGATACTTCATAATAACCCGCTGAAATAAACTTAACTGGTGAAGAGCAGTAGGAAGATAAAAATTACCCAATACAGGACGTGTAGGGTTTTTAATCAAATCTAACCGACCTAATAAACTACGTTACATTGGCTATATTTCTATTTACAAATTATTAGTTTTATTTTGGTATCCACTAATTATTATTTGTTGGCCGTCCAATATTTATAGGTTAATGCTTTGATACCTCTAATCAAACAACAAAAATAAGGGGACGCTTCCCTTTATTATTTGCTCTTTTGTTTAGCGGGCCTACCGAGTGGTCGGTATTCCAACACCCGGCCAATCTGTTTTTCCAATTTCTTGATAAATTGATCAGAACCACAGGGTAAACCTTTATCAATATTTGGCCGAATTATCGATAGCTCGTCTTCCGTGTCTCCTTCTGCTAACCACGACGACCAATCACCAATGGATTCAAACTGTTTCTGCCAGTAAGTCTTAGTGGTCAATACATCGTCAGCCTGCCCTAAACAATGCGCAGCGGCGCTTGACCAGATATAACTTTCCGCTTTCTTCACCATTTTTGCCCTAACCGGGTTCCTTTCAACGTATCGAATGGCGGCCCATAGATAATGCTCGTCTAGCGCTGACGAAAAATAGCGGCCTTGCCAGACGTGTCCATTCCATCCACGTTGTCGATTGCGTATCGCTGTGCAAATCGCGTATGAAGTGGTTTGAATATTGACTGTAATCCAGTCTCAGTTTTTGGCAGGGCAATAATATGAATATGGTTGGTCATCAGGCAGTAAGCTAAAATTTCCACTTTGTGCTGCTTATAATATTCCTTCAACCATCGCAGGTAGACTTCTCTATCTTCGTCCGTAAAGAAAACTTCTTCTCTACGATTACCTCTTTGTGTTATGTGATGAGGCACTCCTGCAAATACGGCTCTGGCTTGTCTTGGCATGGGTCTATTTTTTTGACGATGCAAAAGGTGGCAGTCGGGCTTACGCCAGAATAGGGTAAGCGTTTTAGGTAATAGTGTGTAAGCAAATGGTATTAATTTGGATGACTAGAGGCTGACTAACAAATCATTAAACTCCCGCATATCCGTCAGTATATGGTGTGCGCCCAGATCAAGCAGGCTCTGCGCATGCCCCACTGAAATATGAGAACCGCCGGTAAACCCAACAACAGTCATGCCAGCCGATACTCCTGCTATAACGCCAGCTTTACTATCCTCAACCACTATTGTTCTAGCCGGCTCTACACCCATTTGATTTGCGGCAAACAAAAAAAGGTCTGGTGCCGGTTTACCATTTTTAACCTGCTCAAATGAGAACAAGTGTCCATCAAAGTATTTGATTAGGCCTGTTTTTGTTAGCGAGTTTTGGATTTTCGTCGGTGTACCTGATGACGCCATGCAGTAGGGTATATCGATTGACTTTAGCATTGTCTCAATCCCCGGAATTGGCTCGAGACTTTTCGACAACTCATCATCCATAATATTATTGATATCATTCAGAAAAGTATCAGGAAGGCTTCGCCCACTATCCTCAAACAAATTCCTCACATGAACATCCGACATACCCAGGTATTTAGCATTACATTCCTTGGCTGAATGCGGATACCCCTGTGCAGTTAAGTATTCTGCAAACACTCGGTTGCCAACTACCTCTGAATCGACCAGCACGCCATCGCAATCAAAAATAATTAGATCAATCATTTGCTGCTCTCGTTAGAGAAAGTAAAGGTAAAGACCGCCACCTAACCAGCTCAGCACTACTAGAGTCCAAGGAAGCCAATGTTGCCGATAGTCAATATCGGATTCACTTTCAACTTCAGGCATTGAGTTGGATTGCTTTTGACTCAACTTAAGCCGCTTGTCGAGCTCTCGTGATTTCGCTTTGTGGAGCTTTTTGTACTGTTCAATGCCTTTTTGTATGCCATTCGCAATTAGCCTAGTCTGCTCTTTGGTTTGACCTGGCCTTTGCATACTCTTTGCAACCCGAGTGGCCTCTTCTTTAGTTTCCGGCGAGGTTGCTAGTTTTTTCGGTTTTTGGCTCATACCCTACTGCCTTGATTTTGCCGCAGCAAATGCGGCTGCAAAAGCACCCTCTGGTTTGGTTTCACTTTTAGGCGGTGTTTTTTTCTGGTGTGATTGACGGCTAGGTTTTGGATTGTCACTGCGCGGACTCTTTGCACCATGCTTTGATCCAGGAGTTGATTCGTCTTTTAATGCTGAATCGTCAAGTCGCATGCTGAGCGCAATTCGTTTACGTTTCACATCAACTTCCATTACCTTCACCTTAACAATATCCCCTGTTTTAACGATTTCTCGCGGATCTTTAACAAAGGTATTGGCGAGTGCCGAAATGTGTACCAAACCATCCTGATGCACTCCAACATCGACAAAAGCACCAAAGTTAGTAACGTTAGTGACACAGCCTTCAAGTATCATATCTGGAGTCAAATCTGATAGTTTCTCAATACCTTCCTTAAAACTAACCGCTTTGAACTCTGGACGTGGGTCACGACCTGGTTTATCTAGCTCAGCAATAATATCCAGCACGGTTGGCAACCCCACTTCACTGCTGACAAAATCTTTCGCCTGAATTTCTGCTAGAATCGATTTATTGCCAACCAGCTCTATCACTTTACACTTATGGCGCTTTGCCATTTCTGCTACAAGTGAATAAGACTCAGGATGCACAGCTGAAGCATCCAGAACCACATCACCATTTTGAACCTGAAGAAAACCAGCCGCCTGTTCGAAGGCTTTGGCACCGAGTCGTGGTATTGATTTGAGTTGCTCACGAGTTTTAATTCGTCCGTTGGCATTACGCCACTCAACAATATTGCTCGCTTGAGTTTCGCTCAACCCAGACACACGATTAAGTAGTGCGACTGAAGCAGTATTCACCTCGACCCCCACTGCGTTTACACAATCCTCGACAACAGCATCGAGTGACTTAGCCAGTATGGACTCCTTACGACCCCGAAATAATGCCAGTGCTCGATGAGGTGGCACTTTGCTAATCGGTTCACGATAGTCGAAGTAGTCTCGAAATTTTTCACCTGTCTCCTCTTTGTCTTTACTCACGCTACTCATCAACATGCCTTTGTCTGCGATAATTTGACGCAATCTAGCCAGCAAATCGGCATGATCGGTGAAGCGTTCCATCAATATAAATTTGGCTCCGTCTAGGGTAGCCTTGCTATCAGGAATATTGAACTCATTATTAAGGTACTGCTCTGCGAGCACCTCTGGATCAACATTGAAATCAGCCATGATGACATCAGTCAACGGTTCGAAACCAGCTTCGATGGCGATCTGACCTTTAGTTCGGCGCTTCTTTTTGTAGGGCAGATATAAGTCTTCCAGTCGAGTTTTGGTATCAGCTTGTTCTATCGCAGTTCTCAACTCGGGGGTTGGTTTGCCCTGCTTATCAATACTGGCGGAACACTCAACCGGCGCTCAGCCAACTCCCGCAGATAACCCAACCGGTCATTCAACTGGCGTAATTGAATATCATCCAGCCCACCTGTTACTTCTTTTTGATAGCGCGAAATGAAAGGCACGGTTGAACCTTCGTCGAGTAGTACGACAGCAGCGTCAGCCTGCGCTAATTGTACATTGAGTTCCTGAACGAGGATTCTATGGAAAAAGTCTGTGCTTGCAAGTCAAACTATTCACTCGTGTACAGACTGGGCGATATGCCTTGCTGGAGTGTAGGTTTAATATTTTAAAGGTTTCAATTAATCTTGTTCGGCAATGAAAGTAGACGGCCATATGTTAACGCGATTTTCGACAGTCAGTTTACGCACCATGCCGCCACCTTTCGCAAGGTAGTTCAGATCACCTTATTTAAGCGTCTCTTCGATATCGCCAATAGGATAAGGCTAGAGCAATCATAAAGATTGCCTGGCGAATCGATAATAGTGGTATGCGGACTTCTTCTGGAATGCTTTAGAATTTCATTTTGATATCTACATTCATGTTGACCAGACAGGGTCACTATCTTTTTTCTAACTGCTCTGTGGACGATATGCTAGTATCCAGATCTTTTATAATGCCATCGTTAATACCGTAAACCCAACCATGTACCGTCAGGTCAGCACCTGCTTTCCACGCTTTTTTCACTATCGTAGAGCTGCAAACATTACTCACTTGTTCGATTATATTGAGTTCACACAGTAAATTCTGCCTGGCTTCGTAGGCTAGTCCTTCCAGTTGTTTAGCATGGATTCGCGCGACGTCCTTAATGTGGCCTAACCAGTTGTCGATCAAACCATGGTCATGGTCTTCCATAGCGGACTTGATTCCGCCACAACCATAATGACCGCAAACAACAATATGTTTGACCTTGATCACTTCAACCGCGTATTGAATGACTGACAGGCAATTCAAATCAGTATGCACCACAACATTGGCAATATTGCGATGCACAAAGACTTCGCCTGGTGGCAGTCGGACTATTTGGTTGGCAGGCACTCGGCTGTCGGAGCAGCCAATCCACAGGTATTCTGGCGCTTGCTGCTTGGATAGCTCGCTAAAGAATTCAGGATTGTCTCGCTTTACGTCAGCGGCCCATTGTTTGTTACTTTCAAAAAGATGTTTTAGGTCACTCACGTTATTACTGACTCCTTAGGGTTAGCTTTACATACGTTGATGCGTGTAAACGGTTGGAAGTATACAGCCGCCACTACTTAGTGGGTTGTATTTTAGCGTGATTGAATCAGAGAAAGCAGAGTCGATAACAACAAAGTGAAGGTGGTATTGCCGATTGTACTAACCTGAGAAGATCATAGGCGTATCAGCAAAACGGGGGTAACTAAAATCCGCTATTAAGTAAAGTTAGCACAGGCTGATGATATTCCAGCCCGTGCTAATGCCATTGGTAGCTTAGCCTTTACCGCGCCAGGGAATGAATGATTTGAGTTGTTTCAGACTCATTTGTTAATTGGAAAATACTTCGATAGAACCAGATTTAGACAACATCTAGAACCAGTACGGAACCTTTAACCTCATCGTATACTACAACGACGCACCGAGCTTAAACCCGCTGTTAATCATTAGCAATACGATTGAAACCCTCCTCCTTAGCTCCAAAAGGTCTGTTGTCAAGGAAGGCATCTAAAAACATCACTTTTGCATCATTTAGTTAGACGTCCTATTTGCATACTGCATGAATGCCAAGTGAGTGACGAAAAGAGCGCACAGAGATACCGTATCTAATGGCTTTCGGCCACTTCCGGTTTATTTTTTAGTCTCTTAATTTTTCAATACAAACAATGCTCTGATTTAAGTTTTCACCTATAAATTGGAAAATACTGTAACGATTAGACGCAAGCACTTCATAACAATAATTAATAATAGGCAAAGTAATTGGCATAATTAATCCCAAGTTATTGATGGAATCATGTTGAAAATGAATATTAATATCATAAATGGCACTTTTCTCGCCCGGCAAATTCGCCACACTTAATCTTTACCTATATGCATTATATCAAAATAGTTATGAATTTTAATGTTTCAATAACACCCCCGGAATCAAAATGGTGCGGCCAAAATGCAATGCCTGACTCCATAATTTCATTTTGGGAGAGAGTTGTAGTCGGCATAAACCCGACTGCTATTGAAACTCACTTAAAAGCGTCTGCCAGGCTACACTTTCAACCTCTGCTGTAAATTTTAATGCGAGTTGGGCACAGGAACGCTCTAACAAAGATAAAAAGGTTGCATCCGTTTCTGCTCGATATAATAAGTCGGCTAACGCCCTTTCATCGCCCTCCGGAAAATACCCTGGATAATCGGCACCGAGTAAACCGACATTACCCGAAATTTTTGATGCCAGAATAGGTACACCAGCCACCAGCGCCTCTGATACCACATTGGCACCGCCCTCCTGATTTGAACTTATGACCATCAATCGAGTGCGCGCCAGCTCCTGTCTTACTCTCCACCTCGGCACTTCTCCCTGCGATGCATAGCGAGGACTGCTTTCCATTTTCTTTTGTGCCTGTAATCGCCATTGCGGGCTAGTGGCTTTACCGAAATGAATCACTCTAATCTTTGAATGGACTGGTAATAACATCGCAGCCATCGCAGTACGGAATGGATCTTTTTCTGCTCTCAAGTTGCCAATAACGCAAACATCAAACGTCCGGCTGCGCGGTTTTAATTTTTGGGTCAGGCTGTCGGCTGATTGATAGATAACACGGAGTTTCGATCGCAGCGCTACCGGTAATTCGAGCGCAATCAAATCATGTAAACAAACCAGTGCATCCGCACGATACATTGACTTCAAAGTCACTTCTGGATCAATCTTCAGGTGAGTATTAACATCGGTTCCACCGAGCGCCACAACAAGGGGGCCGTGAGGATATAAGGTTTTATAGCGCTCAATCGCTTCGGCACTGCGCCAGGCATGCAAGGCGATTAACAGGTCGACAGGATCACCATTATATTCAGATTCGAGCTGTACTTTGTGGCCTTGCTGCTGTAATAATTTAGCCCAGCGCAAAGCGGATGTTCGATTGCCATTTCGATCGTTCTTTTTAGCGGGTGTTACCAAATGTATTTTCACGCAACTACTTGTTTTGAGGCTCTATGACGGCTGCTATTAGTACCACAAAATTAATCGCAATGCTGCAAGATGCGCGGTCACGCACCTATGAACTGATAGACAATTTAGATCAGCAGCAATTGATTGGCCCAAAACTAGGCACGGTGAATCCACTGCAATGGGAAATCGGTCATGTCGCCTACTTTTACGAATACTTTATTTTGCGTCAACTGTATGGCCATGAAAGTCTGTTAGGCAACCAGCAGGCCGATGCCTTGTATGATTCGATTTCAGTGCCACACGACGTACGTTGGAAATTGCCGTTATTGAGCATGGCGGAAACAAAGCAATACATGCAAGCCGTTCTCGATAGTTTATGCGAGCGCCTGTCAACGCCCACTGCAAGCGAACAGGATAGTTTCATTTATCAATTTGGCGTATTCCACGAAGATATGCACACGGAGGCATTTCTGTGGGGAAGGCAGACACTGGGTTACCCGACACCAATATTTGCAAACAGCGTCGATGTTTCTGCCGAGCGCACTGCGGGTGCTTACTCGGGTTTTGTAGAAATCCCCAGCGGCAAATTCAAACTGGGGGCCGAGCCTGATGCAGATTTCATGTTCGATAATGAAAAGTATGCGCACACAGTTCAGGTACAACCTTTTGAAATAGCCAAAGCACCTGTCAGCAATGTCCAATTTGCCAAATTTGTCGCAGCAGGTGGTTATATGCAAGATCAATACTGGTGTGACGAAGGCTTAGCATGGAAGCAGTTAAACAAGGCAAATCATCCCGGCTACTGGAGTGCGGATGGCACAGACCAATGGTTAATGCGTCGATTCGATCAAACCATAGCATTGCCAGAAAATGAACCTGTGAGTCACATAAGCTGGTACGAGGCTAATGCCTATTGTCGATGGGCTGGATTGCGTCTGCCGACTGAACTGGAATGGGAAGTCGCAGCACTCGGCGAAAAAGCCAGCGATGGCGACTTATCCACCACGAAACGGCGATATCCTTGGGGCAACACCATTCAACCTAGTTTTGCCAATTTGGATGGACGAGCTATAGGTTGCGTTGATGTCTCGGCCTTTGCTGAAGGAGATAGTGCTTTTGGTTGCCGTCAAATGCTGGGCAATGTATGGGAATGGACTAGCGATACCTTTCAGCCTTTTTCAGAATTTTCTACCGATGCTTATGGGGATTATTCACGGCCATTATTTGGCACCACAAAAGTATTACGTGGCGGTGCCTGGACTAGTCGTAGTCGCATGGTACACGGCACTTGTCGGAATTTTTTCGAACCTGACCGTTGGGATATTTTTAGTGGGTTCAGGGTTTGCAAATAGTAACGAGGTAGTGAGTTACTTTTGAAATACGAATATTTAATATTTGATCTTGATGGAACTATCAGTGATCCAAAAGACGGCATTACCCGATCATTAAACTATGCACTTTCCGCTCATGGCTTTGAAGAACAGTATGAAGAGGCACTGTCTAAATTCATTGGCCCACCATTGGACAGTACGTTTGTGACCATCACCAAATCTGACAATCCAGAGTTAATATCATCACTGGTGGCTAAATATCGAGAACGTTATTCAGACATTGGATTTTCAGAAAACGTTCTATACCAGGATATTCCTGACGTGCTTGAACAACTTCATATTACACCTGGCATCAAGCTAGGTATTTGTACTTCCAAGCGTGCCGACTTTGCCGAACGAATTCTTGAGCTATTTAATTTGAGGCATCTCATTTCCTTCGTTTCGTTCAACGGTTTGACAAGGCCCTTCCAGAACAAGGCATCGGCCTTCCTCTTTCGTCATCGTTCCGGCATACATCCTCGCCGCAAACTTTAACTAGGCCCAAATCATGCAAACCACTATACGCCCATCAACTAGTCGTTGCGTCAGTAATACTTTGGCGGTTTCTGAGATAACTTGCGGAAGTAAAGAACGTGTATTATGGCGACAGTTGACTTATGGATCCCTCTAAAAATAATAATTTTTTCGTGATCTGTTTTTGTGCTCCTGCAAAACAGACATACATGCCATCCATGGCAATAAGTGCAAGGAAGAGCCACGCGGAGCACCGCAGTCTATTTGAGGTACATGAGGATTCGAACACGGAACTTATGTAAAGGATGTACGGTATTTCAGGAGCAAAAATCGGTTATGTACATGGATGTACGGTATGTCGATTTTGCAGGAGCATAAAATCGGTGACACGGCAATCGCGGAAAAGTGCATTTTTAGTGATACCCTTATCTCAATGCGTGGTTGAATCAGATCAACTGATTCCTTAATACGATGCAGCCACTATCTCGTAGTAATGGGCTGGCAAAAACACCGGCCTGGTTTGCGAGGCGGGTTGACTGTTATCGAGGGTGGAAGGTCGGGGACAAAACAGGTTTCATTCGGCATCAAGAGGGCACCGAATTCAACCTTATTTGTCCTGCCCCCAATCGGCTAAAGGAGTCAATTTTACAATCAAGCGCTGGCGAACTTCACTGCAACGAATCGCTGCATGCCGTTTTTTTCCACCATCAGCAATACCGAGGATTTCTTCTCCGTGGCCGCCTGCTTCACCCGGGAGAGCACGTCTTGCGGCGATCTTACCGTTTCCTGCCCCACCATGTTGATGACCTGGCCCGCCTCGATGCCTGCTTTGGCAGCCGGGCTGCCCTGCTGAACGCGAGCAACCAGCACGCCTTCGACATCTTCACCAATGCGGTAACGCTGGCGCGTTTCGGGTGTCAGCTCTGAGAGATAAACACCCAGCTTCGCGGTATCGTTACTTGCGTCGTCCTCGGCCAGCGCAACTTTCGTATCGGCGTCCGGCATGTTGCCAATATCGACATTCAGTTGGCGCGTCTCGCCTTGCCGTTTGACTTGAAACGTTGACTCACTGCCAGCCTTGGCCCTGGCAACCAACTTTGACAAGTCTTTGAAATCATCGATCTTCTCGCCATTCATGCCGACAATAACGTCGCCAGGTTTGATGCCGCCGAGTACAGCCGGGCTACCCGGCTCAACGCCAGCCACCAGCGCGCCATACGTTTCCTTCAGCCCCAGACTTTGTGCAATCTCGTCGGTCAGCGGCTGAATTTGCACGCCCAACCAACCGCGGGTGACTTTACCGTTGGTTTCGAGTTCGGCAACGACGTCCCTGACCAGGTTCGACGGAATCGCAAAACCGATGCCCACACTACCGCCCGTTGGCGAGTAGATCGCGGAGTTGACACCGATTACCTGGCCGCGATTATTGAACAGCGGGCCACCCGAGTTGCCCCGATTGATCGGTGCATCGATCTGTAAATAGTCGTCGTACGGGCCGGAATTGATATCGCGCCCACGTGCAGAAAGGATGCCAGCGGTCACCGTGCCACCCAACCCGAAAGGATTACCGACCGCGACCACCCATTCACCGACCCTGACGCTATTCGAGTCGCCCAGTTTCACGAAAGGCAGCGCCGCGTCGGTCTTTATCTTCAGTAGTGCCAGGTCAGTTTTAGGATCACGGCCTTTTACTGTGGCCTCGTAGCGGCTGCCGTCGTTCATGATGACGCCAATCTCGGTCGCTTTTTCGACCACGTGATTGTTGGTGACGACGTAACCGTCCGCCGAAATAATGAAACCGGAGCCTACCGCCTGGAACTCACTTTGGGCGCCTTTGCCGGCATCCGGCATGCCGGGTACGCGGCCGCCAAATTGCTTAAAGAAATCACCGAAGGGGCTGCCTTCAGGGAATTGTGGCACCTGGTATTGCTGGCCGCTCATTCCAGCGGCGATGTCGGTCTTGCCGGTAACAGCAATACTGACAACGGCCGGTTCGACGCGTTCGGCCAGGTCGGCAAAGCTCGGTGGTCCATATTGAACACCGGTACCGACAGCGCCGGCGGGCGTGGAAACCGCCAGGGCGCTTTGCGGCAGGCCAAACATTGCCGCGCTCGCGAGTACGCTTGTCACGGTAGCGGCAAGCGCCACTCGTTTGAATCGGGATATTGATCTGGTTCTCATGGTAACTCTCCGGTTAGGTTTCACTATTCATACCGAGCACGGGCCCGGCTGGATTTTTTGACCCGCCAACTATAAGACAGAGAGAATTGCCGCCGCCTTGCGGAAACATTAAATTTTCGTAATGTTGCGGCCTGACCTGTTTTTGGCAGGTTTAAAGTACTAAGCTAGTGGTCATGAAAATATTCCCGAACCGGACCGAACCTCCATGCGTGTACTCGTAGTCGAAGACGATTCCCAGGTCGCCACTTACCTGCTAAAAGGGCTGAAAGAACAGGGTCACAACGTCGACCATGCCGCGGATGGTAAGAACGGTTTATTTCTGGCCACCAGCGAGGACTACGACGCCATGATCATCGACCGGATGCTGCCCGAACTCGACGGGCTGGTCATCGTCAAAAGCGTCCGCGCCGCGGGCAAGACCACCCCGATGCTGATACTCAGCGCCCTGGGTGAGGTGGACGCCCGTGTTGAAGGTTTGCGCGCCGGTGGCGACGACTATCTCACTAAACCCTTCGCCTTCAGTGAATTGCTGGCACGACTGGATGCGCTGACGCGCCGCGCCCGGCAAACCCCCGCCGCGGAAACTACACTGCAAGTTGCAGATCTCAAGCTGAACCAGCTAACGCGGACAGTCAAGCGTGGCGGTAATATCATTGCCCTGCAACCGCGCGAGTACCGACTGCTCGAATACCTGATGCACAACGCGGGGCGCGTCGTCACCCGCACCATGTTGCTGGAACAGTTATGGGATTACCATTTTGATCCGCAGACCAACGTCATCGACGTGCACATCAGCAGGCTGCGGGGCAAAATCGACAAAAACTTCGATCAGCCACTGCTGCAGACAGTACGCGGTGCCGGGTACATGATTCGTGAACCCGAATAGCCTGCTGCACACCTCTACGTTTCGACTGGCACTGGTATACATGGTGCTGTTCGCTGGGTCGGTGCTGATACTGCTGGGGTTTATCTACTGGTCAACCGTAACCTACATGTCCGAACAAACAGACGCCACGATCCGGGCCGAAATCATTGGGCTATCAGAGCAATATCGCCAACGCGGGCTAACCGGCCTGGAGAAAACGATTTCCGAACGGATGGAGCGAGACCCCGACGGCTCATCAGTTTACCTATTTGCATCCCCCAACCGGTCGCCACTGGCTGGTAACTTGTCGGCCTGGCCGGACGCAACACCCGCAATCGATGGCTGGCTCGACTTCGAATTCAAGGATCCGCGCGCCGGTGGGCGTGTGTTTCAAGCCCGGGCGCGGGCCTTCGTATTGCAGGACGGATTGCATCTGCTGGTCGGACGCGACACCCGCGAACTGAAGGCGACGCAACGCCTGATTACCCGTGCGCTACTCTGGGGAATTGCCATTACACTGGCACTGGCATTGCTCGGCGGCGTCATCATGAGCCGCGGCATGTTGCGCCGCATCGAGCTCATCAACCATACCAGCCGCAATATCATGACTGGTGACCTGTCACAACGCATTCCCATTCGAGGCAGCGGCGACGAGCTCGATCAACTGGCCGGCAACCTGAACAGCATGATCGATGAAATCGAACGCCTGATGGATGGCATCCGCCACGTGTCCGACAACATCGCCCACGACTTGCGCACGCCGTTGACGCGCTTGCGTAACGGACTCGAGCAGCTGCAGATCGACCTGGAAGACGGCAGCCCTCACCACGAACAGGTTGAACAGGGCATCACTGACGCAGATCAACTGCTTGCCACTTTCGCGGCACTACTGCGCATTGCACGCATCGAAGCCGGCGGCCATACCGCGAAATTCAAAACCGTCGACCTGGCCGCACTTGTGCGCGACGCGGCGGAACTTTACGAGGCCCTGGCCGAGGAAAAATGTATACGATTTTCGATCCAGGTCGACGCCAGCGTTTCCCTGCACGGGGACCGCGATTTACTGTTCCAGGCACTAACCAATCTGCTCGACAACGCGATCAAGTACACACCTGAAGGCGGTGAAGTATTGCTCGAATTGAAGCGCTCTGGAAATACAACCGAGATTACGGTCAGTGATACCGGTGCCGGTATTGCCGAGGCCGAACGGGACAAGGTGGGTCAACGTTTTTATCGCCTGGAAAGCAGCCGCAGCACCCCAGGCAGCGGCCTTGGCCTGAGCCTCGTCAAAGCCGTCGCAAAACTGCACGGTGCGGAATTACTGTTCGAAGATAATGCGCCGGGCCTGAAAGCCACCTTGCGCCTGCCGATCGTCCCGACCTAGCTGGCCTGCCCTTCAACTTATCCCAAGGCACTATCCCAGGGTTTGCATCGAGAGAAACAATGAGCTTCCTTGGTCTTGGCATCACAGACTCCTTTGTGTATTGGGGTAAAAAGACCTTGACCGTTGCGGTCTAAATGTCCATTTAAAAATTGGATGCCCAGTATTTTCTAGTGCCCAGTATTTCCCCTACTCAATGTCAATTCTAAAACTGGGCACCCATTAATTTCTCTTGTTTATCAGACAATGAATGCCAATAAGCGTATAATCAGGTGCAGCACAATCACTGCTTCGCAGTTCGGACTGACAAAACGCTTTTGGTTTCGCAATCTGTTTGCAAAGCATAATATTCCAGGAAGCACCTATTGAGGAATAAACATGAGCGAACCCAAAAAGGCATCTGATACACCTTATGCAGTTGAAGTAGTAACTGGGAAGTCATATTTCTGGTGCGCATGTGGTGAAAGTAAATCACAACCATTTTGCGATGGTTCTCATAAAGGTACGGATTTCACCCCAGTAAAGTATCAGGCAGAAGAATCCAAAAAGGTCTTTTTTTGTGGCTGTAAAAGTACAGCATCGCAACCGATGTGTGACGGTAGTCATAAGAAAGTATAACCAGCCTGTGGATCATCGCTACACACCGACAGCGCTCCGCTGGACTATAAAGAGATAATAGATCGGCATGTCTTGTCCGGGGTTTCCTGCGAATGGTAGTAAACCTTTGATTTGTTGGTCCTGATAATTAGATTGTGTGGCTTGTTCGCAGCGGTGTTCAACAATTCAAAATAGGCACGCTAGTCTCAGTATTGGTTGACGCTGGTCAATAGTAGGTAGATATTTGGAGGTATCGTTAATAACTTAAATAGAGAGATTAGATTCATGAAATACTATAACAAGTTTGTCGTCGTTTTCTTTGCCATTTTGGTGACATCACTGGTCGGATGCGCATCGACAAGCGGTCAAGAGGGAGCAGGAGAGTTTGTCGACAACGTAGTCATCACAACCAAAGTGAAAGCCGCAATTTTTAATGAAGCCACGCTAAAAGTCTTCGAGATCAACGTTGAAACCTTCAAGGGTGGCGTTCAGTTGAGTGGCTTCGTCAGCACCCAGGCCGACATCGACAAAGCGGCGAAAATCGCGCAACGAGTCAAGGGTGTGAAATCCGTCAAGAACGATATACAACTTAAATGACATTGAGGCCCACATAAGTCGATGGAGGGGTGCGCGTGCCAAACATGGACGTCCTGACACAGGGGCTGTGAAAGCAGCGAGCAACCTTTGGTAGCAAGAAAAAAATCAGTGATATTACCTAACGCCTTATTTGCGAGACATATCGGACAGATAGCCTGAACCACCAAGGCTTTTGATCTGACGAAGTATCCAGCGCTGTCGGTCGCGGGTATATTGTGACGGACTGTCAACGCTGAAGCGGACGGGATTAGGCAATACTGCGGCTAACAGTGCTGCTTCAAATCGGTTTAGCTGTATCGCATTTTTAGCGAAATAGTACTGACTCGCAGCCTGCGCGCCGAATTGATTGACGCCCCATTGCGCAATATTCAAATAGATTTCGAGGATCCGCTGCTTCGAACAAACGGTTTCGAGTACGAGGGTTAGCCAGGCTTCAAGCCCCTTACGAATCCAGGATTGAGCTGGCCACAGAAATATATTTTTGATGACCTGTTGCGAGATTGTGCTGGCCCCTCGGGAGCTGTGTCCTTGTTGACGTTGCTTGAGTGCATCTATGATTGATTTAAAGTCAAAACCATAATGCTCGGGGAAACTTTGATCTTCTGCCGCGACTACCGCTATTTTTAATTGTGGCGACAGTTGATCCCAGTCTCTCCATTGGTAATCTAAAGCCGGATCAGTCGAGCGCGTCCACTGATATTGCAACATGAATGATGAAGTAATCGGGTCGACCCAGCGCAGTAACACGATGGGCAGAATACTTAGCAACAGCAGGCTGCAAAGCAGGTAAAGAAACCAACGGCGGAGTTTTTTGAGAGCTTTTCGGTTGCGCACAGCTACCTGATTTGTTTTTTTACTTCGCATATGCAAAACAGGGTATTTAGGGGAGCTCATTAATGCAACCCAAAACGTCAGTTCGTCGCTTTAAGATGGTCACGCCTGATGGCGCTTTGGCTTATCAGTCCTTCATAATTTCTACACGGCGTCTCGTTTTTATCTTACTCGGTAGGTCGAAAAAGCGAAGCGCCTTCCGGCAAATTCACTCAGACGGCATTTCCATCAACAAAGGCATCTTCAAAAATACACCAAACTCTGCGCATATATTACAACTCACCCGAGCATGAACGCGTCCTTGTCGATCCTGAAATGACTGGGCTTGTGTCACTGGAAATACGCCCTCATGCCAGATACCTGGATGAATATATAAGCCCTGACTGCCATCGCACCAAAACGCGACGATGCGCTCCAGAGTCAAGTCGTCACCCGGCAATGCCACTGGCACTACAAAAGGCTTAGCTTGTTGCGGGAAAAATAGCTGGCCGCCATCTGGGTGATAGTTCATATGCCATAGCAGCATACTGTCGTTGATGCCTGAACTTTGACCTGGCTTGGAATTGTCCAGCTTGATATCACCCGGATTAGTGCGCCAGCCGAGTACATATTCCCCCTGCACGGCGTCGTTATGTCCTTTCAGGATATCGCCGACCCATTCGCTGTGAAACACACCTTCGACAACCCCACCCTCGTCACCGGTGCCGGCATCTATCGGACGCCAGCCCTGGGCAGGCCATTGCGTGATTTTTATTTCGAAACTATCGGGGTTATCGACCAGGCAGCCATACCCTGACAGGATTTTTTGGGTCGCCTTGATGAGTGGGATGTCATGCCAGGGCAATCTATCCGGTACATCAGGAGACAAATAGTCGACAGGTTCTAACATATTGCTTAATCCACATGTACTCATTACAGTTAAGCCGCATCACCTAGCCTAGTTCGCCAGGCTTGTGTTGTACCCAGCACTTTTTTGATCTAAAACAGTAAAGAGTCGAATAAGGAGTCACTTAACATCTTTTGTGACTATTTGGACTGTCGAAATTGCCACCAAATTTGACAGAGCACTTGCGTCAAAGCCGGATCAGATGATCCGACTCTTTGATCCATTTCAGCTTTTGAAATCCAGTTTCCTTCGTCTATCTCTTCCTTCTGGATCTGAAATGGCCCTTCATCGACATAACTATAAACAGTAGTATGTTCCATGCCATTAGACATTTTGGGCTGCAATTTGAATAAGAATTTGAGCGGCGATTCGACCATTATCCCCAGTTCTTCAGACAGTTCTCGAATAGCACAGCTGACATAGTCTTCACCGCTATCGACGTGCCCTGCGACAGAGGTATCCCAAAGACCGGGACATTCATCTTTACTCATTGAGCGTTTTTGAATAAAGAGATCACCCTGATGATTAAATACCAGTATATGCACCGCCCGATGCATCAACCCTTTGGAGTGAATCTCACCTCTAGTTTTGACCACAACAACCTGGTCATTTACGTCAACAACATCGAGTAACTCCTGACTGACTTCTATTGCACTCATGTTAACCTTTGAAATTATCTGTTTTATAAAATGGCTAGCGGTGGCAAGAATGCTCCAGAATAAATGACTTTATCACCTTCAATGAGCCAGATTAATAGTTGGCTGCCGGCCTGAATTAAACCAATGCCCTCGGTGCGAAGACTGTGGCAACCAAGGGCATCGTAATCATGCGTTAGCTTAAGTATTCTTGCAGTTTCTCTGAGTCACCGATCAACTTGCCGTCAATAAAGATTTGCGGCACTGTTGATGCACCCGATATGGCACGGATACTGGACTCAGAATAGTCGCGGTTCAAAACTAGTTCTTCATAATCAAGGCCAGCATCACTCAGTAATCCTTTGGCGCGAACACAGAACTCGCATCCTTCACGTGAAAAAATAGTGACGCTTTTAGGCTTAGACGCGCTGGGTGCAACATATGCCAACATCGTATCAGCATCCGAGACACCAAAAGGATCACCTGGTTGATCGGGCTCGATGAACATTTTCTCGACCACGCCATTTTTAACCAGCATAGAATAGCGCCATGATCTATCACCAAAACCGATGTCACTTTTTGACACCAACATGCCCATACCACGGCTGAAGTCTCCGTTTCCATCCGGGTAAAAGCATATGTTGAATGCTTTTTGTTCAATACGCCATTGGTTCATGACGAATGCGTCATTCACTGAAAGGCAAACAACCTCATCAACACCTGCTTGTTTGAAGGCTGGCGCCAGTTGATTGTATCTGGGCACATGAGTCGATGAACAAGTTGGCGTAAAAGCACCCGGCAAGGAGAACACGACGACAGTTCGGTCTTTAAAAATGTCATTGCTTGATACATCTACCCACTGGTGGTCTTGACGCGTACGGAATGTAACATCTGGCACATTTTGGCCTTCACGGTTCTCTAACATGGTCTTTCTCCTTCAATTAAAATGATTCAGTAGTAACTAAGGAGGATTATAGTGAAGAAAAATAAAAGTTATATTTAATAGTTTTTATTAAATCAATAGTCTAAAGCAATTGATTGTATGCCTGGCCGCGGCTAAGTAGCGGTTATAGCTCATACCGCAGCAGCTAGCTTTGGCTCACTGATTGCTTTAATGTCTATACCCGCACGAATAATCGCATTAAGCACGGCACGTAGAGAGGCACCGACAATATCGTCACTACACCCTGCCCCGCAATAACGCTGGCCATTAACTCCCAACTGCACATAGGCCATTGCCTCTGATTGTTGATTATCTCCCAGGGTGTGCTCGCTGTAATCGACCAGAATAATATTTCTACTAAGCTTGAAATTAATCGCATTGACGAACGCATCGAGAATACCCTTACCTTTGCCCGTGATATCGACGGTTGCCTCGGTTGTTTTAATCGTCGCACGAAGCCTATCCGAACCCTCAGTGCGAGAAGCCTGATAACTTTCGACATTCATCGGCTTGGCCAAGTCGATATACGTATCCTGAAATATCTGTCTGATTTCCAGTGTCGACACTTCAGCTTCTGACTGCTCCGCAAAATGCTGTACATGCGGGCTGAAATCAACTTGCATCCAACGCGGTAAAATTAACCCATAGTCCTGCTCAAGCACATAGGCCACCCCACCCTTACCCGACTGACTATTAATGCGGATCACTTCTTGATAAGTTCGTCCGACATCGCGCGGGTCTATCGGTAAGTAGGCGACTTGCCAGTGACTGTTATCGCCTTCCGTTGCACGGGTTTGTTCATCAACAGCCAGGCATTTATTAATAGCATCCTGATGACTACCGGAGAAAGCTGCAAACACCAACTCCCCTGCATAGGGATGACGTGGATGCACCGCCAACTGGGTGCACCGTTCGACCACATTAATCACTCGATCCATGTCAGAAAAATCGAGCTCTGGGTCAATACCCTGGCTGTAAATGTTCATCGCCATAGTCACGATATCCATGTTGCCAGTGCGCTCACCATTACCCAGTAAGGTGCCTTCAATTCTATCGGCGCCCGCCATCATCCCAAGCTCGGCGGCAGCAATGCCACACCCTCGATCGTTATGAGTATGCAAACTAATGGTGATGCACTCGCGTCGGTTGACTCTATCGCAAAAGGTTTCGATTTGATCGGCATACACATTCGACGTGGCAACTTCAACGGTCGCAGGTAAATTGAGAATCGCTTTATGTTCTGGCGTTGGTTGCCAGATATCGGTCACGGCATTGCAAACCTCTAGCGCATAGTCCAGTTCGGTATTGGTAAAACTTTCGGGCGAATATTGAAATTGCCAATCGGTCTCGGGCTGTTTCGCGGCAAAGTCACGCACCCATTTGGCGCCTTGTACGGCGATATCTCTAATTTCGTCTCGTGATTTTTTAAACACCTGCTCGCGTTGTACCGTCGAAGTCGAGTTATATAAATGCATGATGGCACTGCGCGCACCTTTCACTGCATCAAAGCTTCGGTTGATTAGTGGTTCTCGCGCCTGGGTTAATACCTGAATAGTGACGTCATCAGGTACTAAATTTTGCTCGATTAGCTGGCGCACGAAATCAAAGTCAGTTTGTGAGGCAGCGGGGAACCCGACTTCGATCTGTTTAAACCCAACATCGACCAATAATTCGAACATGGCCAGCTTCTGGCTCGGTGACATCGGTTCGATCAAAGCCTGATTGCCATCACGTAAATCGACACTACACCAATCGGGCGCTTTCTCTATGACCCGATCAGGCCAACGGCGGTTAGTTTTTACGATGGCGGGGAAGGCACGATATTTTTTATGATTGAAGACTGACACCAGCATTTCCTATTACAACGTTTAATGGCGACAACTATAAAGTAGTTTCACTAGATATTGATTGCAATTCCACCATCAATATTATCTAATTCAGCTATTATTAACTATATATTAATCAATTATTAGCCAATTACTTCAATACTTGAGAGCTAAGCACTTATGTCACTATCACTCGATAAAATAGACAAACACATCCTCGCCCTGATGCAATTCAATGGTCGCATTAGCAACCTTGATCTATCCGACAAAGTGGGTCTATCGCCAACCCCTTGCTCAAGGCGTGTTAAACGTCTGGAGGATTCTGGCCTAATCGATGGTCATGTCACGCTGCTAAACAAAGAGGCGCTTGGCCTTAATCTAACGGCAATTATCGGCATTTCGATGGATCGTCATACACCCGACCGCTTCGAGCAATTTGAGAAGGCCATTGTCAATATGCCCGAAGTCATTGAGTGCAGCATTGTCACTGGGCAAACCGCTGATTTTTTACTCAAAGTTGTGGTAAAAGATATGCAGCACTACGAAAGATTTTTACTCGGTAATCTCACCCGACTGACTGGCGTCACTGGGGTTCATTCGAGCTTTGTACTCAGGCATATTGTTAATAAAACAGCCTTGCCGCTCGACCAATTGGCTTGATATCAACCAATATGCATACATTTAAGCTAGCCCGAATGATGGCTTGATCTTTCGCCCAATCCGGTCAGTATACCGCCTCATCTAAATTTTATTTTAACGACCCATTCGGCCATACCCAGCTTGACTAAAAATAATAGTAACACCCCAGATACAATCAGCGTAGATACAAGCAGCGCAGATACAAGCAGCGCAGAACAGTCTACAAAGGGTATTGTTTTACTCGTTATCGCTACTTTGCTATTCGCAGGCCAGGATGCCATAACCAAGCACTTAACCCAGACACTCGAAGTCGCGCAAATCATCAATGTGCGGTTCTTCTTTTTTTCTCTTTTCGCGATTGCGTTTGCAATGAGAAAAAACGGATTAAAAGCAGCTATCAATTCGTCAGCACCAAAGCTGCAAATTTTTAGGGGTTTATTAATTTGTTGCGAAATAGCGTTATTTGCATACACACTTCGTTACATTGGTCTGGCCGAACTGCACACCATTTTCGCTTGTTTTCCGCTCATCGTCACACTTCTTTCAGTCCCTATTTTGGGTGAAGCAGTTGGCTGGCGACGTGGACTGGCAGTCTTTGTCGGTTTTATTGGTACGGTTATTATTATTGATCCAGGAATTGATCCAGGAATTGATCCAGGAGTCGACCCAGCGACTGGGATATTTAGCCCTTTCGCATTAATGGGCCTGAGCTGCGCTTTTATGTTTGCGCTTTACAACTTGATAACACGCAAGGTGTCGAAGGTTGACAGCTTCGAAACCTCCTTGCTTTACTTTGGCATCGTCGGATTTTTGGCCTCATTATTAGTCATTCCATTTTACTGGCAAGCCCCTAATCAGAACGAGATTATCTGGTTATTGATCATCAGCGCAACGGGCATCATGGGGCATTTACTGCTAATCAAAGCACTGCAATTGGCACCGGCGGTTATATTACAACCCTTCAACTATTTTGTTTTGTTGTGGGCGACAGGCATTGGTTTTGTGGTTTATGACGAAATACTGCCTGTTCAAACATTAGCAGGCGCAGCGTTAGTAGTCGCGAGCGGAGTTTTTATTGGCTATCGAGAGTACAAGCTATATCAGCGAGGACGTCGTGCTAAGGTGGCTGCTTTACGGTAAAACTGGTTTGACTAGATCAGCCTAGGAGGCTGTCGGGCTTAGGTGATCGTAGCGAGGGGAAGTCATTTTGATTCAGATTTTTTGATCGAAGGAGGCGAATAGTTGTTCTATTCAACGAGCTGGATCGGGAAATCCGGCCAAAATGGCTTTTCCGCAGTAGATTCATCCTAAGTCCGACAGGCTCCTAACTGCAGCCGCAGGGCTTGCTTGCGGACCTCATCAGCGAAGCTAGCATTAATGCTATTAAGTACCAGTTGCCTGGCTTGCTGTTCGCTCAAGTCCAGGTTTTGCGCCAGCGCCAGGAAATTCTCGGTCATATAACCGCCAAAGTAGGCAGGGTCATCCGAGTTGACTGTGACACAAATACCCTGTGCCAACATCTGTAAAATAGTGTGTTTGGACATTGTTTCAAATACGCGCAGCTTGGTATTCGACAAAGGACAAATCGTCAAAGGTATCTGTGTTTCAGCCAGGTGCGTCATCAGTGTTGAGTCATCTATCGCACGAACCCCATGGTCGATACGTGATACCTGCAAGTCAATGATTGCTGTCCAGATGTAATCAGCGGGCCCTTCTTCACCGGCATGAGCAACCGTAAGCAAGCCAAGAGAGCGAGCGTGGGCAAAAACTCGACTAAATTTTTCAGGTGGATAGCCTTCTTCCGAACTATCCAGCCCAACCGCTACAATGCGATCCAGGAATGGTTCAACCATCGCCAATGTCTCGAAAGCCGCCTGCTCACTTAGGTGGCGTAAAAAGCACAAAATAAGGTGACTACTGATCCCCAGGTGAGATTCGCCATCCTTCAGTGCGCGACAAATGCCATTGATCACCGCTTCAAAAGGCACACCACGGTCGGTGTGTGTTTGAGGGTCAAAAAATGGTTCCACATGCATGACATGCTGGCTATGACACTTTTGCAAATAAGCCCAAGTTAAATCATAAAAATCCTGTTCAGCTAAAAGGACATTAGCGCCCTGATAATAGATATCTAAAAATGCCTGTAAATTATTAAACTGGTAGGCTTCACGCAGTTGAGTGACGTTTTCGAAAGGCAGGTGAATATTATTTCGCTCGGCGAGCTTAAACATCAGCTCGGGTTCCAAACTACCTTCTAAATGTAAATGTAGCTCGACCTTGGGTAACTGGTTTAACCATTTTTGAGTCAGTAATGTCATGGTTCTTCTCCGCTTTGTTGAGTGAATGATTTTAGTTTATTTATCACTGCTGTCCCGTTAACGTTCAAAACAAAGCCATCTGATTCAAGTTGATACTATTGTCACGGGGTGGGTCGCCGCGAAGCAAGGCCATCAAATCTCGTTTTTCAAATAGATTGAGCTGCAATAAACGTAAAATTTGCTGCATACTTTTCTTGAACTTTAGATTGTAGTTTAATAATTGCCAGTAACAAATAGACACACATGGCGATCTAGATTTGAGTGAGTACAGCATTCTTACTAGTGCCAATAAAAGACTTAATTTTCAGGTTCTGCTTGATCCATTTAAAGAACAACTCAACCTGCCACCTAGCCTTATAAATATGGCAATAGTTTTAGCGGATAATTTAAAATTATTCGTCAGGAAAATATATTGCTTGCCCGTGGTAGCATCTTTGTATCCAATTCGTCGGAGCCGAATCGAACATTTTTTTGCTATCTGAACACCGGTAAATTTAATGATGCTTGATTGCTAGCGACTCAAACTCATGTCTAGGGACAAATTTTAGTATTTGGGAGAGTATCGTTTTACAATGTACCATGGACTGTTTTCCTTTTTGTTTTTCAATGACTTGTAGTGATTTCATTGTAACAAAATGATCGGGTAATCAGGCCTGTTTATGCTTCGTTAACGGGACAGTAGTGACACTATATATAAATGGCGCTGTCACAAGATTACGCGGTTGACTGTTTCGAATGAAACGAAATAGACCAATTTTTAGTCGCCGCTGAGCATCACGAATATTTTTTTCGAATGAAACTTTGGTAGCTTCAAGATGATAATTAAACTCTACCTGTTGCTCGTGGATAAGCTTTTGAAGATCATCCTCAAGCTGGGTAATCTGCGCCAATATTTGCCTGATTTTCTCATTCATAATTTCACTCGTTTTATTGATCGTATCGGTCATAAAACTCAACTATTAAGTCATACGCTAGAAACCTCATTTCAAAGGATACGTGCCTGGTTAAATCAACGATTGACTCTGGTCAACAACCTGCTTAACCATTAGATACAATCTAGCCGTCTACTAGCAAATATATGAGCGCCACAGTCATAATTGCCATCAACAGTGTTTGAACACCACTTCGTAGCCAGGAAATATCTGCCACTCTTCCGAGAAAAACGCCAAGTAAGAAAACCAGCGTGAGGGCAACAATAGCTGCGACATAAAGAGGCGATAATGGCAGTTGAATACCCGAGTTTGACAACCACAAAGGCATTATTATCAAAAGCGAAATAATAAGCGGTGCCAGGCCGTTGATCAGCGCGATGACGCAGGGCACCCACCGCGCTGCCTTTCCGTGCACACTGTCTTGAAGATCACTCACCATTGCCAGTTCCAACTTGCCTAATGCATGTTTTCGTTCTGCCGATTCACTGATATAGGCACTGCTGACACCACTCATGCCGAGGGCAATGGCCGCCCCTAGACACGCGTTAATAACAACAGACAACTCAGTCTCTGTACTCAATGTAAAACCGATGATAAGCCCCAACATGGTGAGAGCACCATCGAAACCATTCACTACAAAGTATCGGCGAGCTATGCCCTGGCTATTGGTAAGACGCAGTAGAGAATTGGCCTTATTTACCAGCCACATATCATTAATCGTCACTTGGTTTATTGTGAACGATCACTTCGTCTATGCTATGAAGCGATCCGCCCATAGCATTAATACAGTCTTGAACCAACTTAAAATCAATGGCAGTGCTTTCTATCACAATCTGTGTTGTTTCAGTCGCTTCGTCCATCGTAAGCACTGTCAAGTGCACCTCGTAATCGTCCCCGACTGCGGCAATAGTTTTAGAAAATTCAAGCGCGCTTGGTTGATGCGGTTTTAACACATCCAATACAACTCTTTTCACCGACACCATGCTGTTCATTCCTCATGATTAATCTAAGGAAATTATAAGTATACCCGTTGGTTCTCAGTTGATCTAGGTCAAATGTTAAAACCAACCCATCAAATAGCACCAACCAATTTAGTTTTAACCTATTGAAGAATCAGTACTATGACCGACCTTAAGCATTTGTTTTCTCATAAAAACCAAACATCCATAATAGTTTAATAACTAATAAATACGGCTCACAGTCTCTCTATTAGCCCATCGGCTTCCCGCCATGCAGCGAATCCACCGGCCATGTTATTGACATTGGGAACACCCATGTCGAGCAATGTTTTCGCCGCCAGCGTAGAACGTCCGCCTGACGCGCAAAATAGAATCAACATGCCACCACTTGAAAAAACCGGATTATGCATTGGCATTGCGGGGTCTGCATAAAATTCCAGGAAGCTCCTTGTGGCGTGGATTGCGCCTGGTATTGTCCCCTCTTGCTCTCGTTCAGCATCATCGCGAAGGTCGATAAATTTTATCTGTGGATCACTATGGCATTTCAATGCATCGTGTACCGAGACCGTATCAATCACCGCATTTGCGGTGGCCATCATTTGCTGAACACTTAGTTTCATTAGTCGAGTCCTTTAGTTAGTTATTGGGGAAATCCCGGTAGGCAATTAACTGGGGCGCAAGCCGTTATTATGGTGTATGCGATTTGATTTTCCATTATCAAGAATCCACCGAAATCTTAAAGTATGAAACACCATTCTCTTCAGGCGCTGGCAACCTGCCTGCACGCATGTTGAACTGCACCGATGGAAAAAGTAGTTTGGGCACAGAAGATTCTTTATCGTGCGCTTTACGTAATGCTACAAAGTCGCTTTCTTCGACCTCGCCACCAACATGGATATTGCTGTTACGTTGATTTTCTACCGTCGTTTCCCATTGATGCGTATCCCTTTCTGGAGTCAGGTAATCGTGACAGAGGAATAGCCGTGTTTGGTCTGGCAGTGACAATATTTTTCCAATCGACCGATATAGTGCAGCAGAATCGCCGCCTGGAAAGTCAGTACGGGCTGTTCCATAGTCTGGCATAAACAAGGTATCACCAATAAAAGCCACATCACCGATAATGTAAGTAACGCACGCTGGTGTATGGCCGGGTGTATGCATGACTCTGCCAGTTAGCGCGCCAATTTTGAGTTCGTCTCCATCGCCAAAAAGATGGTCAAATTGGCTCCCATCCGCACAAAATTGATGACCTTCATTAAAAATACTTTTGAAGATTGACTGGACATCAATAATGCGTTCTCCAACTACAATACGTCCGCCAACTTTACTTTTTAAATACTGAGCGGATGTCAGGTGATCTGCATGCACGTGTGTTTCCAGAATCCAATCTACGGTCAAATCATTTTTATGTATATACGCGACAACTCGGTCGACCGATTGATGACTGATGCGCGCGCCATCTGAATCGTAGTCGAGTACTGGGTCAACGACAGCGCAATGCGAACCGTTTTGCTCTCGAACTACATAGCTGATGGTGTTGGTTTGTTCATCAAAAAAAGCTTCGATATGCGGATTCATAATTTCATTCGCCTGTTCACGCTGAAGAGTACACACATGCTAAAGGTCATCTCTAAAAACCTCGCGGATGCTGTGTGCAGATTCTAAGAGAATACCTACTCTTTTTTATTGCCGTGTAGTTTACGCCTAACCACGCATCACAAAATGATTTGAGTCAATATTTGGCTTATGCAGTCGAATTGCCTTACGCATAATGCGCCACCGAATGGTGCGTGTACCGACTATAGGGCGTTGCCATTTTGCAATTAGATTTCGATGCGTTACATCGTTTTAGCCACGCCCGCCCAATATCTCGACGTAATTGTCCTAGATCAATTTTTACGGAGATTGCCAGTGAGACAATAATTGCAAGGTATGCAGGTGAATCAACCATTAACGACTTTATAATGGAAGATACGAAAGCTTTGAAAGTCAGGCCAACGGCCTTGACGAGCGAAATCACGCAACGAGTCAATACCATCGACCAGGATATACCTCATAAAGATATACCACCTGCTCGATTTGAATTGCTACCGTTCGGTTCGCTGTGTGTGAGCTGCGCCGAAGACCTTGAACATTTATCCTGAACTGTAATCGGAGTAGTACCCATGCTTAATGAAAAACACGACCTTGTTCACGAACTGCCCGAGCACCGTGACACTATTCATCAGTTAAAAATGAATAATAACCACTTTGCACGACTATTCGATGACTACCACGAGGTTGATCACGAAATTCATCGTATTGAAACCGGTGTCGAAAATACTTCGGATGATTATCTTGAAGATAAGAAAAAATAGCGCTTACATTTGAAAGATGAACTGTATTCAATAATCCAGAAAGCCTGAGATATTCCTAAAGTCGGGATCGATACGCACTTAGTTGCAGATAGTAGTAAAGCGCGATTTTTCCGCCCCGGATGGACCTGGTATTTTACACCAAGAGATGGATTTGAGTCATAACGATAGCAGACTTAAAAAACAGGATTTGGTCGCTGATGGTGTAGGCAGTGCTAGTGGTTATAGAAAATCTATAGATTTCAACATCATCTCTGGTCAGAGACGATGTTAATGTGGATACTGATCACATCTAATCAACCAGTTTCTGGAATCTACGGCTATGTTTAAATCTTTTAGCACAACCCTACTCACAGGGTTAATCACTCTATTACCCGTAGTATTGACGATTTATCTGCTGTACTGGTTAGCGGCTTCTTCTGAGCAAATCCTGGGTGGGGCGTTACAGTGGGCGATTCCCGGGACTATATATTTCCCAGGTCTGGGAACCATCGTGGGACTGGCTATCGTATTTTTGGTTGGTCTGATGATGAAGGCAATTTTTGTGCGACAGATTTTTGCCTTTGGTAAACAAATTATCTACAATCTACCATTAGTCAATACCATTTATCGTGTTATGCATGATTTGTTTGACTTCTTTTCGCCAAAGAAAAAGGGGTTTGGTCAGGTCGTAATCGTCAACATCGATGGCATGGAAATGATTGGTTTTATCACTCAGGAAGATAGCGAGCGGTTGCCAGAAGCTTTCCAGAAACCAGAAACTGCTCTGGTCTATATACCGATGAGTTACATGATTGGTGGCTTTACCTTACTGGTGCCACTCGACAAACTCAGTACCTGCAAAATGAGTATGGATGAAGCGATGCGATTTGTATTGACCGCAGGTATTACGGGTAAAAAAACAGCATAGTGGTCAGAGCTAGAAAGGCGAAATGCATCGGATTCTTTGATTCAAATTGGTTCAGCTAATTCCGTCTTATGTTCGTTATTTCTAGCTAGCCCCCAACTAACCAGCATAGCTACTATGGCACCGGCAAAAGCCAGGAACGCATCCTTTTGCGCATCCCATTCGTCGCCTTGGGTACCGAGGTAGGCACTACCAAGTTCGGGACTAACCACCATTGCGGTTATACCTTCTAAGATTTCATAAATGGTACTGAAAGCCATTACTACGTTAACAGCAAGAAAATAAGACCAGACGATTTTTAAACCTGACAGCCGAATCAATATTTCTCTAAATGGATAAGCGATTAACAATCCAAAACTGAAATGCACGATACGATCATAATGATTGCGCTCAAATCCAAATACTTGCTGTAGCCAGAAACCGAAAGGTGTTTCCGCGTAAGTGTAGTGAGCACCCATTAAATTTACTACCTTCATCTCAAGTGTGCTCTGATCAAGTCTGTTTGTAGATTATGAAACCAAACTTAAAGCCTTCGGTAAAAACCGTCTGAATTCAACCTGGCCTTACGATTTTTTATCAGGAAACCACGGTTAGCAGACAATTAAAACCCTGGATTACTGCCCGAATCAATTCCGCAGCATGTCCTGAAGCAATCGCTGCTAACCTGTGCGATCAGGTTCAGTTATCCCTTCCCACAGAGGGTTAGTGAGCAAACATAATCGGCAAGTTCGCATTTTTCAACACATATTTAGTTGCACCACCCAACACCATCTGGCGTAAACGGGAATGCCCATAAGCGCCCATCACCAGTAACTCGCTACCCAACACATCTGCCTGTTCCAACAGAGTCTTGCCAGCAGAGGCCTGACTGCCTTCAACGAAATGCGTTTCTGCTTTGATGCCGTGACGATTGATATGTAAGGTAATATCCATTGCCTCAGCTTCATTCGATGAAACAGAAACCAGGTCTACTTTTCCAACCTGTTTCAGCATGGGTAACGCAGCTCTAAGCGCTATGGCGCATTCACGACTACCATCCCAGGCAACCATTGCGGATTGAGGCGGCGATGTGATCGGTTTGCTATCGGGAACTAGCAGCACCGGACATGCCGCACTCAATAAAATATTGTCCGGCTGATAATGCATGTTTAAATTGGAATTTTCGTTCTGGTTTTGAGAAATCACAAGTAAGTCAGCATAGCGACTTTGTACGGCAATATCATCGACCAAATCACCTTCGAGCATGACAAACTTCGTGTCGATGTCAGTTGCCAAAGTTTTTTCTTCAAATAATTTTCTCGCTAATTCATATTGTTCAATAGAACTATTTTCGAAGGCATTATAAACCGCCACTGATGAAGCGGCGCCAGGATAGGCGGGAACAGACATTCTACGCATTGCATACAACCCAGTCAGATACGCGTCAAAGTGAATACTTAAATTGACAGCACTAAGAACGCGATTTTCACAATCGGTATCGTTATCGGTATAAACCTGAATATCTTTGAAAGCCACGATTAAATCCTCTATTTAAAAGACTCATTTTCCAATAAAACGGCACTGCAATAGTTGACCCAGATCAGTTGAACGATCATTTCATGATTTAAAAGGCAAGCAATTGAGTAGATACCCCGGCAGATATCTAAACTAATCTTGAGCCATATCAATAACCCAGATTAAAAATGCGTCATTCTTTCACCTTCTAGATTCGGTTATAGGAACGAGATTACATGCGACATCGGATAGATGCCTACGCACCTGGAGAAATTGCAGGTCTTGTCAATCGTTCGGGTGTGAATAAAGCTAACCGGGCCTTTATCCCACTCGCCACACCTGGTTTTCTGGCTGGTATATTTATCGCGTTAACGGCATATCCTGTTCCCTGTTCGGATACGCTGGAATTAGCCGATGGGACCGTGCACGCTACCACCACTAGTATCGCTAATCATAAAGTTAACCCTGATTATATGCAGGCATTTGTGAGTGGTCTGTTGTGTAATGCGCTGGTTTGTTCTAGCAGTATGGCATCGCACACCGTATCGGGAAAAATACTTGCTATCATTTTAGCTATCACCGCCTTTGATGTCCTGGATTTTGAGTACTCAATCGCCAATAGGTACTTTCCGGTTTTATTTTGTTTTTCAGCCTGACGGGTCTACTTCGTAATTTATTGCCGGTAATTTTGGGTAATATCGTCGGAGGTAGGTGCCTGGTAGCACTTGTGTACTGGGTTTGTTATCAGAAAACAATAACGACAACTTCTTAATTATTATCGATTTTTTAGGTAGCTGCTTCTTATAATGAATACATCCACTATCATTTTGCATATCGCAATTGTACTCATTGCGGCACGTCTGTTTGGTGAAATAGCGGGGCATCTTCGCGTCCCTGCGGTGATTGGTGAGTTACTCGCGGGGATCATCCTTGGACCGACCCTGCTAGGTATGATCGAACCCGATGGTATGATTCGCATCCTCGCAGAAATCGGCATTATCCTACTACTATTCCAAATCGGCCTTGAGACCGACATCGGAGATTTGATTGAGTCAGGTACAAAGTCGGTTATTGTTGCCGTTTGCGGGTTTATTATTCCGTTTGTACTGTGTTTCGGCCTTAGTTACTACTGGTTCAACCTCAGCACCATGGTTTCAATGTTAATAGCTGGAACCATGACAGCTACCAGCATCGGAATTACGATGCGCTCATTGGTCGATTTAGGGGCCGCAGTACTGGACGATATTCTTGGTGTTATATTACTCGCTTTTTTATTCGACTTCGCAACTAACGGTGAGGTTGACCTGGCTAGCGCTTCACGCATTTTACTTTTCATGGCGGTGTTCTTCCTGATCGCCCCTACATTGGCGAAATCAATTAGTTATTTAATTCGCCGTTTCGAATCGCTCAGTTTAATACCAGGTATCGTACCGACCGCAATCGTTTCGCTGGTGCTTTTTCTGGCCTGGTTATCTCATGCCATCGGCGTGCCCGAGTTGCTCGGTGGATTCGCCACAGGCCTGGCATTGTCCCGGCGTTTTTTATTCCTTTCGGTGTTGCATTGCGAGCTGAGCCAGAATTTTCAGATCACGTGCATGAACAAATGAAACCAATTATTCATTTGTTTACACCTATATTTTTCGTTTATGTGGGTCTCACACTCGACTTAAGTTCGATTGACTGGGGTTCTCATTTTTTCTGGTTTTTCTCGATCTCGCTCACCGTACTGGCAATACTGTCGAAGATTGCAGGCGCATTGTTTATTCGCGAAAAGCTGCTGCATAAAATTGCGATCGGCATGGCCATGGTTCCAAGAGGGGAAGTTGGTCTTATCTTCGCCGAATTAGGCCGGGCCTCTGGCTTATTCAACAATGAAATTTACGCAACTCTCATCATGGTAATTGCTTACACGACTCTGTTAACACCTTTCTGGTTACGTCTGTTTTATAAGCGATATGGCGCGAGGATGGACTCGGAATAAGCATCGTGATTTCACCATAGGTGCTAATACCACGCGAATACAACGCAAAGCTTCCTGCATTCGGCTTAGCCAACAGTCAGGCAACTACATTCGGCCTGCTGAGCTATCTTGTTCGAAGTGCTTCCCAGAAATAAACCCTGAAACGGATTTAAACCACGCCGACCACTGACGATTAAATCGATGCTATGTTTCTTTGCAAAAGCCAGAATTCTTTCAGCCGGATTTCCAATTTCGACCGTGGTTTCGACATCGCTAGTACCGGCTAACTGAGCATCTTTTTTTGCCTGTTTGACAATATAATCTGCTAGCTCGAAAACGGCCCTTTGCGAATCGGCTGACGCTTGATTAATCGAATTATACAAATTCGCGGGAGCATCAGCGAGACGAACGACTTCGCGTAGCGTTGGTGCTTCAATTTTTTCAACATCTAACCTGCGCTGTAAATCTTCAGGCACTTGCCTATGCTGACTGTCTACAACATAAACCAGGCTTAATTTTGCATTAGCAAGCGCAGCCAGCTCCGCCCCCACCTTTACGGCATGATTAGCCAGTTCGGAGCCATCTACCGCAACTAAAATTGACTTAAACATTGTCTTCTCCGGATAAAAGGTAAAAACCTATTAAAGCAATGAGTCGCGCTCATCGTATTGATTTGAATCAACTCGGCATTCACTCCGACTAGCGTTAACCATGACAGGTTAAACTTTTCTGACTAGAAAATAGAGACAAAATTCCTGGAAGAAAACTATCAGGTCCATTTTAATCGGCTAACACGAACCACCAGTATCGCTACAAACGGTAATATCAAACCGATCAACAGGCTCACGATTATCAGCATACCGAGCTCGCTATAATCTGCCGATACTAATAGCTTATCACTGCCTGCTTCACGTACTTCACGGGTGATTATATATATCTGGTTTAGATATTTGGTACCTAACTGAGACAGTGATAATGCCAGGTTTGTAAACGACGCCATGACAGCAAAAAAGGTTGCTTTCAAATGTTCGGGTGCAGAATTGGCAATCCAGGCCAACATTGGAATCATCGCAATTTGCCCTAATGGAGACTCAAGCGCAGTATTTACCAGTGCAATAAAATGCGCGTCGACCAATCCCGCAGTCATAGCTGACGTCCATAGGTGCAGATCGAAAAACATACCCAGATAAGGCAAGGATAAGAAAGTACCCGCTATCGTTAAAACAACAACAACATAGGCTATTGAACGTTTTGCCATAAATCGTCGGAAAATAAACATGCCCGCCAATGTTAGCAGGCTGCCGATTAATGACAGTATAGAAAAAAAATATTGATCAAACTTCAGTTCGTCAATCATCCACCAGGTGAGTCCGGGGCCTTGTGTCGGCAGCGCACGGTAGACAAATATGATGATCGCGGTACCCACCAAAGTCTGACCTGCATCTGGCTCTAACTCCCGGATGAGCCTTCTCATTAAAAAAATAACGATAGTGAGAGATCCAACAAAAACGACTTCCTGATTATAAGCGTAGTCACTTAGTCCCATAGACAAAGTGAAAACCACAAATACCAGACTGCCGCCTAGAATCCACCAATTGGGGCGAGTTTTATCGACATTGTCATTGAGTTTTTTCTCGATGGGTAATCGGGCACTGCCGACCTGAAGTTGAGACTGGTTTTGCCTGTTCCTGATAAAACTGGCGAGCATTACACCGCTAACCGAGATCAATGGAATGATCAATGCCAGGCTGTATATGTTCCGATAGATTCGCACTTTTTCGATTGCTGTTAAACCGTCAATATCACGAAATAGATAGAGGTTTATGCCACCCACTATTACTGCGCCACTAATGATCGCAACGCGCCCCAGAGTCTGCATCGTCGTATGCATGAGTTTTAAACGATCCGGCGCGAATGGCTTACCATTTTGGTCAATATTCGGAACTGCCTCAACCGTCATCGCATCGGCAACCGTATCCTGAATAACGTAACCGATGGGTCCGAGGATAACGCTAATGATAAACCAGACTTCGGCCGGTAGAATTGCGGTCATCGCATCTCGATCGGTTAGTAAACCGATCATAATTATCAGACCCAGAGCAATCACCCCGGCACCCAAATAAACTAACGCGGCTTTCCTGCGCCAGATTAAATCAACCAGGTGACCAATTGGCATTTTCAATGCCCAGGGTATATTCACCCAAAAACCCAGGGCAGCTAGAAAAGCAGCCGATAGACCCAGGTATTCTTTAACAAAAAAGGTCCCGACTATGCCGGTTAGTCCTGATATGCCGGCAGCCATATAGACCAGTAAAGGCGGCAAATAAGACCAGCGTAATTCATGTCTAATGCCGAGGATGTTGTCATCTATCCAATTGTATATTTGGTCGAACATGACAACTAGTTCACCTCCAATTTATCCGAAAATTTTGCTGCCTGGCCAGTGAGATTAAATTTCAAATCCTGCGTATAACGGCTACTGATCCGAAAGTCGCTTCCAGGGAGTCCGATAAGTTCTGGATGCAGGCTGGTAAAATGTAAAGCAACATCTATATCGGGGATTCGTATTACACCCTGCAGAAAACTGCGACTGGCGCGAGCAAATCGTCAACCATTGATGTTATCCCATATCTCTAATCGATATTTTTTCAACATTGCATTTTACCGCAGAAATAATAGGGCCAGAGTAGATCAGCAGGGAATTCGAACTGAGACGGATCTGGCCATCCCGCAACCTCCACTTCGTGTTTAATATTTTTACACTGTATTTCCGGCCTAACCACTGCTTTTTTAATGGATACCCAGATGCTGAAACCAGATCGTTGCCATCCTTTTTTCTCAAACTGGCTAATGCGAAAATAAGACAGGCAAACGCGCGTGATCAAGAACATGCTGAGTAGCGCCTCCCAATACTTGCTCGCGCAACCGAGAATGACCATAAGCACCCATTATCATCAGTTCACTGCCTAGAGATTTGGCCTGATTGAGTAAGGCGCTACCTGCATTAAAATGACTACCTTCCGCTAGATGCACATTAACTTCCCTGTCATGCCGAGCGATATGTGGCGCTATTTTTTTCGCCTCTTCTTCACTTGCCGATACCGATACAACATCCACAACTTTAACATCGGGGAAAATTGACAACGCAGCATTTAGCGCACGTGCTGACTCATGGCTACCATCCCAGGCAACTAAAACACGCTGTATGGGAAGGCTTAGCGAACCCTGAGCATCTGGCAACATCAAAACCGGGCAGGCAGCGCCCAGTAAAACATCAGACACGATATAGTTAGGATTAATATTTTGTCCAGAAACATAGCGACCAGGTATTACGAGTAAATCCGCATAGCGACTATGCAGGTTAACATTATCAACCGCATTACCTTCTACCGCTCTGAACTCACTGCGGATTTCCTCTGAATGTGTTTTACTTTCAAACAATGCACCGACTTCGCCCCGGCGCTCCTGTGCCTCGGCCTCCAACGTTTCAAATGCGCTACTCGGCAAATAGGCATAAGGATAAGGATGAACAACCAACATTCGTGTTACGTATAGGCCGATTACATGTGCATCATAATGATGAGCCAGGTTGACTGCACTCAATACGCGATTGCCACAAAATTCATCATTGTCGGTATAAACCAAAACATCTTTTATAGTCATTTTTCCAGGCTCCGAATTTTGTTTAAAAAGTCGGTCTAGTATCCACTAACCCGATGTTTACTTCTTGACCTGAGTCAATAACCGTATGAATCATACGTCTATAATTCCCAATGTTCGAATTACCAACACGGTATCCAGGCTTAGAGAGTGAAGAAGCTAAACCTAAAGCAATAGAGATCAAAGTTCATTAAGAAAACCTGAGATACTGGCCCAGTTTTCGGGTCAGTACCGAAGACTTCAAGGGCTTGATACTGACAATCATATCGGAACTTGCAGATGGCTAAATTCCAACCAACCGATTTTGATGATGGCGCATTAAGTGCAGGCAATTCATTAGTATGTTCGTTGCAGAATTCTGAGTTGTACGACCACCCTGTAAAATCATTTAGCGTCATCGAAACCCATATTTCCTGGGTATTATTGACTGGCATTTATGCCTACAAAATTAAAAAACCGGTCAATTTCGATTTTGTCGATTTCTCGACGCTCGAGAAACGAAAGTATTATTGTAATGAAGAGTTACGCCTCAATCGGCGATTTGCGGCGGAGCTGTATGTGCAGGTTGTGAGTATTACGGGCAGTTCTGATAACCCTCATTTTCAGGGTCAGGGAGAGGTGTTTGAATATGCCGTGAAAATGATTGAGTTTGCCCAGTCAGATTTGATAAGTGAGCGAGTAAACAAACGCAGTTTGCTGGCATCTCATGTTGACTCCCTTGCAGAGGTGATTTCCAGATTCCATAATAACGCATCTAAATTAAACCCCGATAGTGAGCAAAAGCCAATTGAATCGATTAATAAATGGAGCCGAGAGAATTTTGATAAAATCGAATCAATTATTCCTCCCGCTGTTTTGCCTGAATATTTCAATGAATTAAAGTTCTGGTGTCTAAATGCCAATATCGACGGTACAGCCAGCATCAAGAAAAGACTGGAAGATGGCTTTATACGCGAATGCCATGGAGATCTTCATCTCGGCAATATAGCGTTTATCAAAAACAAAATTACCCTGTTTGATTGTATCGAATTCAATCCAGAACTTCGTTGGATCGATACTATTAGCGAGATTGCGTTTGTCACAATGGATTTATGCGCACATGATTACTCGGAATTCGCGTGGCGGTTTACGAACCACTATCTGGCCACTACTGGGGATTACAAAGGAATCACACTACTTCGTTATTATTTTGTCTACCGCGCACTGGTTCGCGCCAAAGTATCATGCCTGGGGGTAGAGACGGAGAGTAATTTCGCGCCTGATCAATCCAGTGCATATGAAGAAGCTATTCGTTATATAGACCTGGCTCAGTCCTGGATTACGGGGCTTAGTCCCGCGATCATTGTCATGCACGGACTATCGGGTTCTGGTAAATCGACCATAGCTGCTCAGCTAGTCGAGCAGATAGGTGCAATTCAGCTTCGTTCCGACATAGAACGTAAACGTCTATTTAGCCTCGAAGCTGATGAACACTCGGCATCGCTACCTGATCAGGGTATTTATACCAAACAGGCGACTCACGAAACCTATCAACGATTAGCAGAATTAGCCCAAATAATTTTAACTGCCGGTTTTACTGTCATCATTGACGCCAGTTTCCTCAAACTGAAATATCGCGATCAATTCAAACAATTGGCCTGGCAAAATAAAATTCCGCATATAGTCATTAGCTGCGAGGCGCCCGACGACGTTTTACGACAACGCATCATTCAGCGGCAAGTAGCAGGACAAGATCCATCGGAAGCTAACGTGGATGTATTAGAACAACAATTGCAATCTAAGGAACCTTTAAACGAAGAAGAGCTAATCGATACCTTCACGTTAATTAGCACCGAGAAAACATTAAACCAAATGCAACTTCAGGCGTTAAGGCAACAGCTTAATACTGTCACTTAGCTACTTTCAAACTGCTGACTTTGCCCAGGCGGCAATTTGCGCCACTCCCATGGCACCTGAATGGCGCTTTATTTCCTGCCCACCCTTGAACAGGATCATCGTCGGAATACTACGTATGCTAAATCGGCTGGATATCTCTGGCTCGGCTTCTGTATTCACCTTAGCCAAACGCAGCAGTGGCTCAAGTTGAGCCGAGGCCTGTTTAAAAGCAGATGCCATCGACACACAGGGACCGCACCAGGGTGCCCAGAAATCAACCAGTAGTGGAATATCATTACGCGCTAAATTTCGCTCAAAACTAGCCTTGTTTAACTCAACTGGGCTGGCATTAAACAAGTCATGTTTGCATCTACCGCAATTAGGATGGTCATTTAACCGTCCCAAACTAAGCCGGTTCACACTCTGGCAAAGTGGACACACGAGATGCACAGATTGTTTCATCTCAACTGCCAACTCGACTACTTTCAATTAACTTTATATGCTTTCGTAGCTGCTCTATCTCATCGAGTAAATCCAGTGCAAATGCGACCCCGGCAGGATTCAGTTCGAGATCCCTTTGCAACCTGATTGCTCGCGCAAAAAGTGGTAGTGCTGTGCCACTAAATCTCCAGGGCGATTCCGTTCTTGAGTTGGGCTCGACAATGCCCTCGTTAACCAGGCTGACGATAACCGCCTGATCGACACGACAAGTCTGACAAAGGTCATCAATCGTCACTACGGTAAATTCATCCAGCACGACGCCGCTAAAAGCGTCATTGTTCCGATTTGAAATCATTCTTTTAAACTCCCATTTTTGCACGAGGATTAAACGCCAGTTGTTTTTCCATTTCTCGATAGAAATCACGAGCTGACTCAGAATCCGCGGCTGGCAATACGATATTCAAAGTGACAAATAAATCCCCTACCGGCGTAGCCGGAATACCGCGCCCCTTTAATCGAAGCTTACGTCCTGCCTGTGATCCCGCTGGAATATTCAGATTAACCACACCATTTGGTGTTGGCACTTTCAGTTTTGCACCGAGCGCAGCTTCCCAGGGCGCTATTGGTAAATCCAGATAGACATCACGACCATCGACGTGGAATAAGTCATGCGGCTGAAAGCCGATTTGCAAATAAAGATCACCATTAGTCGATTTATCATGGCCAGGCAAGCCCTGCCCTGCCAGTCGAATATTTTGACCTTCGCGCACCCCGCGTGGAATTTTTAGGCTTAAGGTACGTTCACGAGTAACAACCCGACCATTGGAATCGAGTTCGGGCGCATGCAGCTTTATTTCGCTTGTAGCGCCCTGATAGGAGTCTTCCAGTGAAATAAGTATACGGGCATGATGGTCCTGACCCCGTGCCTGGGGGTGTTCCCGAAATCCGGATGCCTGTCCTCCGCCACCTGAAAAACCACGACCAAATATTGATTCAAAAAAATCGCTATAAGTTGAACCGTCATTTCCAGATCCACCACTGTATTCGAACCCGGCATCCCAGTCTGAAGGCGGACGAAAGTCCTGTCCCTGTTGCCATTGATTGCCTAACTGGTCATAGGCTGCGCGTTTTTCGGTATCTTTCAAAACCTCGTATGCTTCACCAACTTCTTTAAATTTATCCTCAGCATCGGCTTCCTTACTGACATCCGGGTGATATTTTCGCGCCAGTTTTCGATAAGCACTTTTTATTTGCGCTTTCGTCGCATCACGAGCCACAGCTAACAATTGGTAATAATCTTTATATTCGGGCACTAATAAACCTCTCCTTTTTCAACAACCTAGCGTTGATTTTCCTCAAATGGAATCCACTCATCTCTATAGTCACAGGATACAATGTAAAAACGTCCAAAAGCTTACACACCAAGACCTCCATATACGTCAACTAATCTTGGATTCCATCATATTAAAATACCCGTGCTTCGAACTGACCTGGATCAATAAATCAGCGAGAAAGATTACTTAGGAGCCAATTGCAAAACTCTCACCGAATTTATATATAATGGGGAGGCGATTATTCAGCTGCAATAGCTTCTACTCGTATTGACTCTGGGCTATTTTACTCCGATTACCCAAATATGCCGTTTTTTCGGCTTTTCAACCCAAAGAAGCCCGTGCTCATCTGATAATAAGCCTTGTTCATGACGCTAGTGGGGGACTGCTTTGGGCGTTATATCGTCAGCTTCATCAGCTGGACAATGCTCAGTACGATGATGCCGAACATCAGATGACACATGACCTTGGTATGACCCTTCACGCGCACCGACCGACCATTAAACTCATCTTTCAATCGACCGTTGACTCGCTCTACAGTGCTGCGTTCGTTGTAGTGAACATCCTCTGCCAGTTGATAGCCTGCTATTCGACGGCATTTTTGCTCTGCGACTATCTCCGCTTTACGTACCGTTGTCCTTGGGTTTTCATCGATCAACGCGACATGCCCCAATGATTCGCTATGCTGCCTGATTAAGGGCGCATCATAGGCTGCATCCATCAAGTCATAGCAATGTGTGATTCGTTGGTTAGTTATCTCAGCTAATGGGATGGCCACTTGACTGTCATGGAGCGAGGCGGATGTCAGTAAGCAGCTGATCGGAATACCACCATCACAGGCATCAATGTCGAATTTATAACCGATCCAGCTGGTTGTATGGCCTTTGCTATTGCGCTTTGTGCCCACATTGCAGGCTGTGGGTAGGTCAGCCTCCATTTCAGACAAACTCATACCGGCGTTTTGTTTTTCCAG